>NZ_JBGCCA010000003.1:0-325995 GCF_041261265.1 Streptacidiphilus sp. MAP12-33
TCCAAGGCCGAGCTCGCCAAGAAGATCAACTCCGCGGTCTTCCCCGGCCAGCAGGGCGGCCCCCTCGAGCACGTCATCGCCGCCAAGGCCGTCGCCTTCAAGGTCGCCGCCACCGACGAGTTCAAGGACCGCCAGCGCCGCACCCTGGAAGGCGCCAAGATCCTCGCCGAGCGCCTGACCCAGGCCGACCTCACCGACGCCGGCGTCTCCGTCCTGTCCGGCGGCACCGACGTCCACCTCGTCCTGGTCGACCTGCGCAACAGCGAGCTCGACGGCCAGCAGGCCGAGGACCGCCTCCACGGGATCGGCATCACGGTCAACCGCAACGCCGTCCCGTTCGACCCCCGCCCGCCGATGGTCACCTCCGGCCTGCGCATCGGCACCCCGGCGCTCGCCACCCGCGGCTTCACGGCCGAGGACTTCCGCGAGGTCGCCGACGTCATCGCCGAAGCCCTCAAGCCGACGCTTGAAGACTGGCACAGCGACGAGGCCAAGGCCGCCGAGCTGTCCGCCCGCGTCAGCACACTGGCCGCGAAGCACCCGCTGTACCCCGACCTGTGAGCACCAGGGCTACCTGATCACCGGGAGCACCGCGTCCTGGGTCCGCCCGGCAGCCGCCTCGATGAAGGCGGTCGGGTCCAGCACGTCCGCCAGCACGTCCCGGGTCACCCGCAGCGCCGCGGTGGGTGGCGGCGGGCCGCCGACAGCCGCGATCAGGTCGAGCAGGTGGACCGTCGCCTCCATCACCGCGACCTCCCGCAGCGCGTGGAGCGTGACGGTCCCGGCCGGGTGGGCGAAAGGCGTGTCCGGCGGGAGCTCCGAGAGCTCGGCGACGGCCGCCGGGCCCGACTCGGCGAACCGCAGGATCAGTTCCTGCGGCGTCAGCTCGTCGGCGGCCGTGCGAGCCTGCGCGGCCACCGCCCCCGCCGCAGCGTGGGCCACCCCACCGGGCCGGTTGAAGATCCGCAGGATCTCGGCCCCGCTGCGGACTGTCGCGGGCCCCTCCGCCACGGCCGCACGCAGCCCGGCGAACATCGCCGGATCGGGCGCCACGTGGGCGTACAGGGCTTGCACCGACCAACCGGGCAGCCGAGTCGCCACGTCCCACTCCGACGGCACCAGCGCCACCCCACGCTCCGCCCAGGTGCGCCACAGCTCGGTCAGCAGCTCGGGGCGCTGATCGATGCGATGTCCCATCACCACCTCCTGCCTGACCACCCTACGAGTCGGCTCGCGCGGCGGGGCTGCGGCCGCCTCGGCGTGTCAGCGCGCGGTCCGCGGATCGGTGGGTGCGTCCGGACCCGGGTCCGGGCTCGGCACGTAGTGGTGCGAGGTGCCGGGCTCCTGGGGGAGGTACTCGGTGTAGCCGCCGCTCTCGCTGGTGATCCTCTCCGGGATCCTGCCGCGGATGAGGTCGTACAGGAAACCCTCGAAGCCCTGCGGGAACTCGGTCCACCGCCTGTCGTCGTCGAGCGCGTAGTCGTGCCAGACGACCGTCCACGCGTCGGGGTCGGAGTCCGGGTCGACCCTGAGGTAGAACTCGTAACCTGCCGGCGAGGTGGCGAAGGCTGCCAGGAAGCCCGGCTCCGGGAAGCCCGGATAGGGGTCGTACCCGTATTCCTTGCGGTGCTGCAGGAACCTCTGCCCGCGCTCCATCCAGCCGACCAGGTCACTGGCGGCCAGTTCCTGGTTGGGGTGGAGGAACGTCATCCACTCGACCCCGTCGGCGCCGAGACTGCCGGTGCCGTAGGTCTCGACGAACCAGGTGTAGGCGGTCGGGAGGTCCGTGCCGAGATGGGTGGCCACCGCGCTCCAGTCGGCGGGCGGGACCTCCCTGGCCGGCGGAGGCAGCAGGCGCAGGATCTCGTCGCGGCGATTCATGCGGCCAGTCTGGTCGAGACCCGGCGCGGCCGAAACCGGTTTACTCCCGCAGCGCGAAGAGCTCCAGATGGCCGCAGGTCGTGCAGCGCAGCGCGTGGACCTCGCGGCGGAGGCGGCCCAGGCGCCTGGCGCCGCCGAGGGGTCCACGTTCGAGCCTCCCGGCGATCCACTTGGTGGCCCCGGACCCGCGGGGGTCGTCCAGGAAGCCGGGCTCGAGGTCCTGGGCGCCGCAGTACGTGCAACGCGTCTGCTGGGTCATGGCCGGAGCGTAGCCGATCACTCCGGCCGACGGCACGGCTGCGCGTCTCCCGAGGGGAGGGGAGCGCGGAGCCGTGCCCGGGGTCGTCCGTGACGACTCGTCAGCCGACCGCTCGGTGGCGGTAGAACTCCGTGTGGTCGGCCTCCAGTGGGGTGTTCCCCAGGATCAGGTCCGCGGACTTCTCCGCGAGCATCATGACCGGGGCGTAGATGTTGCCGTTGGTCACGTACGGCATCGCCGAGGCGTCCACCACGTGCAGGCCCTCCAGGCCGTGGACCTGCATGGTGGCCGGGTCGACCACGGACATCTCGTCCGTGCCCATCTTGCAGGTGCAGGACGGGTGCAGGGCGGTCTCGCCGTCGCGGGCGACCCAGTCGAGGATCTGCTCGTCGGTCTCCACCGAGGGGCCGGGGGAGATCTCGCCGTCGCTGAACGGGGCGAACGCGTCCTGGCCCAGGATCGAGCGGGTGACTCTGATCGCCTCCACCCACTCGCGGCGGTCCTGCTCCGTCGAGAGGTAGTTGAAGCGCAGCGCCGGGTGTTCGCGCGGATCGCGGGACTTGAGCTTCACCGACCCGCGGGCGTCCGAGTACATCGGCCCGATGTGGACCTGGTACCCGTGCCCGCCCGCAGGCGCCGAGCCGTCGTAGCGGACGGCGATCGGGAGGAAGTGGAACATCAGGTTGGGATAGTCCACCTCCTCGTTGCTGCGGACGAACCCGCCGCCCTCGAAGTGGTTGGTGGCGCCCGGCCCGCTGCGCAGGAACAGCCACTGGGCGCCGATGAACGGCCGCCGCCACATCTTGAGCTGTGGCTGCACGGACACCGGCTGCTTGCAGGCGTGTTGGACGTAGACCTCCAGGTGGTCCTGGAGGTTCTCGCCGACGCCCGGCAGGTGGTGCACCGGCTCGATGCCCAGGGCGGCGAGCTCGTCCGCGTTGCCGACGCCCGAGAGCTGGAGCAGCTGCGGGGAGTTGATCGATCCTCCGCAGAGGATCACCCGCCCGGCCCGCACCTGCTGCGGTGTGCCGCCGCGCGGGCTGTACTCCACGCCGACCGCGCGTGCGCCCTCGAACAGGACCCGGGTCACCAGGGCCCGCGTCCGCACCTCCAGATTGGGCCGTCCCTTCACCGGATGCACGTAGGCGCGCGCGGCACTCAGCCGCCGTCCCCGGCGCAGATTGCGGTCGAACGGGGCGAAGCCCTCCTGCCGGTAGCCGTTGACGTCGTCCGTCAGCGGGTAGCCGGCCTGCTGCACCGCCTCGAAGAAGGCGCCGAAGAGGGGGTTGGTGGCGGGCCCGCGCTCCATGGTCAGCGGGCCGTCGTGGCCGCGCCAGCCGGTGCCGGGATCGGCGAGGCAGTTCTCCATCTTCCTGAAGTAGGGGAGGCAGTGGGCGTAGTCCCAGCTCTTCATCCCCGGATCGGCGCCCCAGCGCTCGTAGTCGAGCGGGTTGCCGCGCTGGAAGATCATGCCGTTGATGCTGCTGGACCCGCCGAGCACCTTGCCGCGGGCGTGGTAGATGCGCCGGCCGTTCATGAACGGCTCCGGCTCGGACTCGTACTTCCAGTCGTAGAAGCGGCTCCCGATGGGGAAGGTGAGCGCCGCCGGCATGTGGATGAAGACGTCCCAGGGATAGTCGGGACGGCCCGCTTCCAGGACCAGCACCCGGTTGCCCGGGTCCGCGCTGAGCCGCGCGGCGAGCGCACAACCCGCCGATCCTCCACCGACGATGACGAAGTCGTAGTTCTGCAGGGTCATGGGGTTCCTGCCGTATCTCTCGGCAACCGTGACAGAAGGAGATGTTCCACCAAGTGAAACGTGATCCGTATGGCGCAACAGTCTCCGGCTGCTCCGGTGGACCGTCAAGAGAGCCCGTCGCGGAACAATCTCCGCCGCACTGTTGTGGGTTACGCAACACCGTGCGTAATCTGAAACAAGTTCACCCCCTTCGCACGTCCGCCTCCGCACGTCTCACGTCAGGTACGTCAGGGAGGAATCCGCCGATGCCCGACCAGCTGCCGGAGCACCCCGACTGGCTGTGGCGCACCCCCGATCCCAAGCCGTCCTACGACGTCGTCGTGGTGGGCGCGGGCGGCCACGGCCTGGCCACCGCCTACTACCTGGCCCGCGACCACGGCATCAGCAACGTCGCCGTCCTGGAACGCGGTTGGCTGGCCGGCGGGAACATGGCCCGGAACACCACGATCATCCGCTCCAACTACCTGTGCGAGGAGAGCGCCGCGATCTACGAGCACGCCCTGGGGCTCTGGGAGGGCCTGCCGCAGGAGCTGGACTACGACTTCCTCTTCAGCCAGCGCGGCGTGCTCAACCTCGCCCACACCCTCCAGGACGTCCGCGAGGGCATGCGCCGGGTGGGCGCCAACCGGCTCGGCGGCGTCGACGCCGAGTGGCTCGACCCGGACGAGGTCCGCGCCTTCTGCCCCATCGTCAACACCTCTCCCGACGTGCGCTATCCCGTGCTCGGTGCGACCCTCCAGCCCCGCGCCGGCATCGCCAAGCACGACCATGTCGCCTGGGCCCTGGCCCGCAAGGCCGACGCGTACGGCGTGGACCTGATCCAGAACTGCGAGGTCACCGGGTTCGTCCGGAACGCCGCGGGCGCGGTGGTCGGCGTCGAGACCACGCGCGGCCGGATCGCCGCCGGGAGGGTCGCGCTCGCCGCCGCCGGACACACCAGCACCCTCACCGACCTGGTCGGCCTGCGCCTGCCGCTGCAGAGCCACCCGCTCCAGGCGCTCGTCTCCGAACTGCTGGATCCCGTGCACCCGACCGTCGTGATGTCCAACCACGTGCACGTCTACGTGAGCCAGGCGCACAAGGGCGAGCTGGTCATGGGCGCGGGCATCGACTCCTACAACGGCTACGGCCAGCGTGGCTCGTTCCACCAGATCGAGCACCAGATGGCCGCCGCGCTGGAGCTGTTCCCGATCTTCGCGCGCGCCCACGTGCTGCGGACCTGGGGCGGCATCGTCGACGTCACGCCGGACGCCTCGCCCATCATCGGGCCGACGCCGGTCGCGAACCTCTACGTCAACTGCGGCTGGGGGACCGGCGGTTTCAAGGCGACACCCGCCTCCGGCCAGGTCTACGCGGACACGATCGCGCACGGCCGTCCCCACCCGCTGGCCGCGCCGTTCGCGCTGGAGCGGTTCACCACCGGCGCACTCATCGACGAGCACGGCGCCGCCGCCGTCGCCCACTGACAGACTCTGACGGCCTCCAGGAGGACGCATGCTGCTCATCGCCTGTCCCTGGTGCGGGGAGCGCGACGAGACCGAGTTCCACTACGGCGGGCAGGCCCATGTCGCCCACCCGGCCGACCCCGAGGCGCTGAGCGACGCCGAGTGGGGCGACTACCTCTTCGTCCGGGCCAACCCCAAGGGCGAGTTCGCGGAGCGGTGGGTGCACACCGCGGGCTGCCGCCGCTGGTTCAACGTCGTCCGGCACACCGTCACGCACGACATCTCCGCCGTCTATCCGGCCGGCCAACCCCGTCCGTCGGCGGCCCGGACGTCTAACTCGGCAGAAGAGGTGACCGCATGAGCAACCGTCTGCCCACCGGCGGCCGCGTGGACCGCTCCACGCCGCTGCGCTTCACCTTCGACGGCGTCGAGTACACCGGACTGCCCGGCGACACCCTCGCCTCCGCGCTGCTCGCGGGCGGCGTCCTCGCCGTCGGACCGAGCCTCTACCGAGAGCGTCCGCGCGGGATCGTCACCGCCGGCGTCGACGACCCGCACGCGCTCGTGCAGCTGGAGCGCCCGCACTCCGAGCCGATGCAGCTCGCCACCACCGTCGAGCTCTGTGACGGGCTGGCGGCCACCGGCCTCCAGGGGCGCGGACGGCTCGACGAGGCGCCGGACGAGGCGGTGTTCGACAAGACCTATCTGCACACCGACGTCCTCGTCGTCGGAGCGGGCCCGGCCGGACTCGCCGCGGCCCTCGCCGCCGGGCGCTCCGGCGCCCGGGTGGTGCTCGTCGACGACCAGCCCGAGCTCGGCGGCGCCCTGCTCGGCGCACGTGACGAGATCGAGGGGCGACCCGCCTGCGCGTGGGTGGCCGACGTGTGCGCGGAGCTGGACGCGCAGCCCGAGACGCGCGTGCTGACCCGGGCCACCGCCATCGGCCACCACGACCAGAACTACGTTCTGGTCGCCGAGCGCCGTCCGGACCGGCCGGGCGGCGGAGGCCGGTTGTGGCACCTGCGCGCCCGCCAGGTCGTGCTCGCCACCGGCGCGCACGAGCGGCCGTTGGTCTTCGCGGGCAACGACCGGCCAGGCGTCATGTCGGCCGCCGCCGTCCGCTCCTACCTCAACCGCTACGCCGTCCTGCCCGGCCGTCGCGCGGTGGTGTTCACCACCGGCGACAGCGCCTACACCACCGCGCTGGAGCTGGCCGCGGCGGGCGCCGGGGTCCCCGCGCTGGTGGACACCCGGCCCGCACCGCCCGTCGCGCTGGTGGAGGCCGCGCGCGCCGCCGGGATCGAGGTGCTGGCCGGATCGGCCGTGGTCGGCACCGAGGGTGAGGCGTGCCTCACCGCCGTGCGGATCTCCGCCCTCACCGATGATGCACAACTCACGGGCCCGGTCCGGGTGGTGGCGTGCGACCTGCTCGCCGTCTCGGGCGGCTGGAGTCCGGCCGTCCACCTGTGGAGCATGGCGCGCGGTACCGTCCGGTACGACGAGACCCTCGCCGCCTTCGTCCCGGACCAGGCCGCCCAGGACGTCCGCGCCGCTGGTGCCTGCGCCGGCCGCTACGACCTCGCCGGGTGCCTCGCCGAGGGCCTCACCGCCGGGGCCGAGGCGGCCACCGCCGCCGGATTCCCCGGCACCGCGCCCGCCGCGCCACCGTGCTCGGGCGACGAGCCGTCCGCGCCGCCGCGACCCGTCTGGCTCGTCCCCGGCGAGAGCGGTGACCCGTCGACCTGGCGTGACCACTTCGTCGACTCCCAGCGCGACGCGACCGTCGCCGACGTGCACCGCGCGATCCGCGCCGGCATGCGTTCGGTCGAGCACGTCAAGCGGTACACCACCATCGGCACCGCCCACGACCAGGGCAAGTCCTGCGGCGTCGCCGCGATCGGCGTCATCGCCCACCTGCTGGGGGCCCGTTCGCCGGGCGAGGTCGGCACCACCACCTACCGCGGCCCCTACGTCCCGGTCTCCTTCGCGCTGCTCGCCGGCCGCGAGCGCGGACCGCTCTTCGACCCCGTGCGCACCACCCCCGCCCACCCCTGGCACGTCCGGCGCGGGGCGGTCTTCGAGAACGTCGGGCAGTGGCGGCGTCCGCGCTACTATCCCCGCCCCGGGGAGGACATGGACGCGGCGGTGCTGCGCGAGTGCCGGGCGGCCCGCGAGGGCGTCGCGGTGATGGACGCCTCCACGCTCGGCAAGATCGACGTGATCGGCCCCGACGCGGGCGTGTTCCTCGATCGCCTCTACACCAACGGCTTCGCCAAACTGCCGGTGGGCTCCGCGCGTTACGGCGTCATGTGCCGGGCCGACGGGATGGTCCTCGACGACGGCGTCACCGTGCGGCTCGCGCCCGAGCACTACTACCTCACCACGACCACCGGCAACGCGGCGGCGGTGCTGGACTGGATGGAGGAGTGGCTCCAGACCGAGTGGCCCGAGCTGCGGGTCCGCCTCACCTCGGTCACCGAGCAGTGGTCCACGGTGGCCGTGGTCGGCCCCCGCTCCCGCGAGGTGCTCGCGGCGCTGGCGCCGGGGCTGGACGTGTCCAACGATGCTTTCCCGTTCATGACGGCCCGTCACGCAGAGCTGGCCAACGGCGTCCCGGCGCGGATCTGCCGGATCTCGTTCTCCGGCGAGCTCGCCTACGAGGTCAACGTCGCCGGCTGGTACGGTCTCGCCGTCTGGGAGGCCGTGGTCGCCTACGGCGCACACGCCGGGATCACTCCCTACGGCACCGAGACCATGCACGTGCTGCGCGCCGAGAAGGGCTACCCCATCGTCGGCCAGGACACCGACGGCACGGTCACCCCGCAGGACCTCGGCATGGCGTGGATCGTCGCCCGGCACAAGGACTTCGTCGGCAAGCGCTCCTTCGCGCGCGCCGACACCTCCCGCCCGGACCGCAAGCACCTCGTCGGCCTCCTGCCCGACGACCGCACCGAACTGCTGCCGGAGGGAGCGCAGTTGGTGGCACCCGGCGCCGACCTGGCGACGGTCCCCGTCGACTCGCTCGGGCACGTCACCTCCAGCTATCGCAGCGCCGCCCTGGGCCGAACCTTCGCTCTCGCCCTGGTGCGGGGCGGCCGCGACCGGATCGGCGAGAGGGTGCTGGCGCCGCTAGCGGACGGCCGCACGGTCGCGGCGACCATCGCCGAACCCGTCCTCTTCGACCCGAAGGGAGCCCGCCGTGACGGCTGACAGCCTTGCCCGCCTCTCCCACCTGCGGCGCAGTCCGCTCGGCCATCTCGCCGAGCAGTTCGCGGAGCGGTCCGTCCCCGGCCCGGGCGGCGTGCGGCTGGGCGAGGTCCCCTACCTCGCCCAGCTGAACCTCCGCCTCGACCCCGCGGGTGCCGCGGCCGCCCGCGCGGGCAAGGTCCTGGGCACGCCCCTCCCGATGATCCCGGGACAGGTCGCCGTGACCGGCGCCCTGCGGGTCCTCTGGCTCGGCCCGGACGAGTGGCTGGTCGTCGGCCCCGACGGCGCCGCGACGTCGGTCGAACGGTCGCTGCGCCAGGCGCTCGGCGCCGACCCGGGCTCGGTCGTCGACGTCTCCGCCAACCGGACCACCCTGGAACTCTCCGGCCCATCGGCCCGCACCCTGCTGGAGCAGGGCTGCTCCCTCGACCTCCACCCTCGTGCCCTCGGCCCGGGGCAGTGCGCGCAGACCACCGTCTCCAAGGTCCAGGTCGTCCTGGACCAGCTGGACGCGGCTCCGTCCTACCGCCTGCTGGTCCGCGGCTCCTTCGCCCAGTACCTCGCGGACTGGCTGCTCGATGCCATGGGGAACCGGTTCAGTCGCCCGTGACCCGGCGCTGCGGCACGTAGGTCAGCGCGCCGCCGGGAAGGATCGCGCCCGGACCGGCCGCGCCGTGGCCGAGGTCGCCGCCCCCACCCGTCCTGGCGAGCTCACCGGTCGCGGCGGGTGCAGGTGCGGGGGCGCGCTGCTGCGCGGTGGTGCCGGTGGCGCTCACCGATTCAGTTGGCGATCGAACCAGTCGCGGACGCGCCGCAGCGCGTCGAGCTGGTGGGCGCGCTCGTCAAGCCCGTGGCCCTCCCTCGGGTAGACGACGAACTCGTGCTCGACGCCGAAGTGGCGCAGGGCGCGGTGGAAGTGGAGCGCCTGGCCGAGAGGGACATTGGTGTCCTCCTCGCCGTGCAGGATCAGCACCGGCGTGCTGATCCGGGACACGTAGGAGATCGGACTGTTCCGGTCGTGGAGATGCGGTCCCGGCCCGTTCCAGCCGGTGCTGCCGCCGAGCGCCGCGTCGAGGATTCCCCAGTCGCCGGTCCCGGCCTGCATACCCCAGTCGCTGATGCCGGCGCCCATCACAGCGGCCTTGAACCGGTCGGTCCGGCCGACGGCCCAGGCCGCCATGAAACCGCCGTGGCTCCAGCCGGAGATGCCCAGCCGTTCGGGATCGGCGACCTTCTCGGCGACCAGCAGGTCGATCCCGGCGAGGATGTCGGTCCACTCGTCGCCGCCCACCGCGCCCGGCACCATGGCGGCGAACTCCCGGCCGTGGCCCGAGCCGCCCCGGGGGTTGGCCAGGAACACGGCGTATCCGGCGGCCGCCAGCCAGTGGCCGCAGTCGACCACGGTGAGGGCGAACTCGTCGGCATGGCGGAAGTACGGACCGCCGTGGATCAGGGTGACGAGCGGGAACGGACCGTCGTCGCGGGTCCGGCCGACGGGCAGGATCAGCAGCCCGTCCAACGCGAGCCCGTCGCAGGCCCGGTAGCCGAGCCGTTCCTGGGTACCCCAGCGGATCGCGCGCAGCTCGGGACTGTTGTCGCTGAGCCGGAGCAGTGGTCCGCCCGTGGGTCCCGCGTGGACGTTCCTGGGCTCCGCCGCGGTGCTCGCCAGCACGGCCAGGCTCTCTCCGGAGCGACTCGCGGTCAGCCCGCAGAGCGAGCCGGGCGCGCAGGACAGCCGCTGGAACCGCAGCGACCGCGGATCCAGACGGTACAGCGCGGTGTCCAACCCGTCCGCGAACAGCGCGAGCGGCGGCCCGTCGGCGACCTGCACCAGCTCGGTGGGGCAGACGGACAGGCCGACCGTGAGATCGCGCTGTTCCACGCCCGTACCGGTCGCCTGCGCGACGGTGTCGAGAACGGCGAGCGCGCCGGCCGACTGCCCGGGAACCACCGCCAGATGGGCCAGATGCCAGGTGCCGTCGTGGTTCCACCAGACCGGGGACTGGGCCTCGACCCCGACCGGGCCCAGGTCCTGCACGGCTCCCGACTCCGGGACGACCAGATGCAGCCGCGTCGTCGTGAGGCCGGGATCGAGCTCGGGGGTCTCCCAGCTCATCACGGCCAGCGGTCCGCCGTCCGGACGCTGCGTCAGCTCCACGACATGGCGGTCCCCCAGGCCGTCCACAGTGCGGACCACGCCGGTCTCCAGGTCGAGCAGGCGCAGCCGGGTGACCGGGAGGTGCCGGCCCCAGACCTTGGCGTCGTCACCCTCGGCCTCGCGACGCTCGTCCTCCGCGGTGGGCTCGTCCTCGGCGAGCAACGCGACGGTCCGGCCGTCGGCGAGCGGGTAGTAGCCGGAGACGCCCCCGCGCCAACGCGTCAGCGACTCCGCCTTGCCGATGCCGGCGACGTCCTCGCTGCCGTCCAGAAGGATCCGCTGCACCTGGGCGACGCCCCGCTCCTCGCAGTCGGAGAGGAGGAACAGCGCGGCAGAGTCCGGCGCCCACCTCGGTACCCCGCTGTGCGCTGTGCCGCCGGTCAGCTCGCGCGGGGCCGCACCGCCATCGGCGGGGGCGACCCAGACAGAGCTGTGCGGTGGCCGTCCGTCCCTGCCGCTCCGCGCGACCACGCCGTAGGCGACCAGTCGGCCGTCCGGCGAGATCACCGGCCCGACGGGGACGGCCAGGTCCACCACCACCTCGGCGGTGAGCGTCCCCGTCGCCTCGGGCATCGGTCGCGGTACAGGGTGCGGCATGCGGTCTGCCTTTCACTCGCCGGTACGACAAGCGGCCATCCTGTCGCACGGACGAGTCGGTGTCAGCCGGATTTCGGCGCACCGGGCCGCGCCCGACCTGTGCCCCGAAGGTCAGTCCGTCTCCGGCAGTTGGCCGCTGGGACAGGTGCAGCGCATGCCGCGCCCGATGACGTAGTGGCAGTCGCTGTGGTGTCCGCCGCAGCTGGTCTGGTCGTGCACGGGAATCACTCCTCCGCCGTCGGGATCGCTTGCACCCAGTGTGCTGCGAGCCACTTGGGCGGCAGTTGGGACCTACGTCGTGAACCGTTGGGCGGAAGGACGCACGGCCGTCAGCGTTTGGCCCCACATCGGGCTCCCCGACCTTGCGCAGGAGCCGATCGACCGGTTCGACGCCGAGACCGAGGTGGTGCCCGAAGCGCCGAGCATCGGAAACTCCGTGTGACACCTCCAGCGTTGACCGTCGCTCACGTACAGGCTCACCGACGAGATCGTCGCAGACACGGGCAGCCGGTCGGCCAGTTCCGCCTCCACCTCGTCGAAGACTCCGGACGGCTGCCCGTGGGCGACGGTCAGGTGCGGGACCACCTCGGCGAACTGTCCTCCGTAGGGCGGCGCCTCCGGCCATCGCGCGGCCACGGACTCGGTCAACGCGCGGAGCGGCCCGGTCGGGTCCGGCGCCAGGTAGAGCACGTCGGGGAAGCGGCCGCACCCGTCGAACCGGACGGTGAGGGGGCTGTGCCCGGCGATCAGCGCCGTGAGATCACCGATGACCGAGGCACTGACGAGATCGGCGTCGAGGAACGGGAAGAGCACTGTCACGTGGGCGGGAACCCCAGCCGCGGCAGAGGGGTCGAACCGCTGACGCCAGTGCCCGACCAGCGGCTCGGCTTCCGCCGCCTTGGCGAGCAGGGCGGTCTGACCGGCTCGGTAACGTCCTGGCTCTCCTGCAGACACGGCTGGATGATCTCGGAACCCTGCCGCTCGCGCCACCGGTTTCAGGCTGTACCGGCGTCCTGGCGCTCTCGCCCGGAGACCGGGTGCGTCCCGGCTTGGGCGGGTGTCCGGGTGACGGGCTGGATCGGGATCGGGACGAGGATGTGGCCGGCGCTGTCCCGGGCCGCGTCCAGGTGTGCCGGATCGCCGACCACGCCGACGCTGTAGCGGACGCCGTGGCCGTCCAGCTCCCGGCACGTGGCCAGGAACCGGTCGTGGCCGACCTGGCCGGGGTGGTAGGTCGGCCACAGGGCGAGCGTCTCGGGGCAGGCCTGCGCGACCCAGTCCGTGCGATGGCTGAGGTTGGTCTGGATCGCCACCCGGTGCACCTGCGGGAGCCGGCTGAGCTCGGCCAGGGTGCGCCGGTACCAGGAACGGACCAGACCCTCGCCCCACGGGGTGAACAGCAGTGAGAGCCGGGTGCCGCTCTCCGCCCGCACCCAGCCGGCGAAGCGCTCCAGCGCCTCGCGGTCGGCGGTCAGTTCCGTCCGGCTGTCGCGCCGCTTGGCGACGGGGCAGTAGGGGCAGTCGTCGTCGCAGGAGGCGAGCGGACCCCGACAGAGCAGAGTCAGCGCCTCCGCCTGACGGCCCGGAGGGTTCAGGACACGGAACCGACCGATGTTGGACCTGGCTCCTCGGCGGCGTCTGCCGCCGAGGAGCCAGCCGCTCAGTGCCGAGGTTGCACCCGCCGAGAGATGCGACTGGCGCCACATCCGTCCATCGGCGAGTTCCCACGCTCCCGCAATCGCGCGCCGCGCGAGCGCTTCCGCTGGAGATGCCTGGTCGCGGGCGGTTACCTTGGGTGCGTTGGTGATCATCGATCCACCCTGGAGTGACCATGTCCGGCACCTTCTCGTTCGATGCCCTGCTGCCGGTGGGGGTGATCGGGCTGGGGGACATCGCGCAGAAGGCGTACCTGCCGGTGCTGGGCGCGCTGCCGGGGCTGGACCTGCGGTTGATGACGCGGGACCGGGCGAAGCTGGATCGCCTGGGGGAGGCGTACCGGGTGGCGCCCGAGCGGCGGTACACGGACCTGGACGCGTTGGTCGACGGCGGCATCCGGGCGGCCTTCGTGCACGCCGCCACGGATCAGCACGTGCCGATCGTGGAGCGCTTGCTGCGGGCGGGGGTCGACGTCTACGTCGACAAGCCCCTCGACTACACCCTGGACGGCGCGCGACGCCTCGTCGAGCTCGCCGAGGAGCGCGGGCGTTCGCTCATGGTGGGGTTCAACCGCCGGTATGCGCCCGGCTACGTGCAGGCGAAGGCGGCGCCACGCGACCTGGTGGTGCTGCAGAAAAACCGGGTGCGCCTGCCGGAGGCGCCGCGCACGCTCGTGTTCGACGACTTCGTGCACGTCGTCGACACCCTGCGGTTCCTCGTCCCCGGCGAGATCGAGCACGTCGACGTGCGGGTGCGGCGCGTGGACGGGCTGGTGGAGCACCTGGTGCTGACCCTGGCCGGTGAGGGCTTCACCGCGCTCGGGATCATGAACCGGGCCAGTGGGTCGACCGAGGAGGTCCTGGAGGTCTCCGGCGGTGACACCAAGCGCGCCGTGCTGAACCTCGCCGAGGTCGTCGACCACGACGGAGGCCAGACCGTCACCCGTCGCGGTGACTGGGTGCCGGTCGCCCGCCAGCGCGGGATCGAGCAGGTCGTGCACGCCTTCCTGGAGGCGATCCGCTCCGGCAAGACGCTCGACGCCCGGGACGCACTGCGCACCCATGAGCTGTGCGAGGAGATCGTGCGCCGGATCGAGGCTTCCTGATTCTTCATGGTCTGTTCCGATATGAGCGATTCCATAACTCGGTGAGATTTTCGGCCCTGCGCCCCCACGGTGCGGCCACGACATCTCGGTGTGAAAGGCTCTGCGGCTATGGCGAGAGATCAACTGCTGCAGACCCGGCACGGTGGGGCGCACGCCCGCCAGGCGTTGAGCAAGGTTCCGGAAGTCACCGTCCTGTTCTGGGTCATCAAGGTGCTCACCACCGGCATGGGTGAGACCACCTCCGACTACTTCGCGAACACGTTCAATCCGTACCTGGTCGTGCCGGTGGCGGGTCTCGTCTTCGCCGCGGCGCTCGCCGTGCAGCTGTTCGCCAAGCGCTACAACGCCGCGATCTACTGGTTCGCGGTCGTCATGGTGAGCGTGTTCGGCACCATGGTCGCCGACGTGCCGCACAAGCAGTTCGGGATCCCCTTCTCCGTCACCACGACGGTCTTCTGCGTCGTCCTCGCCGCCGTTCTCGGGCTCTGGTACCGCTCGGAGAAGACGCTTTCGATCCACAGCATCACCACCCGCCGCCGCGAGTTGTTCTACTGGGCGACGGTGCTCACCACCTTCGCGCTCGGCACGGCGACCGGTGACCTGACCGCGCAGACGCTCGGCTGGGGCTACTTCTCCTCCGGGGTGCTGTTCGCCGTGGTCATCGCGATCCCGACGATCGGCCACTGGAAGTTCGGCCTCAACCCGATCTTCGCCTTCTGGTTCGCCTACATCATCACCCGCCCGCTGGGCGCGTCCTTCGCGGACTGGATGGGCGTCGCCAAGAGCCATGGTGGCCTGGAGTGGGGCACCGGCCCGGTCAGTCTCGTGCTCGGTGTGCTGATCGTCGCCTTCGTCGGCTACCTCGGCGTGACCCGCAAGGACATCGCCGACTGACGGCGCAGAAAACCAGCTGACGGCTCCTCGCCCGATCGGGAGACTGGTGCTCGCCCCGCTGTCGCGGGCGACACCCCACCCCCCTCCGGCTGAGGAGCCGTCGTTGTGTCCAGCCTCCGAGTCACCGCAGAGCCGCTGACGATCCACCCCCACCCCGGCGCCGACGCGCTGGAACTGGCCCAGGTCGGCCTGTTCCGGGCCGTCGTGGCCAAGGGGGCGTACCGGAGCGGCGAGTACGCCGTCTACATCCCGGAGCAGGCGGTGCTCCCCTCCGGGCTGATCGACGAGCTGGGGTTGACCGGGCGGCTCGCGGGAGCGGAGCAGAACCGGGTCAAGGCGATCCGGTTGCGCGGGGAGCTGTCCCAGGGCATCGTCTGCCGGCCCCGCGCCGTCGCGGCGGCAGACCTCGCCACCGCGCACGCGGACGGGACCGACTTCGCCAACGAGCTGGGCATCACCAAGTGGGTGCCGCCGGTCCCGACGAGCATGTCGGGCGACGCCGAGCCCGCGCCGGACCTGCTGCCGTGGGTGGACATCGAGAACCTGCGCCGCTACCCGGACGTCTTCGCCGAGGGCGAGGAGGTGGTCGTCACGGAGAAGGTGCACGGCACCTGCTGCCTGTTCACCTGGCTCGCCGCCGCGGACGGCCGGGTCCAGGTCTCCTCCAAGGGCGTCGGCGCGGCGCACCTGGCGCTCAAGGAGGACGGCCGGAACGTGTACTGGCGCGCGGCGCGCGCCTTCGGCCTGCCGGCGGTCGCCGCTCGGCTGGCCGAGCGGCTCGGCGCGAGCCGGGTCGGCATCTTCGGCGAGGTCTACGGCCAGGGCGTCCAGGACCTCACTTACGGCGCGGACGTGCGGCGGGGCGAGCTCGGGTTCGTGGTGTTCGACCTCTCCTACGACGACGGCACCGGCGTGGTCCGCTGGCTCGACCCGGAGGAGTGGCTGGCGGGCGAGCTCCCGCTGGCGCCGCGCCTGTACAGCGGGCCGTTCTCGCACCCGACCGTGCTGGCGCTCGCCGAGGGACGCGAGACCCTTTCCGGGCGGGGCCTGCACATCCGCGAGGGCGTCGTGGTCCGCCCGCGGACCGAGCGGCCGAGCGCGGAGCTCGGCAGCAGCCGCGCCATCGTCAAGGTGATCAACCCGGCCTACCTGACGCGCAAGGGCGGGACCGAGTTCGAGTAACGCACTCGTTACGGAAAGCCGTTGTCGCAGGTGAGGCGGGTGGGGCGGGTGGGTTTACCCCCATTCGCCCCGGAGTGGTGAACTACCGTCCGCGCGCCGGTGCTGTCAGAATCGGGCGGTCTGTCGGAACAAGATCAGCCGTCCATTGCCGCCCGGCGCGTGAGGCGCGACCGGGCATGGGGGAGACATGCCTCGGCCTCGTCGCACCGTCCGCTCCGGCCTGCGCCGCTCCGCGCTGGGCCGTCCCGCTCTTCGCCGCGCCTGCGTGGTCGCGCTCGTCGGCGTCTCCGCGCTCAGCCTGGGCGCGGGGACCGCGCTGGCCACCGACGCCACCGCCGGTGACCAGCGGATCGCTCACTACCTCGGCACTCGCTTCCACCCGCTGACGGGACAGGCCTCCGGTGAGGTGCTGGACGCGGCCAGTGGGCGCGTCGTGTGGTCCTCGGGTGCGGGGGCGCAACTGATGCCCGCCTCCACCACCAAGATCGCCACGGCGATCGCCGCGCTCACGGTCCTGGGCCCGAACCACACCGAGCGCACCCGCGTCGTGCTGAAGGGGCGCAACCTGTACCTGGTCGGCGGCGCCGACCAGCACCTGACCGGCGACGACGTCAACGCCCTCGCCGACGCGGCGGCCACCGCGCTCAAGAAGCAGCGTCACACCAGCGTGACGCTCTACGTCGACGACTCGCTCTTCCCGCACGTCCAGCCGACCTCGCCGGGCTGGCAGCCCGGCTACGTCCCCGGCGAGGTCTCCTCGATCAGCGCGCTGCAGGTGTTCGGCCACGAGAACGTCGACAGCGCCCTGTACGCGGGCAACGTCTTCCGTTCCCGGCTGGCCACGCACGGCATCGGCGTGCAGTCGGGCGTGCTGAAGCGCGCCAAGGCGCCGAGCACGGCGACGCAGCTGGTCTCGCACGTCTCGGAGTCGCTCGCCTCCGAGGTGGAGCGGATGCTGAAGGACAGCGTCAACGACAACGCCGAGGGCTTCGCGCGCCTCACCGCGCTCGCCGTCCACCAGCCCGCCGACTGGCAGGGCGCCACCCGGGCCGTGCTGGCCACCGTCGCCCGCTACCACGTGCCGCTGACGGGCGTGCAGCTCTACGACGGCAGCGGCCTCTCCCGCTCGGACAAGATGACTGCGCGGGCGCTGGCCTCCATGGCCGCGCTGACGGTCGACCCGCGTTACCAGTCGGTCCTGAAGCCCGTTCTGGTCGGCTTCCCCGTCGCCGGGGTGGACGGCACCCTCGGCCCCGCCTGGGGCCGGTTCACGACGGCGCCGACCAAGTGCGCCGCCGGGAAGATCGATGCCAAGACCGGCACGCTGACCGGCGCCATCGCGCTGGCCGGGGTGACCCGCAACCAGCAGGACGGCCGCTGGAAGGCGTTCGCCTTCCTGGAGGAGGGCGGCTTCAACACGACCTCCGCACGCAACCTGATCGACCAGTGGGCGACTACCGTCGAGGGATGCTGGTAGACCCGGAGCACGTCACCGAACCCCCGTGCCCCCCGAGCCCGGAGGGGGAGCGGATCGTCCGCCGGCTCCGCGAGGTGTACCCGAGCGGAGCCGACGCGGAGCAGGCAGTGCGGCAGTCCGCCTACCTGCGCGACCAGTTTGCCTTCCTCGGTCTGCCGACACCCGAGCGGCGGGTGCTGTCGCGCACCGTCCTGGCCGGAGCAGTCAAGCCCGACCAGGACGTCTGTGCCTCCGTCGCACTCCAGGCGTGGCGGCTGCCGGAGCGGGAGTACCAGTACTTCGCCGTCGACCACCTGCGGCGTCACATCAAGGTCTGCGACGCCTCGTTCCTGCCGGTCGCGGCGCACCTGATCGTCACCCGCTCCTGGTGGGACACGGTCGACCACCTCGCCGCGCACGTCGTCGGCCGGCTCGTCGCGGCGGACGCCCGGCTGGTCGCCGAGATGGACGCGTGGATCACCGCGTCGAACCTCTGGCTCGCCCGCACGGCCCTGCTGCACCAGCTGACCTACCGTGAGAACACCGATGCGGAAAGGCTGTTCGCCTACTGCCGCACACAGTCGGGCCACCGCGACTTCTTCGTCCGCAAGGCCATCGGCTGGGCCCTGCGCACCTACGCCGCCACCGACCCGGACGCCGTCCGGTCGTTCCTGGCGGCCGAGGGCAACCGGCTCTCACCGTTGTCGATCCGCGAGGCGTCCAAGCACCTCTAGCGCACGCGGTCCTGGACTACTTGAACCAGTACCGGACGCCGTGGTGGTGCGAGCAGGTGCCGGAGGAGTGGGCGCTGTAGGACACCGACAGGTCCCGGCACTGGGCCGTCTCGTAGCGGTTCGCGGGCCGCTGGTGGTGGGTCCAGCCGCACAGGCCGGTGGTGTGCGAGACGCAGCGGTGCGCGCTGTTGGTGGTGGGCAGCGGGGACTGGGCCGAAGCGGCCGCCGCCGGGGCGAGGACGAGCGCGGCGGCGGTCGCGGCGACGGCTATCGAACGACGGAACAAGGCTTCTCCTGTGGGGGAGTTGTGATGATCGTGTGATCCTAGCGCGTGATCGCGCGAGACTGCCGCGATCGGCACAACTCCCCTCGGCGGCGCTCTGCGTCAGCTCAGCGGTCGGCAGAGCAGGGCGTCGGGGACGCCGCGGAGGTTCGGTGCGGACTGACGGGTCGTCACTCCCTGGAGGGTGCGTGCGGGATGCACGCGGCGCGGGGATACCGGCGGGTAACAATGCCGCACAGAACCCAACAAGTCCAGAGGGAAAACGGCATGATCATTGCGCCCCCAGCCGTTCAGCATCCCTTCACTTCTCGCACCCTGGCATGTACCCGACGGGCCCCTACTGTGGGGGCGCTACGCGCGTTGCGCAGCATGTTCCGCTCCCGCGCACCGCCCTCCCCAGCGGCTGACCGTCAGCCGAACCATCGCATCAGGAGCCCGACTTGAGCCCCGTACGCCGCAGACTCATCCGGACCCTCACGGCCGCGGCCACGGTCGCCACGGCAGCGATCCTGCCGGGTGCCGTGACCGCCCACGCCGCCGGCAACTACTCGCTGGTGGTTCTGCCCGACCAGGGTGAGAGCGCGATCTACAACTTCGTCAACTCCGCGACGAAGTCGATCGACGTGACGATCTACGAACTGCGCGACACCACGCTCGTGGGCGACCTGGTCGCCAAGGAGAAGGCCGGCGTCACGGTCCGCGTCCTCATCGACCCGAACCACAGCTCCGTCAACAGCGCGGCCTACAGCGCCCTGCAAGCCGGCGGGGTCGGGGTCAACTACTCCTCCACGTCGTTCACGTACACGCACCAGAAGACCATCACCGTCGACGGTGCCGAGTCCTACATCTCCACCGGCAACTTCGACACCACCTACTACGCGACCTCGCGCGACTACGGCGTCTTCGACACGACCGCGTCGGATGTCAGCGCGATCGAGGCGGTCTTCAACGCCGACTACGCCCACACCGCGATCACCCCCGCCGACGGCACCGACCTGGTCTGGTCGCCCACCGACTCGCAGACCCAGCTGCTGGGCCTGGTCAACGGCGCCCAGCACAGCCTGGACGTCGAGGAGGAGGAGTTCGGCGACACCGCCCTGGTCAACGCGATCGTCGCCGACGAGCAGCGCGGCGTCACGGTGCGCGTGGTCGCGGAGAACGAGAACAACAGCTACACCACCCAGCTGAACCAGGTGACGGCGGCCGGCGGCAAGGTCAAGACCTACACCAGCTCCACCGGTTACTACATCCACGCCAAGGCCATCGTCGCCGACTACGGCACCTCGACCGCCAAGGCCTTCGCCGGATCGGAGAACTTCTCCGACAACTCGCTCAACCACAACCGCGAACTGGGCCTGATCGTCGCGGACTCCGGCGTCGTCTCCGGCCTGGAGCAGGCCTTCGACGCCGACTTCGGCTCCTCCGCCACGGGCGCCGTCACCGTCACCAACCCCGGCAACCAGACCGGCACGGTCGGCACCGCGGCGAGCCTGCAGATCTCCGGCACCGACTCCGCCGGCGGCTCGCTGACCTACAGCGCGACCGGCCTCCCGGCGGGCCTGTCGCTCTCCTCGTCCGGCCTGATCTCCGGCACGCCGACCACCGCGGGCAGCTCCACCGTCACCGTGACCGCGACGGACGGCACCGGCGTCTCGGGCTCGACCTCCTTCACCTGGACCGTCACCTCGTCCGCAGGCGGCGGCTGCGCCAACCCCGGCCAGTTGCTGGGCAACCCCGGGTTCGAGACCGGCGCGCTGTCCCCCTGGACCGGCTCGTCCGGCGTCCTCAACAACGACACGACCTCCGAGTCCACCCACTCCGGTAGTTGGGACGCCTGGCTGGACGGCTACGGCAGCGCGCACACCGACACGCTCGCCCAGTCGGTGGCGATCCCGGCCGGCTGCGGCGCGAACTTCTCCTTCTGGCTGCACGTCGACACCGCCGAGACCAGCACCACCACGGCCTACGACACCCTCAAGGTCCAGGTGCTGAACGGCTCCGGCACGGTCCTGGCCACGCTCGCGACCTACTCCAACCTCAACGCGGCCTCCGGCTACAGCCAGCACTCCTTCGACCTGTCCCCCTACGCCGGGCAGACCGTCACCCTCAAGTTCACCGGCAGCGAGGACAGCGAGTACCAGACCAGCTTCGTCCTCGACGACACGGCGCTGAACGTCTCCTGACGTTCCCTGCCTCTCGTGCCTCGGTCGGGCCCCCGCTCTCCGGAGCGGGGGCCTTCGCGTTTCTCGCACCGGGCCGTGGCAGGATCGTTCGCACCGAAGGCGCCGACAAGGGGAGCGAACCACCGATGGAGCCGCGCCACAGCCTGCTGACCGTCCACGCCCACCCGGACGACGAGTCCCTGTGGACGGGCGGCCTGCTCGCCCGTGAGGCTGCCGCCGGGCGCGCCACCGCCGTCGTCACCTGCACGGACGGCGAACTCGCCGACGGCAGCTCCGCCGCCGCGCGCGGCACCCGCACCAAGGAGTGGACGCGGGCGTTGCAGGTCCTCGGCGTCACCACGTCGGCGATGCTGCCCTACCGGGACTCCGGCCGTGCCGGCTCCGGCCCGGGCTCCCTGTGCGCCGCGCCGTTCGACGAGGTGGTGGCCCACCTGGTCGCGCAGATCCGGACGCTGCGCCCGACATCGGTGGTCACCTACGACCCGGCGGGGGTCTCCGGCCACCTCGACCACATCCGCGTCCACCGCGCGACCCTGGCCGCGATCGAGGCGGCGGCCGTCCCCTTCCTCCTGCCCGACGCGGGCCCGGCCTGGGCGGCCTCCGCGCTGTGGCTGGTCACGGTCCCCACCTCCCTCGCGCAGCGCGCCGCGGCGGCGGGGTTCCAGCCCGAGAACGTCCCGTCGACCCCCGACGAGCGTGTCGCGGCCTCCCTCGACGTCCGCCCCTGGCTGGACACCAAGTGGGTCGCGCTCCAGTGCCACGCCTCGGAGTTCGCGCGCGGCGCGAGCGTCTCCCTCCTCACCGACCCGGCCCTGCGCGAGGCGGGCCTTGGCACGGAGCACTACCTGCACCGCCCCGGCCCCGGCGCGACGGTCACGCGCCAGGCCCTCTGATCCATCGCGGGCCTGCCCTCAGTGCGGTCGGGGTTGTCCGCCGAGGGCCTTGCTGAGCACGACGCCCCGCGGGCCGAATCCGCAGGCGGAGTAGAAGCCGATGCCGTCCGTGTTCGCGGCGAAGATGCCCGCGTACAACTGCACGACGCCGCGCTCTGCGGCGAGCCGCTCGGTCGCGCGCACGAGCGCGCTGCCCACGCCGCGACCGCGTCGGCCTTCCAGGACGACGGTGTGGATCTCTGCGGCTGCCCGCGGCACCAGGATCTGGTGCTCCGGCGGCTCGGGCAGCAGGACGAGCTCCGCCATCCCCACCACCTCGGCGTCCAGCTCCGCGACCGAGATCAGCGCCTCGGCGGCCTCCCCCTGACCGGCGGAGAGGCGCGCCTCGAAATGCCGCCGGACCGCCTCGGCGTCGGGCATCCGGTAGGTCCCGGGCGCCAACGCGATGTGCTGCTCGGCGTTGGCCAGGCGCAGCCGGACGAGAGCGGGGATGTCCCGCACCTCGGCGGGTCGGACCACGACCGTCTGCTCGCGGCCGACCTCCGCCTGGGCTGTGCGGTGCGGATCCACCGGCCGTGCCTCCCTGTCCGTGTGCCTGCCCGTCGCGGGCGGGCTCATCCTGCCGCCCGGCACACGGGGGTGGCAACAACGTGTCAGGAGCCGGAGCCGGAGCCGGAGCCGGGCCCGGGTGCGGACGGCTCGGGAGGGGTGTCGCCGAGGAGCCAGCGCGCGCCCGGGCCGTGGGAGGCGGCGGTGTCGTCGGGGTTGTAGAGCGCGCAGCGCTTGAGCGAGAGGCAGCCGCAGCCCACGCAGCCACCGAGCTTGCGCCGCAGCAGCTGGAGTTCGGCGATCTGCTCGTCGATCCGGCGCTGCCAGGCGCGCGCCACCGGCGCCCACTCCGTGGCGTTGGGTGCGTGGTCCACCGGCAGGCGGGCCAGCGCCTGCCCGGCCTCGTCGAGGGAGAGCCCGACCCGCTGCGCGGCCCGGACGAAGGCGACCCGTCGCAGCATCGCCCGGTGGTAGCGGCGCTGGCCGCCGGCGGTGCGCTCGGAGGAGATCAGCCCGAGCTCCTCGTAGTAGCGGAGGGCGGAGGTGGCCAGGCCGCTGCGCGCGGCGAGTTCACCGATCGTCAGTCGGTCCTTCAGCGGGGACATGCACGGCTCCGGTTCGGGGGTGGGGATGCGGCGGTCGACGCTGGGGCGACGTGAGCCGGTATACCGCATGCGCCCCCGCTGCCGGTCACCTGCTCGACCGCGTCCTGTTCGCCCGGGGCGGGTGAGTGGGCCGGTCGGAGCCGCTTGACTTCAAGTGCGCTTGAAGTTGCACGCTCTTCCCATGACGCTGACCACGGCCGACGCCGACACCACCACCTACTCCGAACTCGCGGGCCTGATGCGCCGGATGACCGGCGCCGAGAAGCACGGCCCGGCGGCGAGTTCCACGCTGGACGCCCTCTGGGTCCTCTACGACCGGGTGCTGCGGGTCACCCCCGGGACCGCCGAGGACCAGGACCGGGACCGGTTCCTGCTCTCCAAGGGCCATGGCCCGATGGCCTACTACGCCGTCCTCGCCGCCAAGGGCTTCATCGCGCCGGACCTGCTGGACAGCTTCGGCCACTACGACTCGCCGCTCGGCCACCACCCCGACCGCACCCTCGTGCCCGGCGTGGAGATCGGCAGCGGCTCGCTCGGGCACGGCCTGCCGCTCGGTGTCGGCACCGCGCTGGGTCTGCGGGCGCAGGGTCTGCTCGACCCCGCCGTCTGGGTGCTGATCGGGGACGCCGAGCTGGACGAGGGCAGCAACCACGAGGCCCTCGCCTACGCCGGATCGACCGGACTGGGCCGCCTGCACACGGTCGTGATCGACAACCAGTCCGCGACGCACGGCTGGCCCGGCGGCATCGCCTCCCGCTTCACCGCGAACGGCTGGTCCGCCGTCACCGTCGACGGCCGCGATCACGACGCGCTGTTCGAGGCGTTCACTCAGCCGCACCCCGGCCGGCCGCACGCGGTCGTCGCCGTCGTCGAGCCCAAGAACTGACCCGGACACCCCTCCCACCTCAGCCCTTCCCACGGACGGATCCCTGCCATGATGCGCGAGCGTTTCATCTCCACCACCACCGCCCTGCTCGACGAGGACCCGCGTCTCGCGGTCGTGCTCGCGGACATCTCCGCTTCCGGCTTCGACGCCGCGGCGGCGGCGCACCCCGACCGGGTGGTCAACGTCGGGATCCGCGAGCAGTTGCTGATCGGTGCGACGGGCGGCCTCGCGCTGGCGGGGATGCGCCCGATCGCGCACACCTTCGCCAGCTTCCTGGTCGAGCGGCCCTTCGAGCAGGTCAAGCTGGACCTCGGCCACCAGGGTGTCGGCGCGGTGCTGGTCAGTGCCCTCGGCTCCTACGACTGGCCCGCGGGCGGGCGCACCCACATGTCCCCGGCGGACGTCGCCCTGCTGGACACGCTGCCCGGCTGGACCGTCCATGTCCCCGGCCACGCGGACGAGGCGGAGCGGCTGCTGCGCGACGCGGCGGGCGGTGAGGGCCTCGTCTACGTGCGGCTGTCCCTGCAGAGCAACGCCGTTGCCCGGCCGATCACGCCCGGACGGTTCCTGACCGTCCGTGAGGGGCGGCGTGGTCCCGTCGTCGTCGCGGTCGGACCGGTGCTGGACGAGGTCCTGGCGGCGTTGGACGGCGTGGACGCGACCGTGCTGTACGCGTCCACCGTCCGCCCCTTCGACTCGGCGGCGCTGCGCGCCGCGCTGGCCGATCGCGCCGCCGCCGACGTGGTCGTGGTCGAGCCCTACCTGGCCGGGACGTCGACCCCGTTCGTCGCCGAGGCGCTGGCGGACCGTCCGCACCGGATCCTCGGCCTCGGCGTCGCCCGTGAGGAGCTGCGGCACTACGGCACGATGGCGGACCACATCGCCGCCCACGGCCTGGACGCCCACTCCCTCCGCGCGCGGATCACGACCTGGGCGGGCCTCCGATAGGCCCGGACCGCTCGCCGCGTTCTGCTCGCGGTGGTGGCCGGCGACGGCCTCGGTCCGGTGCGGTCCCGGGCGTGGCGTCCGGTCACAGCGCCGGGCGCAGTCCCGTCCGGACCGCCCGTGGCGCCCTGAGCTCGGCGGCCGCTCGCGGCGCGCCGCCCGGTGCGGCCGTGCGGCCGGGCGTCAGTGCTCGGCGCTGGTGCGCTCGTCGTCGCGCTCCGTGGCGCCGTCGCGGCCACGGCTGCGACCGAGGAGGATCCAGACCAGGGCCGCTGCGGCGACCAGAAGGCCCCCGGACAGCAGCGCGGCCACGTTGAGGCCGTGGACGAAGGAGTCCTGCGCGGCGCGCAGCAGCGTGGCGCCCGGGCCGGACGGGAGGGCGTGCGCGTCCTGGACCGCGCCGCCGAGCGAGTCGCGGGCCGCGTCCGGAGTACCGGCCGGCAGGCCGGAGCGGTAGATGGCCGTGGTCACCGTGCCGACGAGGGCGATGCCGAGCGCGGTGCCCAGCTCGTACGCGGTCTCGGAGACGGCCGAGGCCGCGCCGGCCTTGGTCGCGGGGGCCGCGTCGAGGACCATCGTCGTCGACAGGGCGTAGACGACGCCCTCGACCATGCCGATCGCCGCGAAGGCGACACCGATCACCAGGTACGAGGTGGAGGCGTCGAGCCAGCCCAGCACCCCGATACCGAGGCCCATGGCCAGCAGAGCGCCGGCGAGCGTACGGCGGTGGCCGGCGCGCCTGGCGATCCAGGCGGCGAGCAGCGCGCCGAGCGTGGAGCCGGCGAAGGCCGGCATGTCGGCGAGACCGGCGACCAGCGGCGAGTAGCCGCGGACCAGCTGGAAGTACTGGGAGAGGAAGAAGACGACGCCGGACAGCCCGATCAGCGCGATCAGCGCGGCCAGGACGGCCGCGGTGAAGCGGCGGTTCGCGAAGAGCCGGACGTCCAGCAGCGGCATCGGCAGGCGCAGCTGGCGGCGCCAGAACACGATCAGGCAGGTGACGCCGAGGACACCGGCGAGCCACACGTCGACCCGGCCCAGGCCGTCGACCGCGGCCTCCTTGACGGCGTAGACGGCGCCGATGATGCCGACCAGGGACATGCCCACACTCGGCAGGTCCCAGGCGCCCGGCTTCGGGTCGCGCGACTCGGGCAGCAGGCGGGCGCCGAGCACCAGCAGCACCAGCACCAGCGGGACGTTGATCAGGAAGACGGAGCCCCACCAGAAGTGCTCCAGCAGCACGCCGCCGAGCAGCGGGCCACCCGCGGCACCGGCGGTCGCGGCGGCACCCCAGATGCCGATGGCGCGGGCACGCTCACGGTTGTCGGGGAAGAGGGTGCGGATCAGCGACAGGGTGGACGGCATGATCGTCGCGCCGGCGACACCCAGCAGGGCACGCGCGGCGATCAGCCAGCCGGCGCTCGGCGCGTAGGCGGCCAGCAGCGACGCGGCACCGAAGGCCGCGGCGCCGATCAGCAGCACGCGGCGGCGGCCGACACGATCGCTCAGCGAGCCCATGCTCACCAGCAGACCGGCGATGACGAAGGAGTAGCTGTCGCCGATCCACAGCAGCTGCGGCGCGGACGGGGACAGGCTCTCGCTGATGAACGGCAGCGCGAGCACGAGCACGGTGGCGTCGACCGCCACCAGGAGCACGGCCAGGACGAGGACCGCGAGCGCGGTCCAGCGGGTGCGCGAGCTGCCGGAGGGCGCACCCGGGCGGTTATATCGGTAGGCGGAGGTGGTCTGCGGCACGGTCATGTCCGTGGTCATGAGAAGAACTCTCGGTCTTGGGTGGTTCGAAGTGGCAGGCGGTGCGGCGGGCGGAGGCGGGGGCCGGGGGAGCCGGTCAGTCGCGGCGGACCGCGCCGCCGAGGAAGAGCTCGGTCAGGGCCCGGGTGCCGTCGCGGAGGGCCAGGCGTCCGTCCTGGACGGCCCAGCCGACGCCGGCGAGGAGGTCGAAGAAGGCCTCGCTCAGCCATGCGGCCGGCAGCTCGATTCTGAACGCGCCCGACTGCTGGCCGCGCAGGAAGAGCGCGGCGACCCGTGCGTCGATCCGGTCCCAGGACGCGGTGATGGTGTCGTCCTCGAAGAGCCGGGCCTCGCCGGAGAGGAAGGCGACCAGTTCCGCGTGGGGGATGATCGCGTCCGCCAGGCGGCGCACGGCGTCGATGGGATCCCCCTCGTCGAGGGCCGCGGCGTCCAGGGCCGCCTCCATCCGCGACAGCGCGTACGTGCCGATCTCGTGGAGCAGCCGTTCACGGCCCGGGAAGAGCCGGTGCAGCGTCGCCCGGCTGATCCCGGCGGCGCGGGCGATCTCGTCCATCGCGGCCGCGGGCTGCCGCGAGAGCAGCCCGCCGGCGGCGAGAAGGATGGAGTCGCGATCGGTGGCCATGGAGCAAGGATATATCAAGTGAGACAGATTTGTCTCACTTGATATCCGGCTGTGGCAGCACGGCCTCGTCGCCGACCCCGATCCGACCGGGCCGCACCACCTGCGCGTAGACGCCGACGCAGGGCTCGGCGGCCCGCCCGGGCAGCGCGGGCACGCGGTGGTGGGCGGCCGGGACGCGCAGCGCGTCGAGGTCCCTGGGGAGCGGACCGTGCGCGAGGGTCGGCACGGCGCAGCGCGGAGTGGACGCGATGACCCGCAGCACCAGTTCCGGCCCGATCCGCAGCTCTCCGCCGATCCAGCCGTGCTCGGCGAAGGCCGCCTCCGACGTGTCGAGCACGATGTTCGGGCGGTAGCGCGCCACCTCGACCCGGGCACGCGCACTGAGCGCGGCGATCCGGTCGAGCGTCGCGACCGTGACGAGGTGGACCGGCGCGAAGTCGAAGAAGCAGCCGGGCGGCGCGGCGGAGCCGAACGCCACCACGTCCGCCTCCACCTCGGCCGTCACCCCCGCGCGCAGCACCTGCTCGGGCCGCGCCCGGTCCAGGATCGCGCCGACGGGTGGCGTGTCGGTCAGTGCCACCTTCCGGCCCAGCGCCTCGGACAGCTCCGCGTCGAGCGCCGGATCCCCGGCGGCGAGGTCCGAGAGCTTCGGAATGCGCACGCGCACCTCGCCCGCCTCGTCGAGCGACGCCCGGTAGGCGAGGAGGCCACGCCACAGACGTGGCTGCTTGGCGCTGGCGACCTTGCCCGACTCCGCGTCCAGGACGGCCCATCGCCGGTCGCCGTCCAGGCCGCGCGCGTCCACGGTGACCCGGGTGAGCGACTCGCCCAGCATCGACTTCACCGGATACCGAGACAGGCCGGTGACGGTGCCGGTGCCCGCCGCGCTCACGACGCGACCGCTCGGTGGAGGCAGTCCAGCACGGCCAGCTCGTCGCCGGAGAGGCGCAGTCCGGCCGCCGCGACGTTGGCCTCCAGGTGGGCCGGATCGCCGGTGCCGGGAATCGCGAGGACGTGCGGGCCCTGGTGGAGTGTCCAGGCGATGCGCAGCTGAGCCGTGCTGACGCCGCGGCTCTCCGCGAGGGCCCGGAGCGCCTCGGGCTCGGGCAGGCCCGCGCCCTTGTCGCGTCCGCTTCCCGCGATCGAGTAGAACGGGACGAACGCCACGCCCTGTTCGCCGCAGGCCCGCAGCAGCTCCTCCTGCTCCGGCGTCGCCGCACCGAGGCCGAACGGGTTCTGCACGCAGACCACGGGGGCGATCGCCCGGGCCTCGGCCAACTGGTGCGCGCGGATGTTGGACAGCCCCAGGTGGCGGATCAGCCCCCGTTCCCGCAGCTCCGCGAGCGCGCCGAAGCGTTCGGCGACCGGGGCGTCGCCGAGGACCCGCAGGTTGACGACGTCCAGGTGGTCGCGGCCGAGCTGACGCAGGTTCTCCTCGACCTGCCCGCGCAGTTGGGCGGGGGTGGCGTGGGGCAGCCAGGCCCCCGCGAGATCGCGGCCCGGCCCGACCTTCGTGACGATGACCAAGTCGTCGCGGTAGGGCGAGAGCGCACGGTTGATCAGTTCGTTGGCGCTGCGCGTCGCGGAGAAGTAGAAGGCGGCGGTGTCGACGTGGTTGACGCCGAGCTCCACCGCCCGGCGCAGCACCCCGATCGCCTGGTCGCGGTCGCGCGGCGCGGCATCCGGGTGGAAGGCCGCGCCTGTCTGCGCCAGCCGCATCGTGCCGAGTCCGATCCGGCGGACGGGCAGGTCGCCCAGCGTCCAGGTCCCCGCCGCCGTTGCGGGGAGCGGGTTCGTCTGTGTGATCATGCCGGGAATCGTCGTCCGCCGGTACGGTGACAGCCACTGATTCAGCTGAGCCCGAATCCTCAGGGACGACGGCGGCAGTAGCGGCAACGGGGCAACGGGGGGACACGTTGGGCGAGCCGGCCTTCTCGGCGCAGGACCTGCTGCAGATGCGCTTCGCGATCTCGCCCATGTGGGAGGTCGGTACGAGTTTCCGGGTGCTCCGGGGCGGGCCCGGATACCCCTTGCACCGGCGCTGGATCGACCAGGTGTGGCCGCACGCCGTGGCGGCCGGGCTCGACCGTGGCTGGCTCGCCGAGCTGATCCCGCCGAGATCCGGCTACGTCCCCGACTTCCTGAACCCGGCCCCGACCCGGCCCGCGCCGACGCTCGCCGAGGAGCTCGCCGTCGTCGTCGCCACGCCCGCCGCCCGGGTCCGGAACGAGCTGGACGTCTTCGAGAGCAAGGGCGAGCGGCTCGGGCCCCGCCTGCGCGCACTCCATGCGAACCCTGCGGCCCGACTACCGAGCATCGCCGCGGAGATCGAGGCCTACTGGGACCTCGCCCTGGCCCCCTACTGGGCGCGCGTGCGCGCCGTTCTCGAGGCCGACATCCACCACCGCGCACGGCAAGTGGCCGAACACGGCGCTGTGCGCGCCCTGGACGAGCTGCACCCGTCGCTGCGGTGGGACCGGGGCGAGCTGCGCCTGGCCCTACGGCCGCTGGGCGTCGACCGGGAGACGGCGGGTACGGGCCTGCTGCTGATCCCGTCGGCCTTCAAAGGACCGCGCCTCGCCGTGCGGTTCACCCCGCCGGACCCGCCGCAGCTCGCCTACGCCGCGCGCGGCCTGGGCACCCTGCTGCAACCTCCGCCGGTCGCCGGGACGGACGCGCTCGCCGCCGTCCTCGGCCGGTCCCGCGCGCTGCTGCTGACGGAACTGCACAGCCCCGCCTCCACCACGGATCTCGCGGCCCGGACAGGGCTCTCCCCGGGTGGGGTCTCCCAGCACCTCACCGCGCTGCGTCAGGCCGGCCTGGTCAGCGCCCACCGGGCGGGCCGGTCCGTCCTCTATGCCCGGACGGACGCGGCCGAGACGCTGCTCGGCGCGGCCGCCGCCGGAAGCCGCCCGGATCCGACGTGAGCCGACGTGTTCCTTCGTGAGCCCCCCGCCGGCCCACGCGAGCCGGGGGACGCAGGCTCACTCCTCTGTCATCACCCGGTAGAGCCGGCGCAGGGAGCGGTCGAGGGGGCGGCCGTGGAGGGTCAGGCCGGTCGGACCCAGGTCGTCGAGGGCGGGGGCCGGGGGCAGGTCGTCGCGGCCCGGCACCGGATACGGCGCCGGCTCGGACCAGAACCCCGCCGGGGTCGGGGTGAGCGGCTCCGGACCGGAGGGCGACGGGGCTCGCCGCAGATGCGCGAGGAGCCGGACCCGGTCGCGGCCGCGCCAGCGCAGCAGCAGGAACGGGTCGTGGTCGAAGGCGATCGCCAACGCGCCGAGCAGGGCCGCGACATGGCGGCACACGCCGCCGGCCGGGCTGTCCGGGCCGCCGGTGCGGCCGCAGGCGCAGTCGAGGGTCAGCTCCGTCGCCCGCGCGGGCAGCAGGGGCAGGCCGACCTGGGCCAGCAGTGCGTCCGTGTCCGGCGGGAGCTCGTCGGCGAGCAGGCGGTGGCGCACCGCCGCGAGCGCCTCCTCCGCCCGGTGCCACTCGTCGGCGTCGAAGACCGTCAGATCCGCCCACGCGTCCACCCCGCCGACACGGGCCCGCGCCGAGCCCGGCGCCACCGACAGCTCGCGGACCTGCGCCGAGCCGCCCGACTCACGCATCTGGTCGGCGAACAGGCCCACGCCCAGCGACTCGACGCGCGCCAGGAACCGGTCGGACCACGCCGGCCACGCCCCAGAAGCCGCAGAGGCGGGAACGTTCACAGCTCGCTCACCGCCTCCTCAGCCAGTGCCAGCACGTCCGCGAGGGCGTCGGGCGACAGGGCCGTCAGCACCTCCAGCACCCCGGCGTCCGCCGGGAGGCCGCCACCGATCACCGCGTCGGCCAGCATCCGCTTGGCGGTGAGCAGTTCGTCGACCCGCTCCTCCACCGTGCCGACGCTGACCAGCCGCCGCACCTGCACATCGCGGCGCTGCCCGATCCGGTAGGCGCGGTCGGTGGCCTGCTCCTCGACCGCCGGGTTCCACCAACGGTCCAGATGCACCACCTGGTTGGCGGCCGTGAGGTTCAGTCCGGTGCCGCCCGCCCTGAGCGAGAGCAGGAAGACGCCCGGCTCCTCGTCCTCCTGGAACGAATCCACCAGGACCCGCCGCTCGGGCTCGGGCACGCCCCCGTGCAGGAACCGCACGCGGCAGCCCAGGCGCCGCCGCAGGTAGGGCTGGAGCAGCCGGCCGAACTGCGCGTACTGGGTGAAGCAGAGCGTGCTGTCGCCCTCGGAGAGTGCTCCCTCCAGGATCTCCTCCAGCAGCGCCACCTTGCCGGAACGCCCCTCCATGCGCACCGCCGCGCCGCGCGCGCCCTCGCCGGTGAAGAGCGCCGGATGGTCGCAGACCTGTTTCAGCCGGGTCAGCGCGGCCAGCACGGAGCCGCGCCGCTCCAGATCACGGGTGTAGCCCATGCCCTTGATGCGTTGCAGCAGCCGGGTGACGACGGCGCGGTAGAGCGCGGCCTGCTCCACCGTCAGATTGCACAGCACCGTCATCTCCTGCTTGCGCGGAAGCTCCGCCGCGATCGCCGGATCGGTCTTGACCCGGCGCAGCACGAACGGCTCGGTGCGGCGCCGCAGCAGCGCGGTGGCCCGTTCGCTCGCGTTGCGTTCGATGGCCACCGCGTAGCGTTCCTTGAACTGCTCGGCGGTGCCGAACAGCCCCGGATTGACGAAGTCCAGCAGGGAGTGGAGATCGGCCAGCCGGTTCTCGACCGGCGTGCCGGTCAGGGCGATCCGGTGCGTCGCGGGCAGCGCCCGCACCGCGCGCGACTGGAGGGTCGCCGCGTTCTTGAGGTGCTGGGCCTCGTCCGCGACGATGCGGTGCCAGGAGAGCGAGCGCAGCGCCTGGAAGTCGCGCGCCGCCAAACCGTAGGTGGTGAGCACGACGTCGGCGGCGAGCGCCGCCTCGCGCACCCGCGCCGTACCGCCGCGCCGCGCGCCGTGGTGGACGTGCACCCGCAGCATCGGCGCGAAGCGCGCGCACTCACGCTCCCAGTTGCCGAGCAGCGACATCGGGACGACGACGAGCGTGGGCGCGCCCGGTGCGGCGGGCGCGCCGGCTGTGCCGGTGCCCGCGTACTCGGCGGCCAGGAGGGCGAGGGTCTGGACGGTCTTGCCCAGGCCCATGTCGTCGGCCAGCACCCCACCGAGGCCGAGGCGGGCGAGCTCGGCCAGCCAGGCGACACCGTCGTGCTGGTAGGGGCGCAGCTCGGCCCGGAAGCCCGGCGGGAGAGGCACGGGTTCGTAGGCGGGCGGAGCGGGAGGCCCGGACGGATCGGAAGGCCCGGAACCGGCCGGGCCGGTGGGGCCGGACGGGCTGGTGACGGGCGTGCCCGGCCCCGACGCCTCGTCCGGCTGCCCGAGCGCAGGCTCTCCGGGCAGCCCCCGCGCGTCGGCGGGCCCGAGCCCGGCGGAGGTAGGGCCGGTAGGGCCGGCGGGCGCCGGCTCGCCGGGCTGTACCCGGGGCGAGGTCGCGTCGGAGAGCCGGGCGATGAGCCCGCGCAGACGCCCCTCCACCTCGACCGCCAGGACCGGCAGCCCCGCCGGTTCCCGCGCGTCCAGCATCAGGCCGAGCACCTCGGAGACGGCCATCTCGCCCGATCCCTCACGAGAGAGGAAGGCGGCGGCCGCCGCCAGGCGGTCAGGATCCGCCACCAGCCAACGGCCGCGCAGCTGCACGAGGGTGTCCTTGGCGGCGGTGAGCAGCGTCAGCTCCTCGGCCGTCAGCGGCTCCCCGCCGAGCGCCAGCTGCCACTGGAAGGCGAGCAGCTCCTCCCGGCCGACCGTGCTCTCCTGCTCCACGACGCCCGCCTGCGCCGGACGCGCCGCCAGCAGCAGGCCGAGCGACGGCGGCTCGCGCCACCACGACGGCAGCAGCACCTCGAAGCCGGCCCCGGCGAGCCGGGGCGCGGCCTCGCGCAGGAACGTCAGTGCCTCGGCGCGGTCCAGCCAGCGGCCCTGCGGGCGGGCCTCGTCGGCGAGGTCGGCCAGCAGGGGATGGGTGCGCGCGGCGCGGCGCACCTCCAGGACGAACGCGCCCTCCGGCGCCGGTACGGACTCCGCGAGCACGACCGCCCCGGCCCGCCCGGCCCACAGATCCTCGCCCGTGACCACGTGCGAGGGTTCGTCGGCGGCGGAGAGCAGCAGCTCCAGCCACCAGCGATCCTCGTCCTCCTCTGCCTGGCCGAGCGGCTCCACCAGCCGGAAGCCCAGGCGCAGCCGCCCCGCTGACGCCCCCTCGCTCGGTGCGCGCCAGGCGCGCAGGCGCGCGGAGAGCCCGCGCCAGCGCTCCGACGGGCCCGGCAGCGCGCCGTCCTCGGCACAGAGCGCGGCGAGGAGGAGCGCGTCGGGCTCGACCGGCTCCGAGGCGGCCGGCGACGGCACCCCGGCGAGCCGTGCCCGCGCCTCCTCGTCCACGAGCACCCCGAGCAGCTCCTCCGCCAGCGCGGCGGACGAGCGCCGCGCCCCGGCCTCCGCCCGGCACACGGGCGGACACGCGGCCACCAACCCGGCCAGCTCCTCACCCTCGGCCACCCCCGGCGCCGCCCACCACCGCGCCTGCGCGCGCCCGGGCCCCGCCCCACGCTCGGCCAGCGCATCCCGACGCGCCCCATCGCCGGGGCGGGCGTCGGTCGGGAGGCTGCTGTCCGGGAGGCTGACACCTGGAAGGCCGATACCCGGAAGGCTGATCCCTGGAAGGCTGATCCCCGGAAGGACGCGGCCGCGGGCGGTGAGGCGCCAGGCGAGGTCGTGGAGGGCGGTGAGCCAGCGCAGCGAGGAGCCGTAGGCGGCCTCGACCGGGCCGAGACCCGGGAGGTCGGGGTGGACGGCCTGGCGCTCGGGGGAGTGCAGGGCACCGAGCAGCTGTGCCGCCTGCCCTCGCGTGAACAGCAGCGACGGGACCCGCCACGGCGTCAGACGCGCCGCGCCGCGCCGCTCGTGGGCGGAGGGGAAGGCGATCTCGGGCGAGGGCAGCGGCGTGCCCTCGGCGGTGGGCAGCAGCAGACGGGTGTCGTCCTCGGCGGCCTGCTCGGTGAGCCAGGCGAGCCCGGGCCCCACGGCGGACAGCAGCGCTCGCAGCGCGGCCGGCGGGCAGGCGAAAGGATGCAGCCCGGCCTCCGCGTCCGGCGGTGCGGACGGACGCGCGGCGTCCTCGGCCCAGAGCGCGAGGCGGTGGTCGGCGCGCCAGATCGCGTGCAGCGCGAACATGGCCTCACCAGCTCCCCGACCTCGGGGACGGCCGTTCCGCCCCTTCGACCAGCAGCCTAAGCGGGCGCACTGACAGAAGCCGAAACGGCGCCGGGGCGGGACCCGGGGTAGGGGCCCGGCAGGGCCGTCATGCGCCGCACCGCCGGGCCGCGACGGGGGCACGGTGCCGGCGGTGCGTGGCGTCGGGCCCCCGGCAAGGAGGACCCGACGCCGGATCAGCTCTGGTTGTAGAAGCCCGAGTCGTCCGAGGCGTTGTCGATGACCATGACCTCGATCTCCGGCGGCGCGAGCAGGAAGACCCGGCGGGCGATCCGCTCCATCGTGCCGCGGGTGCCGAAGACCAGGCCGGAGGCGAAGTCGATCAGACGCTTGGCGTCCGGGTCCGCCATCTGGGTGAGGTCCATGATGACGGGGGTGCCGACGCGCACGTGCTCGCCGATCTCACGCGCCGAGTCGAACCCGGTCGGACGCACCTGGGTGATGCGCGGGGACAACGGTGCCGCGTCGGGCTCCGGGGAGTCCCACGGCTCCTCGTAGTCCGGGACCGCCACCGGGTACCGTCCCGACGGCGACAGCCACCCGCGGTAGTCGTCACGCAGTGCTGCTCCCATGCCCAACCTCCCCATCCGTCCTGCTGCCCCGTGTGATGCTCGCGCCGCCGGCGTTCCACCGGGACGAGAGCGGGTTCTTGCTGACGTGGTTTCCCACGATGCTGTCCGAGTATCGCATTGATCACCGACAAGGCACCCGTCCGGACGCCTCGCCGCGCCGTCCGTGTCAACCGTTCTGACGATTCATTCGGACGTAATACGGATTCAGCTGGTTCCACTCGAACAGAAGTACGATTTATGGTTCCCCGGATCTGCTGACTTCGAGGTGTGCCGGGTTTCGCGTGCGCCCTGAGGGGCACATTTCGGGCTCGGCGTCCTTCGTTCGGGTCGCGCGTCCGTCGTGCCGGTGTTGCCTACTCTCCGGTGGTTCCGTCGATCCGCTCGCGCAGGAGGTCCGCGTGACCGTTGTGGCGCGCGTACTCCTCGATCATGTGCACGTAGATCCAGCGCAGCGGAACCTGCTCGCCACGCCGTGTCCCGCCGTCGTTCAGACCGCGCGGGGCGGCCAGTTCCCTGGCCAGTGCGACCTCCTGACGCCACAGCGCCACCGCGGCCTCCGGGTCGGCCGCGTCGACCTCGTCGAAGTCGCCGTCCGGCGAGGCCTCGGTCCAGTGGTGCGCCGGTGCCTCCTGGCCGTCGAGGACGACCCGGAACCAGTAGCGTTCCACGTCCGCCATGTGGCGGACCAGCCCGAGCAGCGAGAGCGTCGACGGCGGCACCGAGCGCCGGCGCAACTGCGCCGCGTCGAGGCCCGCGCATTTGACCGCCAGCGTCTCCCGGTGCAAGTCGAGGAAGCTTTCCAGCATGGCCCGCTCGCCCTGCAGGTAGGGCGGATCGGTCCGCTCGTCCTTGGTGGGAATGACGATCTGACGGTCGCTCGGCTGCGAGGGTCCGATGGAACTCATGCGCCTATGATTGCGGGCCCGGACGTTTTCCGGCCATGGATTTGTCGGATGAGCCAGAAAGCGGCATATTCGAAATCGATCAGATATTCGACTCAATGGGGCTCGACTCCCGCGTGGCGACAACCGGTGCGGCCCGGCCGAGTCGGGGAGCCAGCAGTCGTGCGCCGGCGATCAGGCCCAGGGTCAGCGCCGTGACCACGACGAAGCTGACGCGCAGTGACGTCGCCTCGGCGATCGCGCCCACCGTGGCCGGAGCCACCAGCCCCGAGGTGTAGGTGATCGTCGCGACACCCGCGATCGACCGGCTCGGGTTGTCCCCGCTGTGACCGGCCGCCGCGAAGCAGAGCGGGACGACCACCGCGATGCCGATGCCGAGCAGCGCGAAGCCCCCGATCGCCTGCACGGCGCTGGTCGCGGTCACCACCAGCACGCCCCCGGCCGCCGCCAGGGCGCCGCTGACGCGGGTGGTGGGCACGGCACCGAAGCGCCGGACGGCTGCGTCCCCCGACAGTCGGGCGATCGCCATGGTGCAGGCGAAGGCCGTGTAGCTCGCGGCGGCGACGGCGGGCGCCGCGTTCGCGACCGTGCGCAGGTAGACGCCGCTCCAGTCGCCACCCGCGCCCTCGGCGAACACGGCGCAGAAGCCGACCAGGCCGATCGCCAGAGCCGAGCGCGGCGGCAGGGTGAACCGGGGCGGCGCCTCCTCCTCCGGCTCGGGCCGCACGTCCAGCAGTCCCTGGCAGGCCGGCAGGGCCAGAACCACCAAGGCGGCCGCGACCACGGCCAGATGCGCCGGGCCGGGCACGGCGGCCGCGGTCGCGGCCACGCCGACCGCGGAGCCGAGCAGCCCGCCGACGCTCCACATGCCGTGCAGCCCCGACATGACCGAGCGCCCCAGTCGCGCCTCGACCTCGACCGCCTGCGCGTTCATGGCCACGTCGGCGACGCCGGCGCAGGCGCCGTAGGCGAACAGGGCCAGGACCAGCAGGGGGAGGTTCGGTGCGAGGGCGGGCAGGGCGAGCGCGGCGGCGAAGAGGGTGATCAGCAGTCGGTTGCCCGCCCGGTGGCCGAGCGCGTGCAGGATCCGTCCGGCGAGCGGCATGGACAGGAAGGAGCCGATCGCGGGTGCGACCAGGGCCAGACCCAGTTGGCCCGCGGACAGGTGCAGGTGATCCTTGATCCAGGGGATCCGGGTCGCGAAGCTGCCCGACGCCGCGCCGTGGATCGCGAAGACGGCGGCGACCGAGATCCGGGCCCGTCGCAGGCGCGGTGCGCCCGCCGGGTCCTCGCTCGCGTCGTCGTCCGTTCTGCAGCCGTCCGCCATGCCGCCCCCAGCGTCGAAAGTCCGTACCAAGACCTTATCGATGGCGGCGCCGTCCGGGCCGACCCTTTCATCATGTGAACAGTGGATGACGTCTGGATGCCCGCACATGCGAGAGGAAGTTCGCTCCACGGGTCGCTTGTGCCATGCTACGAGTGACGAAGGGGCAGCAGGTGCGACAGGATGATCGACACGTGAACAGCTATCGGATCGGCGAGGCGGCCGCTCTGCTCGGAGTCAGCGCGGACACCATGCGCCGCTGGGTCGACGCGGGGAGGCTCCATGCCCAGCGGGACGAGCACGGCCACCGCATCGTGCCCGGCCCCGATCTCGCCGCCTTCGCCCGCGAACTCGCCCGGTCGGGCAACGCCGAGGAGGGAATCCCGTCCTCGGCGCGCAACCGGTTCCGCGGCATCGTCACCGAGGTGATCCTCGGTGACGTCGCCGCGCAGGTGGAGATCCAGGCCGGCCCGTTCCGCGTGGTCTCCCTGATCAGCCGGGAGTCCGCGGAGGAGCTCGGTCTGGAGCCCGGCGTGCCGGCCGTGGCTGTGATCAAGTCGACCAACGTTGTCGTCGAACGGACCTGATCCGTTCGACCGCCCCGACGCGTGGCCCGCACGGGAGGCCCCGTGCGGACCGCGCCCGACCCGAGACCACTGGGGGTTTCCACATGAGCACCTCGCACACCACGATCGCGCCGCGCCTGCGTCGCGCCGCCGTCGCCGGCACGGCCGCGCTGGCCCTGCTCGGCCTGGCCGCCTGTAGTTCGTCCTCCTCCACCGGCTCGTCCGGTGCCTCGGCCTCTGCCTCCTCGTCCTCCGCCGCCTCCGGCGCGGCGTCCGGCGCCGCCATCAGCGGCAAGGTGACGGTCTTCGCCGCAGCCTCGCTGAAGAAGACCTTCACCGAGCTCGGCAAGGAGTTCGAGGCCGCCCACCCGGGTACCACCGTCACCTTCAACTTCGGTGGCAGCGACACCCTCGCCGCGTCCATCGTCTCCGGCGCCCCCGCCGACGTCTTCGCCGCCGCCAGCACGACCACGATGAACACCGTGGTGAGCAAGGGCGACGCGGCCGGCACGCCGGTCGACTTCGCCAAGAACGAGCTCGAGATCGCCGTCGCCAACGGCAACCCCAAGCACCTGACCACCCTCTCCGGCCTGACCGCCTCCGGCATCAAGGTCGCGCTCTGCGCCAAGACCGTCCCCTGCGGCGCCGCGGCCGTCAAGGCGCTCGCCGCCGCCGGCGTGAAGCTCACCCCGGTCACGCTGGAGCAGGACGTCACCTCCGCGCTGAACAAGGTCGAGCTCGGCGAGGTCGACGCCGCGCTCGTCTACAAGACGGACGTCCAGGGCGCCGCCGGCAAGGTCACCGGTGTCAACTTCCCCGAGGCCGCCAAGGCCGTCACCACCTACCCGGTGGTCGCCCTCAAGGGCAGCAGCAACGCCGCCGCCGCGCAGGCCTTCGCCGCGTTCGTGGCGTCGCCGCAGGGTGAGCAGGTCCTCACCGCTGCCGGTTTCATGGCACCCTGACGCCGTGACGGACGAGCGAGACGCGGTGACCGGCGGGGACGAGCAGTCGTCCGCGCCGGTCACGGCACCCCCTCCCGCCCGCCGCGAACGCGGTGGGCGGCAGGGGCGCGGGAACCGTGGGGCCCGCCCCGGAGCGGGCGTGGGCGGTCGACCGTGGGCGCTGGTCGCTCCGGCCGTGGTCGGCCTGGTCTTCCTGGTGCTGCCGTTCGTGGGCCTGCTCGTGCGGGCGCCCTGGCGGGCGATGCCGCAACTGCTCAGCGGCGACACGGTCTGGCCCGCACTGCGCCTCTCGCTCACCACCGCGACGGCCGCGACCGCCGTCTCGCTCGTGCTCGGCGTCCCGCTCGCCTGGCTGCTGGCCCGGACCGAGTTCCCCGGCCGGCGGCTCGCCCGCACCCTGGTCACCCTGCCGCTGGTGATGCCGCCCGTCGTCGGCGGTGTCGCGCTGCTCCTGGTGCTCGGCCGCAACGGCATCGTCGGCCGCTGGCTCGACGACTGGTTCGGCGTCACCCTCCCGTTCACCACGGCGGGCGTGGTGGTCGCCGAGGCGTTCGTCGCCATGCCGTTCCTCGTCCTGAGCGTCGAGGGCGCGCTGCGCGGCGCGGACACCCGTTACGAGGAGGCGGCACTGACCCTGGGAGCCTCGCGGTTCCAGGTCTTCCGCCGGGTCACCCTCCCGCTCATCGCGCCCGGGGTGGGCGCGGGCGCGGTCCTCGCCTGGGCCCGCGCGCTCGGCGAGTTCGGCGCGACGATCACCTTTGCCGGCAACTTCCCCGGCACCACGCAGACGCTGCCGCTCGCCGTGTACCTCTCCCTCCAGGACAGCCCGGACGCGGCCGTCGCGCTCAGCCTGGTCCTCCTCGCGGTCTCCCTCGCGGTCCTCCTCGCGCTGCGCGGCCGATGGACGACAGGAGCCCAGGCATGACCACCCCGCAACACCCGGTCCCCGCGCCCGACCCGCACAGCCCCGACCCGCACAGCCCCGACCGCGCGCCCGGCGGCACTTCCGGCGGCGCTTCCGGTCGTGCGGCGGACCGGCCGGGAGGGTCGGAGGGGACCGGGCGCGAGGGGGTGCCCGCGTCGGGTTCCCTACCCGTGGAGGGCTCCGCTCCTGGCGTCGGGGGCATCGGGGGCGTCGCGGGCGTCGGTGACGCCGCGGCGCTCGACGCACGGCTGGTCGTCGACCGGGGCGCCTTCTCGCTGGACCTGGCGCTCGGCGTCGCGTCCGGCGAGGTCGTCGCGCTGCTCGGGCCGAACGGGGCAGGCAAGACCACCGCACTGCGCGCGCTGGCCGGGCTCGCCCCCCTGACCGGTGGTCACCTGCGGCTGGACGGCACCCTCCTGGAGGACCCCGCCGCGCGCGTGCGGGTGCCCGCCGAGCGGCGTCCCGTCGGTGTCGTGTTCCAGGACTACCTCCTCTTCCCGCACCTGTCCGCGCTCGACAACGTGGCCTTCGGTCTCCGCGCGCACGGGCAGTCCAAGACGGAGGCCCGCGCGCACGCCCACGAGTGGCTCGACCGGGTCGGCCTCGCCGACCTGGCCCGTTCGCGCCCCCGCGCCCTCTCCGGCGGGCAGGCGCAGCGCGTCGCCCTCGCCCGTGCCCTCGCGCCCCGGCCACGCCTGCTGCTGCTCGACGAACCCATGGCCGCACTGGACGCCCGCACCCGTCTCGAGGTGCGCACCACGCTCCGTCGTCACCTGGCCGCGTTCGACGCCGTCGCCGTTCTGGTCACCCACGACCCGCTCGACGCCATGGTGCTGGCGGACCGTCTGGTCGTCCTGGAGCACGGCCGCGCCGTCCAGCAGGGCGCGCCCGCCGACATCGCCCGCCACCCGCGCAGCGACTACATCGCGCGCCTGGTCGGCCTCAACCTCTTCCGCGGCAGCGCCCGGGGTCACGAGGTGACCCTGGAGGGCGACCTGACCCTGACCGTGGCGGACGCCACCGACGGTCCTGCCTTCGCGGCCTTCCCGCCCTCCGCCGTCACCATCCACCGCTCGCGCCCGGACACCAGCGCGCGCAACCAGTGGCCCGTCACCGTCAACGGCATGGAACGCCACGGCGACCAGGTCCGTCTCGACCTCGTCGGTCCGCTGCGCCTCACGGCCGACCTCACCCCGGCCGCCGTCGCCGACCTCGGGCTCCACGAGGGCAGCGAGGTCTGGGCCGCCGTGAAGGCTTCCCAGACTCGCGGCTATCCGGCCTAGCCGTCCAGTGGATCCGCTCGGGTACGCTCGGACGAGTGAACACCTACTGGCACGTCGTCCTGCCCCCGCTGTGCGCCTGAACGGGCGCACCCGCTGACAGTCCGACCAGCCTGATCCCGTAGCAGCGTCCCGGGCCGTGCCCGGGACCTGTGGCGTGCGCCCGTTGCGAACCCGATTCCCTGAAACGGTTCTCGACGACGGAAGTTCACGACTGTGCCGAACCGCACCTCCACCTCGCTCTCCCCGTCCCTCTCGGCGCCGGCCCCCGCCGGTCCGCGCCTGCTGAGCGGACCCGCGCCGATCCTTCTCGCGTCCGTGCTGTGGGGCAGCACGGGCACCACCGCCTCGTTCGCCCCGGCCGGCGCGCGCCCGATCTCCGTCGGAGCGGCCGGGCTCGTGCTCGGCGGGCTGCTGCTCCTGCTGACCCGGCGCGACGCCCCCACCCTGCCCCGCCGTTGTGACCGCTCCGAGCGATGGTTGTGCCTGCTCGGCGCGCTGGGTGTCGTGGGGTATCCCGTCACCTTCTATCCCGCCGTCGCCCGGGCGGGTGTCGCGGTGGCCACGGTCGTCGCACTGGGCAGCGCGCCCGTCTTCACGGGGCTGCTCGCCTGGCTGACCGGGCAGGCGCGGCCGACCGTCCGCTGGTGCCTGGCCACGGCCGGGGCCGTGGCGGGCTGCACGCTGCTGGTCCTCGGTCCGGACCTCGGCGCGGGCGCGGTGCCGGTCGACCTGCTCGGCGTCGGGTTCGCGCTGGTCGCCGGTCTCTCCTACGCCGTCTACGCGCTGGTCGGCGGCAGTCTCATCGCGCGCGGGCACGGTTCCGACGCGGTGCTCGGCGCGATGTTCGGCGGGGCGGCGGTACTGGCCGTGCCGGTGCTCGTGGCCACCGGCGTCCACTGGGTGGCCTCACCGCGTGGAGCGGCTGTCGCGCTGTACCTGGGCGTGGTCACCACCTTCCTCGCCTACCGTCTCTTCGGCCGCGGGCTGCGGCGGACCGGTGCCCAGGTGGCCACGACGCTGACCCTGGCGGAGCCGGCCGTCGCGGCGGTCCTCGGGGTGGTGGTCCTGGGAGAGCGGCTGCCGCTGCCCTCCTGCATCGGCCTGGCGGTCCTGGCTGCCTCCATCGCCGCCCTCGCCCGCCCGACGCGCCGCCGCGCGACCCACCGCCCGGCGGGCTGACCCCCGCCCACGCGCCGCCGCGCGACCCGCCGCCCCGCGGGCTGACCCCCGCCCGGCGGCGCGCCGGTGACCGGCGCGCCGCCGGGCGGGTGCCTGGGTCGCGCACCAGGATGGAGCGGAGGCGAACCGAGCGGTGGCCGAGCGATCAGACGGAGGGGCGCGGCGCATGGGTGGGCAGGGACGACGGCAGGGACGGATGCCGGGGTGGCGCTCGGCGGCCAGGGTCAGATGGACGGGCGCTGCCGCGGTCGCGCTCGTCGCGGGGCTGATGGCGGCCTGCGGCAGCGGCAGCACCGCCGCGTCGGGAACGCCGTCCGTGGTGGGTTCGAGTGGCGCCGCCTCCGGCGCCGCCGGGGCCGCAACGGTGAGCGCGAGCGGGAGCGTGGGCAACACCGTCGTCCGCTCCGTCGCGTCGCCCTCGGCCTGGGCGCAGGAGCGGCTGAGCCGGGCGGTGTCCGATCACGGAGGCCAGACCGGGACCGCGCCGTCCAACCAGGTCACGGCCCGGGTGGGCGCGATCTTCGCGCACAGCGGCAAGGGTGACCACTTCTGCACCGGCAGCGTCGTGCAGAGCCAGGGGCAGAGTGTCGTCGTGACCGCCGCCCACTGCGTCCACGGCGGCAAGGGCGGGAGCTACAACACCGACATCGTGTTCGTGCCCGGCTACCGTGACGGCGCCGAGCCGCAGGGCGAATGGCCGATCCGCAGCATCGTCGTCGACCAGCGCTGGATCGACTCGACCGACCCCGACCTGGACGTCGCCTTCCTGGTGCTGGGCACGGTGAACGGAAAGACCATCCAGTCGGTGCTCGGCGGCAACAAGCTCGGCGTCAACCTGGGGTTCGGCCGGACCGTCGCGCTGACGGGCTATCCGGCCAACGCGGGTGAGCCGATCGCCTGCTTCAACTCCACCACGCAGCAGAGCCAGTACCAGATGAAGATCTCCTGCCCCTCGTTCCCGGGCGGGACCAGCGGCAGCCCGTGGCTGACCGCGTTCGACCGCACCACCCGCACCGGCACGGTCATCGGCGTGATCGGCGGCTACCAGCAGGGCGGGGACACTCCCGACATCTCCTACAGCCCGTACTTCGACGACGACGTCCTCGCCCTGTACGACCGGGCGGTGGCCGAGGGCGGCTGACCGGTCAGCGCCGCCGTGCCTCCACCTCGATCTCGATCCGCATCCGCTCGTCGGCCAGACCGCAGACCATCATGGTGGCGGCCGGACGCACCGTGCCGAAGTGTCGGCGAAGCGTCGGCCAGCAGGGCTCGAAGTCGGCGCGGTCCGGGAGCAGGTAGCGCACGCGCACGACGTCGGCGAAGGTGCAGCCGGCCTCGGTCAGCGCCGCCTCGATGTTGCGCAGGCACTGCTCCGCCTGCTCCACCACGTCGTCGGAGATGGTCATGGTGGCGTAGTCGTAGCCGGTCGTCCCGGAGACGTGCACCCGGTCGCCGTCGACGACGGCGCGGGCGTAGCCGATCTGCTCCTCGAAGGTCGAGCCGCTGAGGATCGCACGCCGCTCGATCGATCGCTGTGTCATGGCCGGAACGCTAGGTGAGCTGGTCTGATACGTCCAATAGCGGATCTGTCATCGGGTGATATCACTGGGCGTATGACCCGCCCCGAACTCCCGCTCCTGCAACTGCACGCCTTCACCGTGCTCGCCGAGGAGCTCCACTTCGGCCGCGCGGCCGACCGGTTGGGCATCGCCCAGCCACCGCTGAGCCAGCAGATCCGGCGACTGGAGGAGCGGGTCGGCCACCCGCTGTTCGAACGAGGGCCGGGCGGTGTCGCGCTCACGCCGGTCGGGCGGGAACTCCTGCCCGCCGCGCGGCGCGCGCTGGCGGGGCTCGACGCGGGGCTGCGGGCGGCCCGCAGCGTCGGGGCCGGGGAGCGGGGCGTGCTGCGGATCGGTTTCGCCGCCTCGCTCGCGCTGACGGTCCTGCCCGCCCTGCTGCGGACCTACCGCGAGCGCTTCCCGGACGTGGCACTGGACATCCGCGAGATGACCAGCGCTCCGCAACTGGCCGCCCTGCGCGACGGTGTGACCGACATCGGCCTGCTGCGCGAGCCTCCGGACGACGCGACGGACCTGGGCTTCCTGACTGTCCTGCGCGAGCCGTTCGTCGCGGTCCTGCCCGCCGGCCATCGGCTCGCGGCGGGGCGCACGGTCCCGCTGGCCGCGCTGGCGGACGAGCCCTTCGTGCTGCTGCCGCGCGAGGTCGGGCCGCAGCTGCACGACCGGATCGTCGGCCTGTGCGCCGAGGCCGGCTTCACGCCGCGGATCGCCCAGCGTGCCGTGGAGTGGCAGACGATGTGTGCGCTCGTCCAGGCCGGGCTCGGTGTCACGCTGGCCCCGGCGAGCATTCGCCGGATCCGACTGGACGGCGTCGCCTACCGCCGGACCACGCCCGCCGACGCCCGCACCCGCGTGGCCGTGGCGTGGCGCCGGGACGACCGCAGCCCGCTGGTCGCCCACCTGCTGGAGGTGGTCGGCGACCAGCGGTAGGGCCCCTCCCCGGTGGACCGTCCCGCGCGACCCGCTACACCGCTGACGCCGCCGAGGTCAGCGCGGTCAGGGCCGCGCGGATCGCCGGTCGGCGGTCCGCGTCGGCACGCCAGGTGGCGTACAGGTGCCGCTGGATCGATCGGCGGACGGGCAGCAGCCGGACGTTCGCGGGGGCCGGCCCGCGGCCCAGCCGGGGGAGCACAGCGACACCCAGACCGGCGGAGACCAGGGCCAGTTGCGTCTCGTGCTCCTCCGCGTGGTGGACCATGCGCGGCTCGATGCCCTTGGCGCGCATCGTGAAGACCAGCCAGTCGTAGCAGAACTCGCCCTCGCGCCAGCTGACCCAGTCGTCCGCGGCGAAGTCCTCGAGCCCCACCTCGGTCCGGTCGGCCAGCGGATGGTCCGAGGGGACGGCCAGGTCGACCGTGTCGGACATCAGCGGGGCCTTCAGCAGTCCGGGCGGGAGCGCGAACGGCCTGTTGTACCAGTCGACGACGATGCCCAGATCCAGGTCGCCGCGGACGAGCCGGCGCACGCAGCCCTCGGGTTCGCTCTCCTGTACGCGCACCCGCAGCTGCGGATGGTCACGGCGCAGGGAGGTGACGGCCTCGGGCAGCAGGCCGCGCACGGCGGTCGGGAAGGCGCCGATGCGCAGCTCGCCGACGACCTCGCCGCGCTGGGCCTCCAGATCGGAGCGGGCGCGTTCGACCTGCGACAGGATCCCGGCGGCGTGCTCGGCGAGCAGCCGCCCGGCGTCGGTCAGCTGGATGCCGCGCCCGTGCTTGGCCAGCAGGGGCTGGCCGGCCTCCCGCTCCAGTTTGGCCAGCTGCTGGGAGATCGCCGAGGTGGTGATGTGCAGACCCTCGGCGGCGCCGGTGATCGAGCCGTGCCGGGCCACGGCGTCGAGGACGCGTAGACGCTCCAGGTTCAACATATAAGCAACACTACGCGGTAGCTGGAAAGAAATCTCGATTGTGCTTAGCCGTGCTGGTGAGCGAGGGTGGATCCATGCCTGCCACGCCCGCTTCCGCTCCTGCCCGCGCTCGCACGACTCACGACACCGACCCGCGCGCCTCCGCCGCGGCGCCGCGCCGCCGGGGTGTCGACTGGCGGGTCAAGTTCGCGGCGCTCTCGCTGATCTGGGGCTTCAGCTTCCTGTTCATGAAGGTCGGAAACCGGGGTTTCGCGCCCCTGCAGGTCACGTTCGGGCGGCTGGCGGCGGGTTCGGCGGTGCTGCTGGTGGTGCTGGTCGCCCGCCGCCAGCCGCTGCCGCGCGGGGTGGGCCTGTGGGTGCGGCTGGCCGTCGCGGCGTTCCTGCTGAACGCGTTGCCCTTCGCCCTGTTCGCCTACTCCGAGCAGCGCATCCCCTCGCAGTTGGCGGGCATCTGCAACGCGACCTCGCCGCTGTGGGGGATGCTGCTCTCGGTCGTGGCGCTGTCCGAGGACCGGCCGAGCCGACGGCGGGTCGCCGGGCTCGGTCTCGGATTCCTCGGCGTGCTGACGGTGCTGGGTGCCTGGCAGGGGTTCCACGGGGTCGACCCGCTGGGCGCGGTACTGGCGCTGGCCGCCTCCCTCAGCTACCCGGTGGGCTGGATCTGGGTCCGCCGCACGCTGGCCGGCCGGCCCGAGTCGCACCTGACCCTGACCACCGGACAACTCCTCCTGGGCACCGCCCAGCTGGGCATCGTCACGGTGTTCGCCACACACCTCCCGGCCGGTTTCGCGCTCGCGCCGACGCTCTCCGTGCTCGCCCTGGGGGTGCTCGGGACGGGTCTGGCGTTCCTGCTCCAGTACGGCCTGGTGGCCGAGGTCGGCCCGACCACCGCGCAGACCGTCACCTACCTCACCCCGTTGGTCGCCACCGTCGCGGGTGTCACGCTGCTGGGCGAGGCGCTGCACTGGAACACCCTGGTGGGCGCGGTGATCGTGCTCCTCGGCGCGGCCCTGGTCCAGCGCGCACGCTAGTGCGGCGCACCTCGATCCCGGCCGGGGCAGGCTACTTCTCGGCCGACTGCTGCTTGGCCCGCCACTCCGCCCCCGCGCGCTGGATACGGTCCCACAGGGCAGCGCGGTCGGCGTCGTCGATGGCCGACAGGTCCAGGTGGAACACGTCCGTTGCGAGCTTGAACAGCTCCTCGGCGGAGTCGACGATGCGTGTCGTGCGCCGTCCGGCTCCCTCGTCGCGCGTGTACTCGTCGTCCAGCACGAACTCGGCGCACTCCGCGTCGCGGCGGAAGAGCTCGAACCACATGACGTAGGGGGACTTCGGCGACGTCGCGAAATCCTCGTGGCAACTGCGGAAGTCCTCCCACGTGGCCGGCGCCAGGGTGAAGTCCATGCTGTGGAAGGTCGTCTGCTCCGGATCGGTGAGGAACCGCCAGGCGTCCGGGCCGATCTCCGGCAGCGGCCGCAGTTCGAAACGGAACGGACCCTGGACGTGGACACCCTCCTGGAGCGGGATGGGCTCGTGGTGCGAGTTGGCCAGACCGACGTCGACCGACCAGCGTTCGCCGTCGATGACGACGGTGAGGGCCATGTGCGTGACGTATTCGTCGGCGGTCGCCTTGGCGGTCGCGGCCGAGCCGTTGATCTGGCCGCGATGCATCGTGACGTCGTACCCGAGGACGGTCAGCAGCTCGCTGAAGGCGTTGTTCAGGTTGAAGCAGTAGCCGCCCCGGCCGGCCACGATGCGGGCGATGGACTCGGCCGGCCCGATGCCCTGCGGGCGTCCGAGCTGGATGTCGACGTTCTCGAAGGCGATGGTCTCGACGTGTGCGCGGTGCAGCCTGCGCAGGGTGTCGAGCGACGGAGCACCGAGGGACTCCGGGGCGTCGACACCGAGCTTGGCCAGGTAGGGCGCGACCCAGTCGGGATGATCGTTCGTCTTCGAGGTCATGGCCCCGAACACTAGTGCAGCACCGCGTGGATCCCGCAGGGATTAACGCGGCGCTGCACCGGACCCGGTCAGCTAGAGCCCCAGCAGCTTGCGGCTTTCCTCCCGCATCTCCACCTTGCGCACCTTGCCGGTGACGGTCATCGGGAACGCGTCGACCAGGTGCAGGTAGCGGGGGACCTTGTAGTGCGCCAACTGGCCCGCGCAGAACGCGCGCAGCTGTTCCATGGTCAGCTCGGGCGCGCCCGGGCGAAGCTTGACCCAGGCCATCAGCTCCTCGCCGTAGCGCTCGTCGGGAACCCCGACGACCTGGACGTCCTCGACGTCCGGGTGGGTGTAGAGGAACTCCTCGACCTCGCGCGGGTAGACGTTCTCGCCGCCGCGGATCACCATGTCCTTGATCCGGCCGACGATCGAGACGTATCCGTCGGCGGCCATCTCGGCCAGGTCGCCGGTGTGCATCCAGCCGTCCGCGTCCACGGCCTCCGCCGTGCGCTCCGGCTCGTTCCAGTAACCGATCATCACCGAGTAGCCGCGGGTGCACAGCTCGCCGGGGGTGCCGACCGGTACGGTGGCGCCGGACTCCGGGTCGGCGACCTTGACCTCGACGTGCGGGTGGACCCGGCCGACGGTCGCCACGCGGTGCGCCAGCGAGTCGTCGGGGCGGGTCTGGGTGGAGACGGGCGAGGTCTCGGTCATGCCGTAGGCGATCGTCACCTCGGCCATGCCCATCTCGGCCATCACCCGCTTCATCACCTCCACCGGGCAGGGGGAGCCCGCCATCACGCCGGTGCGCAGCGTGGCCAGATCCCAGCGGCCCGGATGCGCCTCCAGCTGGGCGAGTTCGGCGATGAACATCGTCGGCACCCCGTAGAGCACCGTGCAGCGCTCGGCGACGACGGCATCCAGCGCCTCGACCGGGTCGAACAAGGCGCCCGGCACGACGATGCACGATCCGTGCGAGGTGGCCCCGAGGTTGGCCATCACCATGCCGAAGCAGTGGTAGAAGGGGACGGGCACGCAGACCCGGTCGTGCTCGGTCCAGCCCTGCACCTCGGCGACCTGGAACCCGTTGCCCAGGATGTTGCGGTGCGACAGCGTCGCGCCCTTGGGACGACCGGTGGTGCCGGAGGTGTACTGGATGTTGGCCGCGTCGTCGGGGCGAAGGCCCGCCTCCCGCTCCCGCAGCGCGCCGAGCGGAACGGCCGAGCCGCCCTCGACCAGTGCGTCCCAGTCGGGGGTGCCGATGAAGACCACGCGCTCCAACGCGGGGCAGTCCTCGCGTACGGCCTGCACGAGGGCGACGTAGTCGCTGGTCTTCACGCGGGCGGCCGACACCAGCAGCCTGGTGCCGGACTGCTGGAGCGCATAGGCGATCTCGTGCTGCCGGTAGGCGGGGTTGAGGTTGACCAGGATCGCCCCGGCGCGTGCCGCCGCGTACTGCGTCAGCACCCACTCCGCGCAGTTGGGCGACCAGATGCCGACCCGGTCCCCGACCTCCACGCCGGCGGCGAGCAGTCCGCGCGCCAGATCGTCGACGGCGGCGTCGAACGCCGCGTAGCTCCAGCGGCGGCCGGTGGCGCGTTCGACCAGCGCGTCGTGCTCGGGGAAGGCGCGTGCGGTGCGCGCGAGGTCGGCGGAGACGGTCACCTCGGGCAGCGGCGGTTCGGCCGCGCCGCGACGGTGGGAGAGACCCGGATCGAGCTCGACGGACATGGGCGAGGGCTCCCTGTTCACGACGGGTTTGACGGTTCGGAGCCTAGGGGAGTGGTGGGTTGGTGTCGACGGTGCTCGCGTCGTGCCGCGCGGTGCGTCGCCTGGGGCACAAGTGATCAAGCGATGCGGAAGGTGTGCGGATTTCTTGAAGGAATGCGAGTACATGTCAGTGGCAATTGCGCCATGATGGGTCTACGAACCCTCGCCTCTTCCTGGAGTCGCCGACGTGGGACGTCATGCGAACGAACCCCTTCCGCCTCCGGCCGTGACGCGTACCCATCTGCGGGTGCTCTCGACCCTGCTGGCCAGGCACGCGGCGGAACTGCCCGACGATCGGCTGCTCGACGCGTCGGCGCAGGACGCGGTCAGACTGCTGGCCTGGTCCACCTCCGCGGCGGCGCTCGCGGCGGCGGCCCTGGCCGAAACCGATCCCCAGCAGGCGGTCCGCTACCGCAACCAGGTCCGTGACACGCTCGCCGAGGCACACGCGCTCGCGTGGTATCCCGGCAGCGGCGGTTGAGGCCGGCTCAGTCCTGTGTCGGCCCTGTGTCGGCCCTGAGCCGGCCCTGAGTCAGTCCGCAGGATCCGGCGGGCGCAGCTGCCCCATCGGCAGGACCGGGCGCCCCCACGTACTCGCCATCACCTGACCGGCCAGCAGGTACAGCGCCCCGGCGGCGGCGAGCAGGCCGCTCCAGCCGGCCACACGGTTCCATGTCGTGCTGTCCGTGAAGCCGGCGACGGCCATCGCCACGAAGACGACGAGCACGCAGCTGAAGGTCCCGAGCAGGGCGACGTGGATGCGCCAGCTGGCCAGCCACAGCACGAAGACGACGAAGACCCACGGCAGGGTGAACACCCCCGACGCGGCTCCGCGCGCGGACGGGTCCATGCCGGGCAGCACCCACTTCAGCATCACGGCCTTCGCGCACCAGAACAGCCCGAAGGAGCCGAACACCGTCGCGTGCCAGGTGTCGCCGCGCTGTGTCTGGAACAGTCCGGCGAGGAGCTGGGCAAGCCCGCCGATGAAGAAGCCCACCGGCGCGAGGACCGGCGCCGCGCGTTCGGGCAGCACGCCCGCGTCGATCCCGGTGGCGATGAACGTCACCACGATGAAGCCGGCCAGTCCGAGCGGCCCCAGCTGGGCCTGCGCGGTCGGCTCCATCCGCCGCACGGAGCGCGCCTGTGCCCAGGGTCCCGTCCCTGTCACCGACCCGTTCGGTGAGGTCCGCGCGAGCGCGGCGGCCTGATCGGCGGTCTCGGACACGTGGCCTCCTGGGAGCTCCCGGTTCCCGCACCATCCTGCTGGCCCCCCGGCGGACCGGCGACTCGAGCGGTCCGGCCCGGCTCCTCGGGACGTTGCACGGTCCAGGGGCGCGGGACTCAGCCGTTGTGCGGCTCCTCCCCCGGTCTTCGGCCGGGACGTGCCCCCGAGGTGCCCCCTGCGTGGGCGCGACAAGCCACCCAAGGAGATGGAGCCCCGAACGTGCTGGGCGATCCGCTCGTCAGTGGTCTCTCGCGCCCCGCGGCGGAGCCGCTGATCAGCTGAGCCTCGCGCCCCTTCGGGCGGCTGCACCGCCCCCAAGCTCTCAGCGCATCGCGTCCTGGGCCACCGCCGCGCGGTAGAGGTCGCCGACGCGGTCGCCGAAGTAGCTGCTGTAGGAGACGTCGTCGGTGTACCCGCCGGTCTCGAAGCCGCCGATGACGCCGATGACCGTGCCCTCGTCGTGGGTCGGACCGCCCTGGCCGGGGATCAGCCACGGGCTGCCGCTGGTGCCGTCGCTGTATCCCGTGCAGTCGATCCGCATCTGCGTCGAACTGAATCGGTCCACCAGGTCCGAGCAGGTGATCGGGAGTTCCGTCGCGCCCGGGTAGCCGGTGATCGTGACGACGTGGTCGAAGCCCTCGTCGACGGCGAGCCGGTTCGCGCCCAGCGTCTGCTGCAGGCTGCGGCCGCCGAGCGGGGCGACCAGGGCGAAGGCGACGTCGACGTCGGGGTCGCCGCCGGCGGTCCACGCGGGGTCCTCGACGGTGCGGGTGATCTGCCAGACGCCGTGCGGCGCCGTGCCGTCGCGGTAGCCGGGGACGAAGACCTTGTCCCCGTCGTCGCCGCTCAGGCAGTGCGCGGCGGTGACGATCATGTTGCCGCGCGGACTGTCGATCACGCTGGCGGAGCAGTAGTGCGTCCCGCTCAGCCCACCGCTGAAGATCGCGCCGACGCGGTCGTCGCCCCGGTCGGCGGGGGCGGTTCTGGAGGTGCCGAGATCCTGGGAGGGGGAGGCCGCGCCGGTGGCGCCGGCCAGGGCGAGGGCGACCAGCCAGGCCACGGCGGCGACGGTGGGGCGGCGTCGCGGAGCCGCGGCTTCCGCCCCCTGGGAGGGGGCGGCGGGAGGAGCGACGTCGAGGACGTCCTCCTCTGCGGAGTGCGGGGCGGGGATCAGGGCGACCTCGCAGGGCGAAAGGGGAGGTTGGGCACATGCTGCCCTGATATCGCCGCTGGTCACAAGGTGCTCTGGCGTGAAATTAAGGGACAGCTTGACATGTGACCAAAGGGTCACCTATTTTTGGTCGCGTGGACGAGGTCTTCAAGGCTCTGGCCGACCCGACCCGGCGTGCTCTTCTCGACGCGCTGTACGAGCAGGACGGCCAGACGCTGAGTGCGTTGGAGTCAAGGTTCGAGACGAGTCGCTTCGCCGTGATGAAGCACCTCAAGCAGTTGGAAGAGGCGGGCCTGGTCGTCACCCGACGACAGGGCCGGGAGAAGCTGCACTTTCTGAACCCCGTCCCGATCCGGTTGGTCCACGACCGCTGGGTCAGCAAGTACGCCGAGCCCTGGGCGGCAGCGCTCACCGGGCTCAAACGCGATCTGGAGTCCACCATGGAGAAGATCTTCGAGATCTACATCCGCACCACCCCGGAGCGGCTCTGGCAGGCGATCATCGATCCCGCGATCCGCGCCAAGTACAACTTCGGGGCGGGCATGATCGGGGAGCTCGAGCCCGGCGCACCCTTCACGATGTCCGCGCCTGGCGCGCCCGCTCCGCTGGGGGAGGGCGTCACCCTGGAGGTCGATCCGCCGCGCCGTTTGGTGCAGAGCATGACGGCGCTGTGGAGCGATGAGGCCAAGGCCGAGGGCACGTCCCGGGTCACCTGGCAGATCGAGCCCGTCGGGGATTCCTGCCGGCTCACCGTCACCCACGACCAACTGCGCGAGGGTGCCAACGAGCAGCTGTACGGCGGCTGGCCGATGATACTTTCGGGTCTCAAGACCTGGCTGGAGACGGGCGAGGTGCTCACCACCCCCGGCTCGCTGATGTACGGCCACGGCTGACACGCCGGGTCCGCGCCGCCCCCGGGCTGGCGTGCGCTCCGGGGATCAAGGGGACCTTTGGCCCTTGCGGGACCTTTGCCTCTTGGATGTAGCGGTGCGGCCGGGGAGGCTGGAGGGGTACGAGGCTCTGCGATGGAACAGGGCCGTTCCCCGAGAGGAAGGACGTCCCCCTTCCGTGGCCGCACACTCCTTCGCACCCGCCGTGCTCACCGTCGACGCCGTCCTCTTCGACAACGACGGCACACTGATCGACTCGGTGGGCTCGGTGCGCCGTTCCTGGGCCCAGTGGGCACAGGAGGTCGGGCTGCCTCCGGAGCAGCTCGACAAGGTGGGCTACCTGGGCCGCCGTGTCCACGAAGTGATCGGCGAACTCCTCCCCGAACGCGAGGTGGCCGAGGCCGCCGCCCGGGTCCAGCAGCTGGAGCTGGCCGACGCGGTCAACAGCAGGCTGCTCCCCGGCGCCGAGGACCTGCTCTCCGCGCTGCCCCGCGACCGCTGGGCGGTCGTCACCGCGACCTCCAGGGCTCTGGCCCTGCGACGCTTCTCCACGCTCGGCCTGACGGTGCCGATGCTGGTCGGCGCCGAGGACGTCCGCCGCGGCCACCCGGACCCGGAGGCGTTCCTCACGGCCGCGGAACGCCTCAAAGTCACCCCCGCGCGCTGCCTGGTGGTCGAGGACACCCCGGCGGGTCTCGAGGCGGGCCGCGCGGCCGGGATGCACACGCTCGCCCTCGCCACCAGCCACGCGCCGGAGGAGTTGAAGGCCGACGTGATGATCGCCGACCTCTCCCAGGTCCGCCCGCTGGTGGAGCGCGACGGGTCCCTGGCCCTGCTCATCGGCTGACGCCCGGGACGTCACACGCTGGGTGACGGGTGAGGTGACGGGTGAGGGTGGGTAGGTGGGGTGGCATGCGCTTCGCCTTCAAGACCTCACCCCAGAGCACCAGCTGGCCCGACCTCCTCGCCCTGTGGCGGGCCGCCGACGCGATCGAGGTCTTCGAATCGGGGTGGCTCTCCGACCACTTCCACGCCACCCACGGCGCCGACCCGGCGACGCCCCGTCTGGAGTGCTGGACCGCACTGGCGGCTCTGGCCCAGGCGACGAGCCGGCTGCGGCTCGGCACGCTGGTCACGGGCGTCCACTACCGGCACCCGGCGGTGCTGGCCAACATGGCGGCCACCGTGGACGTCCTCTCCGGCGGCCGTCTCGAACTCGGCGTCGGCGCGGGCTGGAACGCGGAGGAGTCCGACGCCTACGGCATACGCCTGGGCACGCCAGGGGAGCGCAGCGACCGCTTCGAGGAGGCCTGCCGGGTCCTCACCGCGCTGCTCTCGCCGCAGCCGACCACGACGTTCGAGGGAGCGCACTACCGGCTCACCGACGCGCGCTGCGAGCCGAAGCCGCTCCAACGCCCGCACCCGCCGCTCTGCGTGGGCGGCAACGGCGAGAAGCGCACGTTGCGTACGGCGGCGCGCTACGCCCAGCACTGGAACTACGACCTGGGCCCGATCGAGGGCTTCCGTCGCGCCCGGGACGTGCTGCACGCCCACTGCGCGGACATCGGGCGGGACCCGGCCACTATCCGGCTCTCCTGCCAACTGCGCCACACCGGCGACCCGGCCGAAACCGCCGCCACGGCACGGGCCTTCGCCGAAGAGGGGGCGGACCTGGCCATCGTCTACCTCACGCCGCCCTACACCCCGGCCGTCCTGGAGCCACTGGCCGAGGCCCTGACTCGACGTGAGGGGACCCGCCGGAGTTCGCCTCCGGCGGGTCCCGCCGTCAGAACGCGGCCGCACACTCCGGGTGGCCCCAGCTGCTGCCCACCTTGGTGATCTTGTCGCCCTTGGCGTACGGGCGCGAGCAGGGGCAGGTGCCCGCGTAGCGGGCGGCGAGGGTGCGGCCGGGGCCGCCGCTCGGGCGGGAGGTGCTGCCACTCGCTCGGGCCGGCTTGGCGGCCTTCGCTCGCCCGGCCGGGGTGACCGGGTCCGGGACGGGGAGGTCCGCGGCCGAGCCGGAGGCGTCCTGCTGGAGCCGGGCCGCGTCGCTGGCGGCCTTGTCCGCGATGGCGTTCAGGGGATCGCCGTCCACCTGGTGCGCGGCGACGTAGACGAAGGTGACGTCGCGGTCGCTCAGCAGCGCGTCGATGTGCTGGATCAGTTCCTGGTTGGCGACGGGCTTGCCGCCCGCCGTGCGCCATCCGTTGCGCTTCCAGTTGGCCAGCCACTTCGTCACCGCGTCGCGGGTGTAGGTGGAGTCCAGCCTGACCTCCAGCGGGGCGGCGGGGTCCGTCGCCTCCAGGAGCTGCTCCAACGCGGTCAGCTCGCCGATGTTGTTGGTGCTGTGTCCGAGTGCGCCCGCGCGCCAGCGCTGCGGGGTGCCGGTGGAGTCGGCGATGACATAGGCCCAGCCGGCGGGGCCGGGGTTGCCTTTGGCGGCGCCGTCACAGGCGGCAATGATGCGGTCGACCATGCCTTGATTCTCCCAGGTCCGCGAAGTGGTTCCGCCGAACGGGGGGCCTTCCGTTCGCGGACGGTGATCGCCTGCCGTTGACTGGTCGGACCGGCCGCTCGTGGGCCGGGCCGGTCGGGTCGTCGGGAAGGGGCAGGCGTGTCGGACGCAGGCGTGTCGGACGAGGGCGAGCCCGGCGAGGGCGCGCCGGACGCGGCCGAGCTCCGGCGGCTGCGCGCCCAGGTGGCCGAGCTCCAGGCGCCGAAGCAGCGCTGGAAGTCCGCGCTGTCCGGCCTGCTGATCACCATCGCCTGCATCCTCGCGCCGTTGTCCATCGTGGCGTCCTGGGCGTCGAGCATCATCGGCGACACCAACCGCTACGTCGCCATGGTCGCCCCGCTGACCGCCAACTCCCACGTCCAGGACGCGATCGCGTCCCGCACCGCGCAGGCCGTCTCGCAGCACCTGGACATCAACAGCCTGCTGCAACAGGTCGCGCCGACGGACCGGCCGCTGCTGGACAAGTCGCTGGGCAAGCTCAGCGGCCCGATCGACAACGCGATCACCAGCTTCGTGCAGAAGGAGACCAAGTCGGTGGTCTCCAGCGCGTGGTTCCAGACGTTCTGGACGAACGCCAACCGCCGCATCCACACCGTCGTCGACAAGGCGCTGACCGGTCAGGGCGGCGGAGCGGTCCAGCTGACGCAGAACTCCGTGGTGATCGACCTGGCGCCGGTGATCGACCAGGTCAAGCAGAAGCTGGTCGGGGACGGCATGACCATTGCCGGCAAGATCCCGGAGATCCACACCAACTTCACCGTCCTGAACGCCCAGAACATCGGCAAGGCCAAGACCGGCTTCCGGCTGTTGCAGATCGTCGGCAACTGGCTGCCCGTCATCGGCGTGGTGCTGGCCGTCGCGGGGGTCTGGCTGGCCCGGCGGTGGCGGCGCGCGGCGGTGGCCGCGGCGTTCGGGATCGCGGCGGGGGCGCTGGTGCTGGGTATCGGGCTGAGCGTCTTCCGGGTGATCTATCTGGACAAGCTGCCCGCCGACGTGAACCAGGACGCGGCCAAGGCGATCTACGACCAGCTGGTGCTTTTCCTGCGCACCGCCGTCCGCTCGGTCGCGGTGCTCGGCATCGCGGTCGGTCTCGGCTTCTGGTTCACCGGCCACGGCCGCAGGGCGGCGCGGGTCGGCGGTGTCTTCACCGCCGGGATCGACGCGACCCGTGGCGCGCTGGAGAAGACGGGTCTCAGGCTCGGGCCGGTCGGGCCGTTCGTCCACCGCTACCGCCGGTGGATCAGCTGGATCGTGCTGGCGGCCGGTGGCCTGACCCTGGCGCTGTGGTCCTACCCGACCGGGTGGGTCGTCTTCTGGCTCGTGGTGATCGTGCTGTTCGTCCTGGCCGTGGTGCGTTTCCTGGACGAGGAGGCGCCACCGTCGGCGAGGACCGATGCTCTGGAGGGTGTGTGATGGCGGCGACGGCTTCGAGGCGCGCGTCGGGATCGAAGGGCGGGGCCAAGGCGGGCCCCACGTCGGGGTCCGGCGGTAAGGCCGGCGGCAAGGCGGGTGGCAAGGCGGGTGGCAAGGCGGGTGCGGGCACCAAGGCCGGCGCCAGGTCTGGGGCCCAAGCCGGAGCCAGGGGCGGGTCGGCCGCGCACGCAAAGCCGAGCCGGAAGAGCAGCCCCGCGTCGAGCGCCGGCGCCGGCGTGAGGACCACCGTGGTCGGGGCCGGGCCGGAGGCGGGCGCGCGAGCCGTGGGGGCCGCCGAGGTCGCGCTCGGGCGCGCGGCGCGCAGGGAGGTGCCGCGATCCTCGCAGGGGCCGTGGCGGGCGCCCAAGGACCGGGTCGACCCGATCGCCGTGCTGGAGGCCCAGGCCGCCTCCCGGGTGCCCGAGTTGGTGCCGATCCGGTACGGGCGCATGGCGGCCACCGAGTTCGCCTTCCTGCGCGGCGGGCCCGCGATCATGGCGGCGGATCTGGCGTCGACGCCGAACACCGGCATCACCGTGCAACTGTGCGGGGACGCGCACCTGTCCAACTTCGGCTTCTACGCCTCGCCGGAGCGCGCGCTGCTGTTCGACCTCAACGACTTCGACGAGACCCTGCCCGGACCGTTCGAGTGGGACGTCAAGCGGCTCGCCGCCTCCGTCGCCGTCGCGGCCCGGCAGAACGGGGACTCCGAGAACGCCGCGCGTCACGCGGCGCAGGCCTCCGCGCGCGCCTACCGCGAGCACATGCGCGAGCTGGCCGACTGGACCGAGCTGGACGTCTGGTACGAGCGGCTGGACACCGAGGAGTTGGTCGGCGAGGTCCGCCGGCGCAACCGCGCCGAAGCCGCGGAGACGCTGACCAAGGCCCGCAGCCGCACCAACCTGCAGGCCCTGGAGAAGCTCACCGAACCGGGCCCCGACGGGGAGCCCCGGATCCGTCACGACCCGCCGCTGCTCCAGCCGATCGGTATCCGCGACCTCGGCCTGGTGCAGGAGACCTTCGAGGACTTCCTGCACAGCATGCAGGAGGACCGGCGGGTGCTGCTGGAGCGGTTCCGTCTCGTCGACGCGGCGATGAAGGTCGTCGGCGTCGGCAGCGTCGGCACCCGCTGCTTCATCGCGCTGCTCGCCGGGACCACCGTCGGTGACCCTTTGATGCTGCAGATCAAGGAGGCCGAGCAGTCGGTGCTCGCCGTGCACCTGGCGCCGAGCCGCCACCGGCACCAGGGCGAGCGGGTCGTCGCCGGGCAGCGGCTCATGCAGGCGGCGAGCGACATCTTTCTGGGTTGGGCCACCGGTCCCGCCGGACGCTTCTTCTACTGCCGCCAACTGCGCGACATGAAGGGGTCGGTGGAGATCGAGCGGCTCGACGCGAAGATGCTCCGGCGCTACGCCGAGATCTGCGGGCGCACCCTGGCCCGGGCCCACGCCCGCTCCGGCCCGCGCGCCGAGATCGCCGAGTACCTCGGCCGCGGCGACACCTTCGACCGTGCGGTGGCCGACTGGGCCGTCGGCTACGGCGACCAGACGCACCGCGACCACAAGGCCCTGCTGGAGGCGATCGCCCAGGGGCGGTTGGAGGCCGTCACCGACGTCTGAGCGGTTCGCCCGACGCGCTCCGGCCGCCCGTCGCACCAGGTGGAGCACCATCGTCCGAAGAGGAACCGCATGCCCGACCAGGACGAGCCCCCCGACCGTCCCGTCCGGCACGCCGTCGAGCGTGCGTGGCGCGGGGTGCGGGCGATGTCGTGGCAACAGCGGCTGCCCGGCGCGGCCGAGCTGCGGGCGACCGAGAAGGGCACCCGGCGACGTGACCTCCTGGTCGGACTGTCCGTGGCGGCCGTCGCGCTGCCGAGCTCGCTCGGCATGGCGGACCTCGCCGGGCTCCCCGCCACGGCAGGGCTCTACGCGACGACGCTGCCACTGCTCGCCTACGCGCTGTTCGGCTCGTCGCGGCAGCTGATCGTCGGGCCGGACGGGGCCACCGCGGCGCTGACGGCCACGACCCTCGCGCCCCTCGCGGCCGGGTCCGTCGGGCACTACACCGAGCTCGCCACGACACTGGCCCTGCTGCTCGGGATCTGGCTGCTGCTGGGCGCGCTGTTGCGCCTCGGCTTCATGGCCGACTTCCTCTCCAAGCCGGTGCTGGCCGGCTACTTCAACGGTGTCGGGCTCCAGATCATCGCCGGTCAGGCGGGCAAGCTGCTCGGTATCAAGGTGCCGGGCAACCACTTCTTCGACACCGCGGAACACCTGATCATGCGGCTGGGCAGAACCAGCCTCGCCACCACCGCGCTCTCCGCGGGCCTGCTGCTCCTCGGGATCGCGGTGAAGAAGCTCTGGCCACGCGCGCCGGTCTCGCTCGTCGTCGTGGTCGTGGCGATCGCCGTGTCGGCCGGGTTCTCCCTCTCCGACCATGGCGTGGCGACCGTCGGCGACGTGCACCGCGGACTGCCGGTGCCCTCGGTGCCGCACGTGCGGCTGTCGGACTTCTTCCAGCTGATGCTGCCCGCGGCCGGCATGGCGCTGGTCTCCTTCGGGGACGCGATCGCGATCACCCGCAACTACGCCGCGCGCAACGACTACGAGATCGTGCCCGGACGGGAGCTGACCGGTATCGGCGCCGCCAACCTGGTGTCGGCCTTCACGCAGGGCATGCCCGTCTCCTCCAGCGGCTCGCGCACCGCCGTGAACGACGCCTCCGGCGGGCGCTCGCAGTTCGTCGGGATCTCCGTGGCCGTGATCGCGTTGCTGGTCGCGGCGTTCGCGACGCCCGTGCTCGGGCCCCTGCCGAAGGCGGCGCTCGGCGTGGTGCTGATCCTCTCGGCGGTCGGGATGATCAGCGCCCAGGGAGTGGTGCGCCTGCGCCGGGTGCACGACTCCGAGGCGGGGCTGGCGCTCGCCACGATGCTCGCCGTGCTCGCCTTCGGCACCCTCGGCGGGCTGGCGATCGCGGTCGTGCTCTCCATCGGGATCTTCGTCTACCGCACCGTGCGCCCGCACGACGCCGTCCTCGGGCGGCAGCCGGACGTGGACGGCTACCACGACATCGCCGTTCACGAGGACGCCCAGACCGAGCCCGGCCTGGTGGTCTACCGCTTCGACGCGCCGCTGTACTTCCCCAACGCCCTCTGGTTCCGGGACCGGGTCCGCGAGGTCGTCGCCGCGGCGGACGCGCGCCCGGAGGAAGGCCCGGTGCGCTGGCTGGTGGCCAACGTGGAGGCGGTCACCTACATCGACTCCACGGCGGTGGAGATGCTGCGCGACCTGCGGGGCGAACTCGCCGAGCGCGGTATCGTCCTGGGCCTGGCGCGCGCCAAGCACCCGCTGCGTGTGGTGCTGCGGCGTTCGGGTCTCGCACGTGAGCTGGGCGAGGAGCACATCTTTCCGACGGTGGCGACGGCGGTCGACGCCTACCTGACGTCCGAGGGCGGGAGCGGCACCGCCGCCGGGCGCGAAGCGGAGCCTCCCCGCTGACCGGGCTCAGGCCGGCTGCCGGGTGCGCAGCACGAGCTTGCCGACCCGGTTGCCCTGCTCCAGGTCCCGGTGGGCGTCGCGGACCCGATCGGGTAGAAGTCCGGCACGGTCCACTGACAGTTGCCGCTGCCGCGGCGGTTGCTGGTCAGAGCCTGCGGCACGAAGACATCGATCGCCATCACGACGACGGATCACCAGGGCGCGTACGGCAGCCACAGGAACTGGGAGATCAGGATCGGCGCCGGGAACACCACCGCGCCGGTCGCCCAGCCGTCGCCCCCGCCACCGGTTCCGGGCGGCCCGGCTCACCCGGGCGCAGCAGACCGGCGAGCGCACTCCGCCGTTCGGGTGAGTGCCGGCCCGGCCACCACGCCGGGGTGGGGTCCAGCGCGCCGTCAACAGTCGTGCCGGTTACGGTGACCGGACCGGATCAGGCGGTTGGGCACGCTCGGCGCGGTCCGCGCAGCTTGCGCGGAGGTGGCGCCGGGCAGGTCGGAGGTGAGGGATGGGCAACGCCGTGGGTCAGATGCTGGCCTCGGCCGTCGGCATCGCGATCAGCCCCGTGCCGCTCATCGCGGTCGTGCTGATGCTCGCGACGCCGCGCGGCCGCGGGAACGGCAGCGCCTTCGCGCTCGGCTGGGTGGCGGCCCTGGCCCTGGTGACCTCGCTGATCGTGGCCTTCGGCGGCGGGATGCGGACCGGCGGGGAGCCGGCCCGCTGGACGGACTGGCTCAAGCTGGCACTCGGCGTACTCTTCCTGCTGCTTGCGGCACAGCAGTGGCGGGGCCGACCCCGCGAGGGCCAGGAGGCCCAGGTGCCCGGGTGGATGCGCACCATCGACGGCTTCACGCCGGGCAAGGCCGCCGGTCTCGCGGTCGCGCTGGTCGTCGCCAATCCGAAGAACCTGGTGCTGCTGGTCGGCGGCGCCGTCTCCATCGCGTCGAGTGGTGCGAGCAGTGAGGGCAAGACACTCGGCGTCGTGCTGATGGTGGTGATCGCGTCCTTGTGCGTGACCCTGCCCCTGGCCGTCTTCCTCTTCGGCGGCGATCGGGCCGAGGGCATCCTGGCCGGATGGAAGACCTGGATGGGAGCCCACAACAGCGCCATCATGATCGTGTTGCTGTTGGTGCTCGGCGCGAAGTACGTCGGCGACGCACTGACCGGGCTCAGCGGATGAGCCCGGCCGGGTGCGTGAGCGTGAGGGGGAGAAGTTGACGGGCGGGGTGCACGGAACGGATCACCGGCCGCGCGAGCTGGCGCAGGTCGCGCTGCTGTGCGCGGTCGGCGCGGTCGTCGCGCTGGCGGTCACCGGGCTGCACGGGCTGCTGGTGCTGTTCTGCGGGCTGCTCGGTCTGGTGGTGACCGCCGTCGGCGGCTGGTGGGCGCTCACCCACCACGGTCCGCCCCGGATCGTGGGCGCCGTGGGCGCCGTCGCCGCGCCGGTCGGGGTGCTCGTGCTGGCCGTCACCTCGAACGTGGCGCTGCTGGTGCTGATCGCGCTCGGCCTGTGGATCGTCGGGCTCGCCTTCGCCCGTGCCGCGCTGCGCGCCGCGCGGCCGCCCAAGCCCATGCCGCTGCGGGAGACCCCGGCGCCGCGCCGCCCCGTGCTGATCATGAATCCCAGGTCCGGCGGCGGCAAGGTCGAGCGCTTCCAACTCGTGCGGCGTGCCCAGGAGCTGGGCGCCGAGGTGGTGGTCCTGGACACCTCCGTCCAGCAGGACGTGGCCCAGCTCGCCCGCCGGGCCGTCGCCGAGGGCGCCGACCTGCTCGGCGTCGCGGGCGGCGACGGCACGCAGGCGCTGGTCGCGGCGGTCGCCGCCGAGCACGACGTGCCGTTCCTGGTCATCTCCGCCGGGACCCGCAATCACTTCGCCATGGACCTCGGCCTGGACCGCACCAACCCCGCCACGTGTCTGGACGCGCTGCGTGACGGCGTGGAGCTCACCGTGGACCTCGGCCGCGTCGGGGACCGGCCCTTCGTCAACACCGTCTCGTTCGGGGCCTACGCGCAGATCGTGCAGAGCCCGCAGTACCGCGACGCCAAGACCGCCACCGCGCTCGACGCTCTGCCCGAGCTGCTGCTCGGCACCGACGGCCCTCGCCTGACCGCGCAGGCGGGCAGCCACCGCCTGGAAGCGCCGCAGGCGCTGCTGGTCAGCAACAACCCCTATGCCGCGCCGGACCCGGTCAGCCTCGGCCGCCGTCCGCGGCTGGACCGGGGTGTCCTGGGGGTGCTGGGCGTCCGCGTCGACAACCCCGCCCAGGCCGCCGAGTTGGCGCTGCGCGGCGCACGGGCCACGGGCCTCACGGTACTGTCGGCGCGTCAGGTCACGGTGCACGCGGACGTCGCCGAGATCCCGGTCGCCGTGGACGGCGAGGCGCTGATGCTGCCCACCCCGGTCGAGTGCTCACTGGCCGTTCACGCCCTGCGTGTCCGCGTCCCGCGCGACCGTCCCGGGGCCGACCCGGCCCAGCAGGACCGCAGCCGCCGCCTGGACTGGCGCAACGTCATCCGCCTCGCCTTCCCGCCGTCCGGGAGCGGGTCTCCGGATCGCGGGTCCTCGGATCGCGGGTCTTCGGAGAGCGGCCCGTCGGGGAGCGCGGCCTCGCAGGGCAGCCCGCCGGCGAACCGCGCCTGGGAGGACGGCGCCTGGGCGAACGGCCGGTGGAAGGACCGCCCCTGGACGTCGGCCCAGGCGGGCAGTCGGCCCGGCGGCAGGCCGGGAGGCGCCCCGGCGGAGGACGACCGGCGGACGAACACCCCGCCGGAGGAACACCTGTGGGAGAACCGTCCGTGAACGACACCGTCCTGCACGACCTCGCCGCCCTCGACGGCGCGCTCTACGCCGCCGTCGCGGCGACGGACACCCCGGCGCTGGACGCCGGGCTGCGCCGGCTCTCCCGCGCCGCCAACCATTCGAAGATCAACCTGTCGATCGCGGCCGCCCTGGCCCTCGTCCCGGGACGCTGCCGCCGCGCGGGACTGCTCGGCGCCGCCGCGGTCGGCGTGGCGTCCTTCAGCGCAAACCTGCTGGGCAAGGAGCTCGTGCGCCGTCCCCGCCCCGACCGGGAGGCGGCGCAGGTACGCGTGGGCCGCCACGTGCCCATGCCCACCTCCGCCTCCTTCCCCTCCGGCCACACCGCCTCGGCCTTCGCCCTGGCCACGGCGGTGGGCGCGGTGCTGCCGGTCACGGCGGCGCCGCTGGGGCTGCTGGCCTGCGCGGTGGGGTACTCACGCGTCCACACGGGGGTGCACTACCCCGGCGACGTGGTGGCGGGCGCCCTGCTCGGCAGCACCTGCGGCATGGCGGTCCTGGCGGCCGGGCGGAAGCTGGCCGCACGTCAGTAAGGCGCGCCACGGAGGCGGCCCTATGCTGGCGCCCCTACCAAGGGGGATCCGTCGTGCTGGACCAGTACATACCGTCGCACAACGCGCCGTACACGCCGCCGCCGTCGATCGGGACCGGCATCATGCTGATCGCTGCCGGCGGAGTCGTGCTGCTCGCCGGTGCCGCGATGATGTTCGAACAGCGGCGGAGCAAGGAGGCAGAGGGCTCCTTCGGCGGCAGCTGGGTGGCGGGGCTGGGGGCGACGGCGGCCGCGTGCGGGGTCGGCCTGCTGCTGATCCGCGTCTGGAGCGTGCAGAGCCGGACCGACGGGCTGCACGCGGCCGGGCAGCAGGTCATCGACCAGTCGGTCTCCGCCGCCCAGGAATGCGCCACGTCCTCGCCGGAGCCCCCCATCTACGTGCCCGGGTTCGGCGGAGGGCCGGGCAGTTACATGACCCCGCCGCCCTGCGCGGCGGACCCCAGGGACGCGGCCACGGGCCCGTCGCTGCGGACGATCGTCGGCACCAGCGTCTACTCCACGGAGCTCACCGACTCCTACGCCACCACCGGCCGGATCCAGGTGACCGACGTGGAGAGCAAGCAGAGCGTCTGCGTCACCGTCCCGGCCACGGCGTCCGATCCGGGCAGCATCGCCGACGGCCCCTGCCCGGACTGAGCCCGACCGACGCCGGGGCGCGCGGCCCGGCAGTCTCCTGCCGAACCGCGCGCCCCGGTGAGCGGTGCTGGTGCCGCCGCTGGGCCGCGACTACCGCGCCGCCAGGCCGGCGTCGACTCCGGCCGTCGGGGAGCCGAGCCCGGTGACGGTGTCGTAGCCGGGACCGGCCGTGCACTCGGTGCCGCACAGGCCGTTGGAGCCCGAGGTGATGTCGCTCAGGTACGCGGATCCCAGACCGTAGACGGCCGCGTGGGCGGTGTCGCCCGCCGGGCCGGCCGAGGCCAGCGGGGCCTTGCCCGCCGCCGCGCGCAGCTGGTCCGCGGAGGCGATGATCGCGCCCCAGATCGGCGCCGAGAGGCTGGTGCCGCCGACCTCCAGCCAGAGCGAGCGGCTGGTGCTGCCGACCGCGATGGTGAGGTAGACCGGCACACCGGTGCGCGGGTCGGCGACGAAGCTGACGTCGGGCGTGGCGCGCAGCGGGGACGACTGGACGCCGTCCTGGTAGGCCGGGCGCGGCTCGAAGTAGCTGAGGCCGCCGCCGGTGCTGCTCCACGCGGTCTCGCCCAGCGTCGCTCCGTTGGCGTCCAGCTGGAGGCTGGTGCCGCCGATGGCCAGCGCGTACGGGTTGGTGGCCGAGTAGCCGGACGGGTAGCCGTCGTCGCCGGTCGACTGCACGCAGACGGAGACGGCGAGCTTGCAGTGGCCGTCGTAGAAGGACTCCTCGGAGAACTCCTTCGAGCCCCAGCTGTTGCTGACGACCGCCGGGTGCAGCGCGGCCGCCGCGTCGTCGCCGCGGGAGAGCCCGGCCATCGACGGGTCGGCGGCCTCGACCAGGACGATCCTGGCGTGTGGGGCGACCGAGTGCGCCCACTCGACGTCGAGCGCGGCCTCCTCGTTCCAGCCCGTGTTGCCCTCCGGCTGGGTGCCGTCGGCGTAGACGCGCTGGAAGGTGAAGCAGTCCGTCCCCGCGGCGACGCTGTCACAGGTCTGCGGCAGGTTGAAGTGCGCGGCGAAGTGGTTCAGGTCCGCTTCGGCCGTCGGGTAGTCGTAGGCGTCGACGATGGCGACCGTCTGGCCGGTGCCGTCACCCTTCAGACCCAGCCGTGCCTGGATCTGCTGCGGCGTGTAACCGCGGGTGGTCTCCGCGGTGTCGGCCGCGCCGTGCGCCTGGACGTGGGCCGTGGTGCTGCTGGACTGGAGCACGATCGGGTTCTGCACGGTGCCGACGGGCAGCGTCGGCGCGGTGAGCGCGGCCGCGCTGGTGCGGGTCGCGCCGGTTCGGCTGGCACCACCCGTGGTGGCCGACGGTTGCGCCGGAACGGCCGAGGCGCTGCTGCCGGGCGGGGTGGGGATCTTGGAGGGGCAGCCGTCGCAGAGCTGGTAGCTGGTCAGGCCGTGCGGGAACGAGTCGGGCTCGAAGGTGCCCGAGCCGATCGCCTGGAGCGAGATGTCCAGTGCCCGCCAGTCGATCGACAGGCCCAGCAGGTCCGTGGCCGGACCGTCGCCGAGCCGCGCCGCCTGCACCTGGCTCGCGCCGAGCGCGAAGTCCGTGGCGCTCTCGCGGACGAAGTCGCCGGTCTGGGTGAACGGCGTGTCGTAGGAGAAGAGGCTGGTGTAGGCGCCGACGAAGGCGGACGCGCCGCTCGCGGAGCGAGCGAACACCCCGGAGTGGAAGTCCAGGAACGTCGACACGTCGTAGGATGCGGCACCGTTGGGCGGGTAGACCGTGTCGTCGCCGCTGTGCATCTCCACCAGCCCGTCCGCCTCGGAGGCGGCGAAGCCGAGGAAGGTGTACGCGCCGGGGGACTCGTTGCCCGAGACCACGGCGCCGGTGCGGTCGTCGAGGATCTGCACCAGGTGCGCGTTGCTGCTCATCAGGCCGGTGAAGGCGAAGGCGACGCCGTGGCCCTTCGCGCCGGGGATGTTCGGGTCGGCGAGCGCCGGGTCGGTCGGCGCGACGGTCGCCGCGCCCGGGTCGTTCGGGGTCTCGCTCCACCGCTGCGTGCCGGTCGCGGCGTTGAGGCTGACGGCGGTCGGCGCGGGGTCGCTGACGGCGGCGGTGATGCCCGGGCCCTGGGTGCCGCCGTACTCCAGCAGCAGGTGTCCGGCGGCGTCCTGGGTGACCGAGGAGAAGACCAGGCTCTTTCCGGCGGTTCCGGCCGGCTGGTACCTCCACAGTCGCCTGCCCTCGGGCGACCAGGCGGTCAGGCTCGCGCCGGGCACGACGATCTCGGGCCGGCCGTGCGCGTCGTGGGCGACCGTCAGGGAGGCGACGTAGCCGCCCGTCCGAACGGTGTGCCGTACCGCGCCGGTGCGGGCGTCGAGCACCGCGAAGCCGTCGTCGGTCGCGACGATCACGTCACGGCCGAGGGTCCGCACGGCGTGCACGGAGCCGTCGACGGCCGCGTGCCAGAGCACCTTGGGAGTCGCCTTCTTGAGGGTGCGTCCGTCCAGGGCCCACACGCCGCGGCTCTGGCCGCCGACGACCAGGTCCGGCACGCCGTCGCCGTTGACGTCGACGGTCGCGGCGGCGAACGGGTCTCCGGCCAGCGGCATCACGTCCGGGGTGCGGCCGGTGTCGGGGTCGAGCAGGTAGGCGGTGTCGTCGTAGCCGACGGTCAGCAGCCCGCCGCGGTAAGGCGTGAGCGTGTCACCGGCCAGGGCGCCCTCGCGGCGCCAGTCGATGCGGCCGGAGTTCGGGTCGAAGCCCAGGACCTGGACGTGCTCGGGCCCGTTCGGCAGCGTCGCCGTGTCCGCCGCCGGGTCGGAGACGGAGGCGACGAGCTCGCCGCCGTTCTCGGTCAACGCCATCGTCGGCGCGTTCGCGCCGCCGACCGTGGACGCGGTCGTGGCGGACCAGAGGGTGGTGCCCTTCGCGTCCCAGACCGAGATGGTGCTCTGGCCGTCGCTCAGGTCCGCGTTGATGCCGAGCTCGGCGACGGCGTAGCGGTGGTGGGGAAGCACCTGGAACGCCTCGGGGACGGTTCCGGTGCGGGAGGCGAGCACGGTCCGCGCGCCCGAGCGGGCGTCGATCGCGGTCAGGTCCCACCGCACGGCGTCGAAGGGGTCGTTCTGCTCGACGGTCAGCACCCGGTCGCCGGTAGGGTCCTGGGCCAGCATGCGCGGGTAGCCCGGGGTCTTGGCGTGCGCGGTGACGGCGCCGTCGCGGGCGTCGAGCACGACGACGTTCCCGTCGGCCGGACGCGGGCTACCGAGCCCGAGCGGCGTGTCCGACCAGGACGCGGCGATCCGGTCGCCGCCGAGGGATATCAGGTCGCCCCAGAGCGCCCACGGCGCGTGGGTGGAGTAGCTCCAGTCGGCGGTCGCGTGGAGCTTGCCGCCCGAGGTGGGGGAGAAGCTGTAGGCGGTGAGGGCGGAGCGGCTGTCGCCCTGTTCGGTGACGGGGTCGACGCTCCACTGCGGTCCGGTCGTCTCGGCCACGATCAGCTTGCCGTGCTGGACGAGCATGGTGCCCACGTAGCCCGGCACGAGCTTGCTCCACACCGTCCGGCCGGTGCGGCCGTCGAGGACGGTGAGGAAGGTGCCGTAGTTCAGCTTCGAACCCGGCGAGGTGAACGGGCGGGCGGGGGAGTCGCCGACCGTGTAGGCGACGGCCACGTCGTCCACGCCGTCACCGGTGAAGTCACCCGTCACGTACGGGTGCTGGCCCGTGGTGGACATCTCGTAGGGGTTGTAGCCGACGTAGAGGTTCGGCGTGAAGGGGTAGGGCTGGTACCAGTTGGTCGCGGTGACCTGCCAGTCCTTGATCAGGGAGGTCGCCGGACGGTTCCACACGGCGTTGCCGTGGGCGTCGTAGCGGCCGACGGTGCCACCGGAGAAGACGTCGATCCAGTCGCCCGTACCGGGCAGGGTCGTGGTCTCCGCGAAGCCGCGCGCGGTCTCCCACGCACCGGTCTGCTTCAGGCCCGGCGCGGTGGTGGCGGTCGTCGACGCGTGCGGGGTGCCGTGGGCGGCGCTCGTGGTCCGTGGCGCGGTGGCGGTGGGGGCGGCGGCCGCGGTCCCTTCCTCGGCGGCGACCTGGGCCGCGGTGCCGTCGATGCGGTTCTGGTACCGCGCGTTCAGCCGGGCCAGCGCCGCGGCGTTCAACCGCACGGGTGCGCCGTGCGCTCCTGCCTGTGCGCCGCTCTGCGCCGCGACGGCTGGGCCGCTCAACAGCCCTGCGGCCACGGCGAGCACGGCGCCCACGGCACCGGCCCTGAGGCCACGTCGGAATTTCTGGGACAACCCGTCACATCCTGTTCGGTCGGCTCGGGGGAAAGCTCCACCGGCGGCTGTTCGCCGCGAGGGTGGTTGCACTCTCCCAGCGATCACCACGCCCAGGGGAGACTCCGCACCTGTCCGCTACCGGCCATTCGCCGGACTCGGCCACTGGATCCCGACCCTGTCCAAGCCGCCCCCGAGGCCCCGGCTAGGATCGCGCCCCGAGATCCTCCCGTCCCGGAAGGGGGCGTCATGCTGGAGTCCGTCGGCCTGGACGAGTACACCGAGGAGGCCTACCGGCGCCTCGTGGCGCACTCGCCCGCGACGCTGGCGGAGCTCGCCGCGCTGCTCGGCGGAACCGGGGAGCCGAGACTGCGCCGTGCCCTGGACACGCTGGTCGCGTCGGAGCTGGCCTTCGTCGAGGCCGGGCGGCCCGGGCGGTACCACGCGGCCGATCCCCGGACCGGGCTCGGCACGCTCATCCACGCCAAGCGGCTCGCCCTGGAGCGAACCGCCGCCGCCGTGGAGGACTACGCCGCCGAGTACCACGAGCGGATGCTGCGCAGCGACCCGCTGCGCCTGGCCGAGATCGTCGAGGGGCCTGCCGCCATCGCCGCCCGGGTGACGGAGCTGCTGGCCGGGGCGAAGCAGGAGGTGCTGGCCTTCGACGTCCCCCCGTACGTCACGCCCGACGCGACCGCCGCGCGCGACGAACGCCAACTGCTGGCGCGTGGGGTGCGGGTGCGGGCCGTGTACGCCAGCGAGGTCCTGGCCATCCCGGAGCGGGCCGAGCTGCTGCGCGAGCTGGTGCTCGCGGGGGAGCGGTCACGGGTGCTGCCCCGGGTTCCGCTGAAGTTGGTGGTCGTGGACGCGAGCAACGCGGTGATCCCGCTGAGCGCGAGCAGCGAGGGAACCCGCAGCCTCGCCGCGATCGTGCACCGGTCGCGGCTGTGCGACGCGCTGGTGGAGCTGTTCGAGATGAGCTGGCTCCAGGCCACCCCGGTGTTCTCCGCCGAGGGCGGTGACGCGCTGCCGGACACCCACCCGGACCTGACGGAGGCCGAGCACACGTTGCTGCATCTGCTGCACGCGGGCCTGAAGGACGAGGCGATCGCCCGCCAGCTGGGCATCAGCGAGCGGACCCTGCGCCGCCGGGTGACGGACCTGCTCGCCCGGCTCGGAGCGACCAGCCGCTTCCAGGCGGGCGCCCAGGCGATCCGGCGCGGCTGGCTCTGATCCGGCGTCCCGCCGTCGGGCGCGGGCCCGGATCGGGTCGGGTTCTGTCGGCTTCTGGCGGGTGCGTTCGGGTGCTGTCGGGCCCGGGTCGGGTCGGGCCCGGGTCGGGTCGGGTCGGGCCGGGCCGGGTCAGATCAGGTTGGGCCGGGCCGGGTCAGGTTGGCCCGGGCCGGGTCGGATCAGGCCGGGTCGGTTCGGATCAGGTCGGGCCGGGCGTGGGATCGAGGTAGACCCGCGCGATCTGTGCGTGGCGGGCCTTGAGCTGCCGCTCGGCCTCCTCGCACAGGGTCTCGATCTGCGCGGCCGTGGCCGCGTCGCGGAAGTCGACCTTCGCGGCGACCAGGACCTCCTGCGGGCCCTGCATCACCGCCGCCAGGTCCACCACCGACTCCACGTCCGGCAGCTCCTCCAGCTCGCGGATCAGCTGCTGCCGCATCCGCTCCGGCAGGGACTGGCCGATCAGCATCGAGGTGTTGCTGCGTCCGAGCTCGAAGGCGACCGCCGCCAGCAGCACGCCGATCGCCAGCGAGGCGATCCCGTCCCACACGCCCGAGCCGGTCAGCTGGACCCCGAGCAGGCCGCCGGCCGCGAGCAGCAGGCCGACCAGCGCCGCCGCGTCCTCGAAGACGACCGCCTTGACGGTGGTGTCGGGCGTGCGGCGCAGGTAACGCAGCAGCGGGGCGTGGTAGCGCGCCGCCTCGGCGCGCGTCTGCCGCAGACCGCGCAGCAGTGAGCCCCCCTCCAGGACGAAGGAGAAGGCGAGCACCACGTAGGAGACCACCGGATCTCCCGGCTGCTCGCCGTGGACCAGGGTGCGGATGCCGTCGGTGACGGAGAAGACCGCGCCGCCGACGAAGGTGGCCACCGAGGCCAGCAGGGCCCACACGTAGACCGCGCGGCCGTAGCCCAGCGGATGCCGGGCGTCGGCCGCGCGGTCGCCACGCCGCAGCGCGGTGAAGAGCAGCGCCTCGGTGACGGTGTCGGCGAAGGAGTGCGCCGCCTCGGAGAGCATCGCGCTGGAGCCGCTGACCACCCCGGCCACCGCCTTGGCGACGGCGATGCCCAGGTTGGCGGCTCCGGCGACCAGTACCGTGCCGACGCTCTCCTCGTTGGCCACGCGGTTCCCCTCCCGTCGCCGTGCCGCCGGCCGCGTTCTGCTGTCCTGCTGTCCTGCTGTCCTGCTGTCCGGCCGTGCGGCCTATGCCAGCAGCTTGTCCTTGGCCTTCTGGTACTCCTCGTCGGTCAGCGCGCCGCTGCTGCGCAGGTCGGCCAGCTTGGCCAGCTCGTCGACGTGGCCGCCGCCCGCAGCGCCCGCCCCGCCGGTGCCGGCCGCGTCACGGACGTACTGCTTGAAGGCGTCGTCGGCCTGCTGGGCCTGCTTGAGGTCGCGCTGGCTCATACCCCGGCCGTTGACGATGACGTAGACCAGCACGCCGAGGAACGGCAGCAGGATCACGAAGATGATCCACAGGGCCTTGGTCCAGCCGCCCATGTCGTGGTTGCGGAAGATGTCTGTGAGGATCTTGAAGAGCAGGAAGAACCAGAGGATCCAGAGGAAGAACTCCAGCATCGTCCAGAAGAGATTGAGCAACGGATAGTTGGACATGAGGTGCCTCCTCCGGGGCGGTCGGCGCTCCTCGCCGTGCCGCGCTGAGAAACAGACATATCAGGACATATCATGCATCGCATGGCGAGGGGGCTCACTCGTTCGGGGCAGCGTCGCCCTTGCCGTCGCTCGTGCTGCCGCTCGTGCTGCCGCTCTTGGGGGCCGGTACGGGCGTGTGCAGCCACTGTTGCAGCGGCGGGTGCTGGGCCAGGACCGCGCCGAGGGTGATGCCGAAGACGACGGCCGCGGCGACCACGATCAACCAGGAGAGCCCGGTCAGCACCAGGCCGAGCGAGCCGTACTCCTGAAGCGTCCGGTTGAGCGCGTTCGGCATGTAGATCCGCGCGGACAGGCCCAGCGCACTCGTCGCCACGGCGCACAGCACCGCCCCCGGCAGCAGCGGGAGCCAGGCGAGCCGCCGCACCAGCAGTAGGTGCTGGGTCCACCACCACAGCCCCACGCTGGCCAGGAAGGTCATCGGCACGCCGAGCCAGAGCCCCGTCCCGAACCCTTCGCGCAGCAGACCCTGGAGCAGGAGGAACCCGATCAGGCAGACGATCCACACCAGCCAGCGCCAGGCGGCGGGCCTGCTCGGCGCCTTGCCCAGCGCCCACGCGTCGGCGCACACGCGTGCCAGGACGCGGCTGCAACTGGTCGCGGAGATCAGGGCCATCAGCACGCCGACGATGCCGACGGTCTGCTGGAGCCCGTGGTCGGCGTTGTTCGCCTGGACGACCGACTGCACCTGCCCCGCGCTCGCGCCGGTCAGCCCGAACGTCGTGCGCAGCGAGGACATCATCCGCGTCCGGATGCTGTCCGGCGCGAACGCCCCGAGGGCGAAGAAGAGCGGAATCGTGGTGAGGAAGAGCTGGGCGGCCAGGCGCGTCGCCGCGTCCATCAGGCCGACGTTCAGCATGCGCACCAGCAGCGCCCCGATCACCGGCCAGCGCTCCCGCATGCGCTCGAACCGCGTCAGCGCGGCGGTCCTCAGCTCCTCGGACCTGCTGCGCGCCCGGCGCAGCCTCTCGGAAGCCGACACGCACCCCACCCTCCTGCTCCGGAACCACGGCACTGCCATCGTGTGTGGTGCGGAGCAGGGAGATCACCCGCTGTTGAGCCGTTCGGGTGATCCGACGTCAGGTGGGGAACACGGACGGGGTGCCCGGCCCTCTGAACGGGTGTCAGCGGATCACGGGACATCGGGCGGAGTGGCCGGCGGTGGCGGGACGGCCCCTTGGCCGAGGGTGGTCCCGCCGGTCAGCGCTGCGAGACGGCGGTGGTAGTCGTCGACGTCGATGTCGCCACGGGCAAGGCGCTCGGCGAGGATCTGCTCCGCAGAGGTCGGGGCTGTTCCACTGCTCCCTGGCGGGCTCGGCGGAGGCGCCGCCGGGGCGGAGTGCGTGGCGGCGCCCGAGCGTGCGGCCCAGCGGGAGCGGCCGGTGATGGCGCGGACGATCAGGATGATCGCCAGAAGGAGGAACACCCAGAAGAGCACCATGGTGATCCCGGAGAAGACCCAGAACCAGGGGTGGTTCCCGCCCCCGTGGATGCGAAGAGGTCCGTAAGGTCCCATGGTCCTCGCCTGCCCTCACCTGCGAACTGCGTGGCTACCTGGTACCTGCCTGATACCCGCTGTCCGCCGCCCGCTCATGAAGACCCGATGAGAATCGGCCGGCTCAGGCCTCCAGATGCTTCAGTACGGCCAGCATCGCCTCCCGGACGGCTGTCCGGACCTCTTCGGTCGGCTCCCCGGCGTCGAAGCCGTGGCGGCCGCCCGGCACGTCGACGAGCTCCAGGGCCGCACCACACCCCCGGGCGGCCGCGACGAAGGCGTCGACGGTCGCGGAGATCTCCGGCGACTCCAGACCCGCGCGGGTCAGCACGACCGGCAGGCCGCCTGCCTGCGCCAGCGCCGTCGCGGGGCGGAAGCGCGGATCGACACCGGTCCAGCCCGGCAGGGGAGCGAGGACGGGGTAGGTCGCGGCCACGCACCGCAGCCAGGGCGCGGGCTCGGCCAGGGCCTGCGCCAGCAGCAGGCCGCCGCCGGAGAAGTACCAGAGGGCGATCCGTTCCGGGTCCACGCGCGCGTCCGCGCGCAACAGCTCCACGGCCTCCGCGACGTCGGACGCGGCGGTGGGGTAGTCCGTCATCGCGTGGAGCCGGTGCTCCACCAGCGCGCCGACCAGGCCCTGCGCCGCCGCGAGGCGCGCGTATCCGACGTAGAGCGGCCACTCGCGCGGCGCGAACGCCGCGTCGCGCGGCAGGGGGCCGCCGTGCACGAACAGGACGGCGGGCCGTCCTCCCGTCTCCTCTCCCACCGAGGAGGGCAGGTGCAGGTCGACCCGGCCGACGCGCTCGGTGCGGGCGGGCGGTGCCTCGGCCGCGTCCAACACGAACGGCCGCGCCTGGAACGGCTGGGCGCTGGAGGGGGCCAGCCGGCGTCCCTCCCCGGCGGCGGCCCGGAGCAGCACCTCGGCGAGCTCGTCGGGGCAGGACAGCATCGGCCAGTGGCCGGTGGCCAGCTCGAAGAAGCCCACCTGCGGGTGGGCGAGACCCTGGAACTGCGGCATGCCCGAGGAGACCATCCCCTGTACCGCGTCGATCGTCATCCCGGCGGCGGTGCACAGCACCCCGCTGGTCGGCACCCCCGCCAGCGCGCCGTTCAGTCGCAGCGGCTGCGTCAGCGTCCGTCCGGGCTGCGGCGCGCCCAGCGCGGTGAGCCGCTCCCGGTCCGCCCGGGTCAGCCCGGTCGTGTCGCCCCACCGCTCCCACTGGCCCGGCTCCGGCACCGGCACGTCCGCGCCGGGCCGCTCGGCCAGCAACGCGTGCACCTCCGGGTCGGGCACCAGCGCCAGCGGCAGGTCCCCGTCCTGCGGCAGCCCGGCATCCAGATACACGATCCGCGCCACCCGCCCCACTCGCTGCTGCGCCGCCCCGAGCACGGGGTGGATCGCGTAGTCGTGGCCCACCAGCACCACCCGCGGCGCCTCCACCGCGTCGACGGTCCGCACGACCTCGGCGATGTGCGTCTCCAGATCCGCCTCCTTCCCGTCCTCGCCCTCCCGACCGCCCTCGCCCCCGCCCCGCGTCAGCTCGGCCACCCCCACCTCGGCCCCGGCCTCCCGCAACCGCTCACCCACCCGCTCCCACAACAACCCACCGGTGAAGGGCCCGGAGGCCAGGATGAACGCCGTCGTGATCTCGTGATCGTTTCGCATACCCGCACGGTAGGAACTCCCCCAAGGGGAGATTCAAGCCCCGACGGGACAGATGGTCGGGACCGCGCGGGGGTGAGAGTCGAGACGCTTCCCGGACTCGGCCACTCGCCCATGCCGGAGGATCCGCGAGGGACCGCGGCGCTGCTGCCGGCCTTCGTGCGAGCCGACGGTCAGTGAGGCGTGACTGGAGCCAGCCGCAGTGACTGGGCCGGCCACGGTGCCGGCTCGGCCGGGCCGAACCAGACCCGGACGTCCTCGCCGGTGCGGACGGGCAGCTGCGGGTAGTCGTTTTCGGCATGTTCGGTGCGGTGGAGGGCCTGGGCCGGGAGCAGGTACCGCGCGGCGTACGCGTCGAAGGCGGTCGGGTCGGACGGGTGGCAGATGGTCGCGAGCACCTCGGGGGTGCCGGGCTGCGGGGTGAAGCCCGGGCCGCGCAACAGCAGGACGTTGTCGCTGTCGAGCATGGTGGCGTTGGCCTCGTCGCGGTTCCGCCGCCAGACGGGGCCGGTGTAGAAGGCCTCCAGCGCGCGCCGTCGTTGCGCCATGTCGGAGAACGCGCGCATCCACACGAAGCGGTCCGGGTCGTCCAGGTCGCGGAAGCGGCCGCCGACGCTGATGCCGACGGCCTCCTGTCCGGTCACGAACTCGCGCTCGAACAGCTCGATCAGGGTGTCCCGGGCGCCGGGGTGGAGGGTGTACTGCCGGAGTTCGACGATCTTCATGCCCGGCACGCTAGGGGCACTTCCCTGACACCTCCTGTCAGGGGATGGTGCCCGTTAGGCTCGAAGAGGGCGTTGCGCCGGACGGGAGGACGAAGTCTTGCAGTCGCAGGATCTGTTGAGCATCGGCGAGCTGGCCGAGCAGGCCGGGGTGAGTGTCAAGGCCGTTCGGTTCTACACCGACCAGGGGCTGCTGCCGGAGGCGGACCGCAGCAGTGGCGGACACCGCCGCTACGCTCCCGAGGCGGTGGAACGGTTGCGGCAGATCCGCTCACTGCGCGGGCTCGACGTCCCGCTGCCGCAGGTCGCGCGGGTGGTCGACGGCGACGCCGAGGAGCTGCGGGAGACCGTCGCACGGCAGCTGGATGTGCTCGGCGCCGAGATGGCGGCGCTGCGGTGGCGGGAGGCGGCGCTGCGGCTGCTGCACGAGGCGGAGCCGGCGCAGCGGACGGAGCTGCTGCGCCTGGTCGGTGTGCTGGGCACGCCTCCGAGTACCGACATGTTGGCGCGGTACTGGCGCGGCATGCTCCCCGGCCGGCTCTCCACCCGGCTGCGGACGGCGGTGGTGGACGCGGCGGTGCCGGCGCTCCCGGACACGCCGACGCCCGGTCACGTGCTGGCCTTCGCACGGCTGCACGTGCTGACCGCGCCGGTGAACGCCGCCTGCCTGGCCGAGCACCGGCCCGACCCGCTCCGCCCGGACGTTCTCTACGACGGCCTGCGCGAGGCGTTCGAGCTGAGCGCGCCCGCCCTGCGCGCGGGCCGTGCGCCGAGCGACGGCGAGGCGTTGGACTGCTTCGTCGCCGCCCACGCCCGTTCGCAGGACCGCCGCGACACACCCGGCTTCCGGCGCGAGCTCGGCCGCGCGCTCGTGGGCGGCGAGCACCCGGTGATGCGGTGCTACTGGCGCTGGGCGGGCGAGCTGACCTCGGAGCCGACGCTGGGCGCGGCCCACGCGTGGCTGAGCTCCGCGCTGGGCGCGCAACTGGAGTGGGCGGAGGGCGTGCCGCGCGGGGCTTGATCGGCCACCATGGAGTGTGTCGGGGACGAGCGAGGAGCAGGCCGTGGCCGTCGACGTGCAGACCGAGACCGTGATCGCCCGGCCGAGGGACCAGGTGGCGGCGTACGCGGGAGATCCGGACAACGCCCCCGAGTGGTACGAGAACATCGCCTCCGTACGGTGGCGCACCGAGCCGCCGTTGCGCGCCGGTTCGCAACTGGACTTCGTGGCGCGATTCCTCGGCCGGACCCTCGCCTACACCTACCGGGTGGTCGAGTACGGCCCTGAGCGCATGGTCATGCGCACCGAGCAGGGCCCGTTCCCGATGGAGACCACGTACACCTGGGAGGAACTCGACGCGAACCGCACCCGGATGACGCTGCGCAACCACGGCGAGCCGTCCGGTTTCGGGAAGGTCGCCGCGCCGGTGATGGCCGCGTCGATGCGGCGCGCCAACGCCAAGGACCTGGCCCGCCTCAAGCAGGTGCTCGAAGCGGACCAGGGCTGACCTGCGGGCTCCCGGGCTGGGCCGGCTGCCGGGCTCAGGCCCGGTGCACCACCTCGCCGGAGGCGACGGTGAGCAGCACCCGCGCGTCCGCGACCGGGACCACCCCGCCGGACGCGAAGCCGGGGGCGAACAGGTCACGGTCCAGCAGGACCAGGTCCGCCCGGCGGCCGACCTCCACCGCGCCTGCCTGCCCGTCGTGGTTGACGTGCGCGGAGCCCGCCGTGAAGGCGTCCACCGCCGCGTCGAGCGGCAGGCGCTCCCGGGGCAGGAACGGCGCGATCGCCCGGTCGGCCGGGTCGGTGCGGGTGACCGCGACCTCCAGCTGCTCCAGCGGGTTCGCGGTTGTCACCGCCCAGTCGCTGCCCATGGCGAGCCGCGCACCGGCGCGCAGCAGGCCCGCGAACGGGTACTGCAGGCGCGCCCGCTCCTCGCCGAGGAACGGCACGGTGAGCTCGTCCATCTGCGGCTCGCTCTTGGCCCAGTACGCCTGCAGGTTCGCGACCACCCCGAGCTCCGCGAAGCGGGGCAGGTCGACGGGGTGGATCAGTTGCACGTGCGCGATGTGGTGCCGGTGGTCGCCACCGGGTCCGTTGACGCGGCGGGCGGCCGCGACGGCGTCGAGGGCGATGCGGACCGCGCGGTCGCCGATGGCGTGCTGGTGCACCTGGAAGCCGTGCCGGTCCAGGTCCGTCACGGCCGCCCGGAGCAGCTCGGGCTCCACGTAGGTGAGGCCGGAGTTGGTGCTGTGGCCGCCGCAGCCGTCGCAGTAGGGCTCCAGCAGAGCGCCGGTGTGGTTCTCCAGGATGCCGTCCGTCATGATCTTGACGGTGGTCGGCAGGAACCCCGCGCCCAACCCGGCGCGGGGCGAGGTGACGGCCAGGCCCTGCTCGCGGCGGGTCAGCAGGTCGGCGACCTGCTCCAGCCCGCGGTGCCGGTCCCACCACAGCGCGCCGACGACGCGGGCGGTCAGCCGCCCGTCCTCGGCGAGCGCCTGGTAGGCGGCCTGCGTGCCGGGAGTGACCCAGGCGTCCTGCCAGCCGGTGACGCCGAGCGCGTGCAGGTGGGTCTGCGCGGCCAGGATCGCCGCCTCCCACTCGGAGCGGCCCGGCAGCGGGACGTGGTGGTCGTTGAAGGAGTAGGCCGCGCCCTCGTGCAGGGTGCCGGTGGGTTCGCCGGTGGCCGGGTCGCGCTCGATCCTGCCGTCGGCGGGGTCGGGGGTGTGGCGGTCGATCCCGGCCAGCTCCAGCGCGCGGGAGTTGACCCAGGCGCCGTGCACGTCGCGGTTGAAGAGGAACACCGGGCGGTCGGGCACGATCGCGTCCAGGTCCTCCTTGCGGGGTGCGCCGCCGGGGAAGTACTCCATCGCCCAGCCGCCGCCGACGATCCACGGCTCCTCGGGGTGCGCCGCCGCGTAGGAGGCGATCGCGTCGAGGTAGGCCTGGCGGCCTTCGAGGTCGTTGAGCCAGATCCGGAGCAGGTTCCGTCCGGCGAAGGGCGCGTGGATGTGGGCGTCCTGGAAGCCGGGGAGGACGAGCCCGCCGTCGGCGTGGACGCGCTCGGTGCGGGGGCCGGCCAGCTCCAGGACGTCGGCTGTGTCGCCGACGGCGGCGATCCGGCCGTCGCGGACGGCCACGGCCTCGGCGAACCTCCCGGCGCCCAGGCGCACCCGGGCGCCGGTGACCACCAGGTCGGCGGGGCCGATGTGGGCGGAGACGGGGTTGACGGGGAGCTCAACGGGAGTGCGCAAGGTCGAGCACACCTTCCTCTTCGACGACGCGCCGCTCGGCGTCCAGATCGAGCGAGCGGCAGAACAGCAGGTAGACGACGCCGGCCACGGGCAGCCCGACGAACATCGAGTAGTCGCCGCCGCCGAGCGCGGCGGCGGCGGAGCCGGTGAAGGGGGTGGTCACCATGAACGGGACCATCACCACGATCCCGACCAGGTAGGCGAGGTTGCCGCGCCAGCCCCAGCGTCCGTACATCCCCTGCGGGTTGAAGATCTCGCGGATCGAGTACAGGCCGCGCCGGACGAAGAAGTAGTCGACCAGGTTGATCGCGGTCCACGGCGTGAAGAGGTAGCTGAGGAAGATCAGTACGTTGCCGTAGAAGGTGTTGAACCGGTCCACGCCGACGAACTGGGCGATGCCCCAGACCAGGACGAACATCAGGCCGATGCAGAGCGCGCGGATGCGGATGGTCGGCTTGACGGGGGAGAAGCTGTCGCGGATCGAGATCATCGACATCATCCCGCCGTACTGGTTGATGGCCATCACCGAGAGCAGCCCGACCAGCAGCGCGGCGACGACCACCCAGCCGAGCCCGCCGGCCAGGTCGTCGGCGACGTGCTTGAACGCGCCCACGGGCGTCAGCGTCGGATAGGCCGCGGCGGCGACGGCGCCCAGCACGAAGACCCAGACCGCGGAGAGGCCGCTCGGCAGGTAGGTCCACCAGAACGTGGTGCGGACGCCCACCGAGGCGGGCAGGTAGCGGGAGTAGTCCGAGACGTAGGGAGCCCAGCCGAGCTGGAAGCCCGCGACGATGACGAAGACCGTCATGAACGCTCCGGCGTGGAACCCGCCGAGGGTGAAGGCGCCGTGCGGCAGGCCCTTGCTGGTGAGCGCGGCGACGCTGAGCACGACCATGACGGCGACGAGCGGCCAGGTCAGCCAGCGGCTGACGCGGTGGATCCAGTGGTAGCCGAAGAGCGCGAGCAGCGCGGCCACCGAGGCGGCGACGAAGTAGCCGTAGCCCTCGCCGAGGCCGAAGAGCGTGTGCAGCGCGTCGCCGGACAGGATCGCGTCCGAGGTGTTGTACGCGAGGTAGTTGACCAGCGCGAAGACCCAGACCGTGAGGGCCGCGCCGACATAGCCGAACTGCGGCCTGGACTGCACGAGTTGTGGCAGTCCGAGCTGGGGGCCCTGGGCCGAGTGGAAGGCCATGAAGAAGGTGCCGAAGAGCGAGCCGAGGACGGTGGCGATCAGCGTCCACATCAGGCCGGCACCGATGCTGAGCGCGGTGACGCCGGTGGCCATGGCGGTGAGGTTGATGTTGCCGACGAACCAGATCGCGCCGAGGTGGGCGGGGCGGCCGTGGCGTTCCTCGGCGGGGATCCAGTCGATCGAGTGGACCTCGATGGACGCGGTCGGTCCGTCGGCCGGCGGTGTGGGCCCGCCGGCCGGGTCGACGGTCACTCTGGCGGAGGGGACGGTCAAAGGAGCCTCCTGGCAGGAGCGGAGGAGCAGCTTCCGGAGGCACCAGTGTGGGGATAGTCACTCTCCTAGTCAATGGCATCTACTATGGGAGTCGAGATCGGTCGGCCGTTACGATCTCGTGCACACGAGAGCACGCCGGAGCAACCCAGAGCCCGAACGAGAGGAGCCGACCCGATGGCCGCCACGACGCCGCAGCGCAAGCCACGACGGCCGCGCGGCAGTTTGAACCAGCAGGTCATCGTGGCGGCCGCGCTGCGCATCGCCGACCGCGACGGGATCGACGCCCTCACCTTCCCGGCGCTGGGCCGCGAGCTGGAGGCGCACCCCACCGCGATCTACCGGCACTTCCGCGACAAGGACGAGCTGATGCTGGCCCTGGTCGACGCCCTGCACGCGGAGGTCACCGCGGACGGACTGCCGGTCACCGACGACTGGGCCGCGGACCTGCGCGCCGTTGCCACACGCATCCACGACGCGTTCGTCGGCCACGCCCAGGTCGGCCAGATCGTCGCGGCGCGCACCGCCCGCCGTCCGCACGAGTTCGCCGTGGTCGAGCACATCCTCGGCTGCATGCGCAGGGCGGGCCTGGCCGAGCCGGAGGCCGCTCGCTGCTACCGCGTCTTCGCGGACGCGGTGCTCGCCTACTCCAGCATGGAGGCCGCCCTCCACGCCCTCGCCCCGCAGACGCGCCAGGCGGACCTGCTCTCCTGGGAGGTCGACTACCGCCACCTCCCGGCGGCCGAGTACCCGAACCTCGCCGCCACCATCGACCACATCCCCCCGCTGGACTCGCCGGGCAACTTCCCGCTCATGGTCGACCTGCTCATCACCGCGATCCGCGCGCAGGCCGCCGTCTCGTGACGCAGGCCCGGTTCCCGGTCCTGCGGCCCCGGGCCACGGACGAACTCGACGCGCTGGCCGTGCTGCTGCGCCAGGTGCACCTCCACGACGGCTACCCGCGCAACTGGCCCGAGCAGCCCACCGCGCGGCTGTCGCCGTCCGCGCTGCTCGACGCCTGGCGGCCGTGGAGCAGCAGTGGCAGCCGCACCAGCACGTCACGGTCCTGTGCTACGCCGCACCCGGGAGCCTGGCGGACTGCTGAGATCCCTCGCATGCGCGTGGAGTGTCGAGTGGCGGCAGGGGCGGGCGCGGGATTGGATGGGGACCCCGACTCTCTTCCCACCGACGTGGAGAGGAACTGCCTTGCAGGTCATCGGAAACCTCCCCGGCGCCCCGTGCTGGGCGCAGCTGAGCGTCCGCGACATGGACGCGGCCAAGTCCTTCTACAGCGAGCTCTTCGGCTGGACCGCCGAGACCGACCCCAATCCCGACTTCGGCGGCTACACGACCTTCCAGCTGGACGGCAGGCCCGCGGCCGCCGTGGCCCCGCTGATGAACCCCCAGCAGCCGGTGATGTGGCTGCTCTCCTTCGCCACCCCCGGCGTCGCCATCGAGGCGGCCACCGAGAAGGCCAAGGGCGCCGGCGCGCAGGTGTGGATGGAGCCGATGGACGTCGCCGACCTGGGTCGCTGGGCCCTGCTCAGCGACCCGACCGGGGCGCCCTTCGCGCTGTGGCAGACCGGGAAGTTCAGCGGCTTCGGCGTGGCCGAGGTGCCCAACTCCCTGGGCTGGATCGACCTGTCGACCCGCGACGTGGCCGCCGCTGTCGCCTTCTACAAGGACGCCCTCGGCTGGCGGGTCTGGCCGGACGACGACTACCCGATGGTCGGCCTCGCGGACACCATGTTCGGCGGCGTGATGGCCATGGGCGACCAGTTCCCGCCCGAGGTCCCCTCGCACTGGAACCCGTTCTTCCTGGTCGCCGACGTGGACGCGACCGCCGCCAAGGCGGGGTCGCTGGGTGGCGAGGTCCTGCACGGGCCGGTGGACGTGGAGATGGAGAACGGGCCGAGGATCGCCGTCGTCCGCGACCCGCAGGGCGCCACCTTCGGCGTCTTCGCCCCGCGCGCGAGCTGACCACGGCCGCTGCCTCCTGCCGGAAGCGTGCGGCCTGAAGCGTGGCACCCGAAGCACTCCCCGGACGAACAGTCGCCCGGGGAGCGTCGGCTGAGCCGTCAGTGAACACACGTGCGGCGGCTGGCCCGGCCACGCAGGCTGGGGGCATGGACGTGATCGAGGTACTGCCAGGACTGCGTATGCTCCGTTTCCCGGTCGGTTCGGCCTATCTGTGGCGGGACGGCTCGGAGGTGACGCTGATCGACACCGGCACGGCGGACTGCGCCGCACAGATCGAAGAAGCACTGGACGGTGAGCTGCGGCGGATCGTGCTGACCCACTGGCACGAGGACCATACGGGATCCGCCGCCGAACTCGCCGACCGGCATGGCGCGCAGGTGGTGGCCCATCGGCTGGAGGCGCCGGTGATCCAGGGGCGGACGGCCGGGGCGCCGCCCGTGCTGGAGGAGTTCGAGGTGGCGATCAGGGCGGCGCTCCCGCCTCTGCCGGCGGCTCCGCCCTGCCGGGTGGACCGGGAGGTGGAGGACGGCGATCTGCTGGAGTTCGGCGGCGGGGCCGTGGTGGTCGCCGTGCCCGGGCACACGGACGGGTCGATCGCGCTCCATCTGCCCGGGCCGAAGGTGCTGTTCACCGGGGACGCGGTGGCCAACGTGGGCCGGACCATGATGGGCGTCTTCAACACCGACCGCGTCCGGGCCGTCGACTCGCTGCATCGGCTTGCCGGGCTGGAGGTCGAGACGGCGGTCTTCGGGCACGGCGAACCGGTCACCCGTGGCGCGTCGGCCGCGCTGCGGCAGGCGGCCGCGGCAACCGTGCGGTGAAGCCGGCCCCGCCTTGCCGGCGCGAGCTCTGCGCGACCCGGTGACTCAGAGGTAGCGCTCGGCGCCCGGTTCCAGGGTGAACTCGGCATCGTCGTGGTCGTAGTCGAACAGCTCCCCGTAGCGGCCCCAGTCGATGGCCGTCTCCAACTGGTTGCGGGCCTGCTCGGCGGAGAAGCCGCGGCGCAGCAGGTCGAGGAAGAGCGCCTCGCGCACGGTGTGGTTCGGCGTGGTGGCGAGGGTCTGCACGATCGCGCGGATCAGCGGGGCGTGGGCGGCCGCGTGGTGGGCGAAGAGCTGCTTGCTGGTCAGGATGTCCGCGGCGCTGAACTCGCGGCCGTCCTCGGTGATCTCCAACTGGGCGGCGCGGGTGCGGGCGAGGCCCAGCAGGACGCCCGCGTCGACCAGCGGCAGCAGGTCGTCGATCTCGAAGTTGAGCTCGTCGGCCAGCTCGGCCAGGCCCTCCTGGCCGCCCAGGCCGACCAGAACCTCCAGCAGACCGGCCAGGCCGCCGACGCTGACGTCCGGCAACGGGGTGTTGATCGGCGTCGCCGCCCGGGTTTCGCGGCCGGCGGGGCCGGTCTCCGCCGAGGCCGACGGTTCCTCGCGGCCGGTGAGGTGGCCGTAGACGGTGTCGACGATCGCCTCGAACCGGGCGTCCTGGCGGTTGCGGGGACGGGGCAGGTCGACCGTCAGCTCGGCCATGATCCGGCCGGGGTTGGAGGAGAGGACGAGGATGCGGTCGGCCAGCAGCACGGCCTCCTCGATGTTGTGGGTGACGATGAGGATCGACTTGACCGGCGCCTCGTGCCCCTCCCACAGGCCCACCAGTTCGCCGCGCAGGTTCTCCGCCGTCAGCACGTCCAGCGCGGAGAACGGTTCGTCCATGAAGAGCGCGTCCGGCTCGACGACGATGCCGCGCGCGAAGCCGACCCGCTGCCGCATGCCGCCGGAGAGCTCCTTGGGATACGCGCCCTCGAACCCGTCGAGCCCGATCAGGTCGATCGCCCGCAGCGCCCGCTCCGCGCGCGGCGCCTCCTCCACCCCGCGTGCCTGGAGGCTGAGTTCGACGTTCTGCTGCACCGTCAGCCAGGGCAGCAGCGCGAAGGACTGGAAGACCATCGCCACGCCCGGGTTGGCGCCGTTGAGCAGCTCGCCCCGGTAGGAGACGGTCCCGGCCGACGGCGAGATCAACCCGGCCAGGCAGCGCAGCAGCGTCGACTTGCCGGAGCCGGACTTGCCGAGCAGGGCGACGATCTCGCCCTCGTGCAGGGTGAGGCTGATGTCGTCCAGGACCGGCAGCGCGCGCCCGTCCGGGGTGGTGAACGTCTTCGTCACGCCATCGGCGGCCACGATCGCGGAGCCCCGGCGGGAGGCGGTGGACGTCATCTGGTGCGCTCCAAGCAGGCGGGGAGGAGGGGATCACAGGGCGATCACAGGGCGTAGCGAGTCTCGGCGAGGCGGTAGAGGCGGCGCCAGAACAGGCGGTTGACGGCCACGACGTACAGGCTCATCACGCTGATGCCGACCAGGATCTCGGGGAAGTCGCCCGTCGCCGTCGCATGGGTGATGTAGGCGCCGAGGCCGGTGGCCGTCAGGTGGTGGTCGCCGTAGCTGACGACCTCGGCGACGATGGAGGCGTTCCAGGCGCCCCCGGCCGCGGTGATGCCGCCGGTGACGTAGGACGGGAAGATCGCGGGGAGGATGAACGCGCGCCACTTCAGCCGGCCGCCCACACCGAAGCTGGTCATCGCCTCGCGCAGGTCAGACGGGACGGCCTGGGCGCCCGCGATGACGTTGAACAGGATGTACCACTGCGCGCCGAGCGCCATCAGCAGGATCGCGCCCACGTTGAGCGAGATGCCGAGCGTGACGAACGCGGCGGTGGCGAAGGGGAAGAGGAAGTTCGCCGGGAAGCTCGCCAGCACCTGGACCACGGGCTGGGCGAACCGGATGACCTTGGGGTTCATCCCGATCCAGACCCCGATCGGCACCCAGACCACCGTCGCCACGGCCAGCAGGACCACCACGCGCCCGAAGGTGACCGCACCGAGCCAGAGCGCGTGCCAGAACTCGCCGAGACCGACGGTCGCGTTCACGTAGTCGAGGGCCCGCCACAGCCCGAGGGCCACCAGCACCGTGACCGCGCCTGCGAAGAACACGTCCCCGGTGCGCTCCCGCACCGCCGGTCGGGTGAGCGGGTGCTCGGCGGTCCCGAACGGCCGGGTGATCCGGTCCAGCGCCCTGCCGACGGGCCGCAGCGGCCTGCTGACCAGATGGGGCACCTGGGAGCGGCGCAGGAAGTCCAGCACGAGGCTGCGCGGCCGCTCGGCCGCCTCGGACTCCTCGACCCGGAACCTCTCGGACCAGGCGGTCATCGGCCGCCAGAACAGCACGTTGACGCCGATCACCATGACGACCATCACGCCGATGGCGATCCCCACCTGGCCCAGGTTGCCGTCGGCGATGGCGGCCGCGGCGTAGGAGCCGATGCCGGGCAGGGCGTAGGTGTGGTTCAGGACGCTGATGGACTCCGACGCCGCCAGGAAGAACCAGGCGCCGCCGAAGCTCATCATGCCGTTCCAGACCAGCGGGATCATGCCGCTGGGCACGTCGAGGCGCCAGAACCGCTGCCACTTCGTCAGCCGCATGATGCGGGCGGCCTCGTCGAGCTCGCGCGGCTGGGACATGAGCGCGTAGTAGAAGGCGAAGGTCATGTTCCAGGCCATCGCGGTGAAGATAGCGAAGATCGACGCGCACTCGAGGCCGAGCTCGGAACCGGGAAAGAGGTTGATGAAGGCCGTCACCGTGACGGAGAGGAAGCCGAGCACCGGCACTGACTGGAGGATGTCCAGGATCGGCAGCAGGACCTTCTCGGCGCGCCGCAGCCGGGCGGCGGCGGTCGCGTAGACGAAGGTGAAGGCGACGGAGGCGATCAGCGCCACGAACATGCGCAGCAGCGAGCGCACGGCGTACATCGGCAGGTTCGCCGGGTCCGTGGACACCGCCTGCGGCGCGGTCTCCGGCAGGAACGGCGCGTTCAGGCTCGGCGCCAGCCGCAGCAGCCCGTACAGCAGCGCGACCAGCGCCGCGACCACCACGACGTCCACCCACCGCAGCGCGGGCCGTCGCCAGACCCCCCGCGTGGGGAAACCGTCCCACCGCGACACCCGTCCGCCTCCTCGTCGACCTGCGTCCGGGCAACAGGACACCACGGGGGTGGCCTCTGTCCCGCGGCGACACGACGCGGGCCAACCGGAAGGCGTACCTGCTGCGCGGGACCTTCGCCTCATGCGGGCCCGGCCGGGCTGAAAGTAACTTTCAAGGCATGAGCCCGAAAGCGCCGCAAACTGCCGCAGCCTCCGTGCCCTCCGTGCCCTCCGTGCCCCCCGCGCCGGAGGCGCTGGAGGCGCGGGCGCGGGCCGTCGAGCCGCAGCTGACGGAGGCTATGGCCGCCGTGGTCGCGCTGGTCGTCGGTGACCCCGCCGACTGCGCCGGGCTGACCGTCGGCGCGCTCGCCGCGCGGGCCGGGACCAGCGAGGCCACCGTCGTGCGGACCGCCCGCCTGCTCGGGTACCCCGGCTACCGCGCGCTGCGACTCGCCCTGGCCGGGCTCGCGGCCCGCAGGGCCGCGTCCGCGCCCGCCCTGACCGGCGACATCGCCGTCGACGACCCGATCGCCGACGTGATCGCCAAGCTGGCGCACGAGGAGCGGCAGTCGCTCGCCGACACGGCCGCGCAGCTCTCGCCGCAGGCGCTGGCCGCCGCTGTCGACTCGGTCGCGGAGGCCCGGCGGGTCGAGATCTTCGGGGTCGGCGCCTCCGGGCTGGTCGGGCAGGACCTGATGCAGAAGCTGCTGCGGATCGGCCTGGTGGCCGGCGCCGCGGCCGACCCGCACCTGGCGATGACCGCGGCCGTGCACCTGCGGCCCGGTGATGTGGCCGTCGCCGTCACCAACAGCGGTGAGACCCGCGAGGTCCTGGAACCGCTGCGCCGCGCCCGCGAGGCCGGTGCGACGACGGTCGTCCTCACCAGCCGCCCCGGCTCGCGTGCGGCCCGGCTCGCCGACCGGCTGCTGCTGAGCAGCGCCGGCCGCGAGATGGAGCTGCGCCCCGCCGCGATGGCCTCGCGCAGCTCGCAGCTGCTCGTCGTCGACTGCCTGTGCATCGGCGTCGTCCAGCGCCGCTACACCAGCGCGCAGCCCGCCCTCGCGGCCACCTACCGGGCCCTCGTCCCCCGCCGCAGCGCCCCCGGCGCCCGCACCTCCACGCCGGGCTCCGGCACGTCCGGCTCCGCCGCGCCGAGCTCGAGCGCAGCGGGCGCTGTCGTGCCGGTAGCCGCCGCGCGGGCGGCCGCCGCGCGGCCCGGTACCGAGATCCCCACCCCCACCCCCTCGACGAAGAGGAGCTGACCCACCGTGAGCAGCACCGCAAGCCCTGCCCCCGCCGCCCCCTACGCCGAGCTGCAGCGTCAGCTGGAGCAGTTGGCCACCGGGGCGCACCGGCCCGAGCTCGGGGAGATCGACCGGCTCGACACGCTGCGCATCGCCGAGCTGATGAACGCCGAGGACCGCAGCGTCCCCGAGGCCGTCGCCGCGCAGTTGCCCGCGATCGCCGCCGCGATCGACGGGGTGGCCGCGCGGATGGCGCGGGGTGGGCGACTGATCTACGCGGGAGCCGGAACGGCCGGACGGATGGGCGTGCTGGACGCCAGCGAGTGCCCGCCGACCTTCAACTCCGCGCCAGGCCAGGTGGTCGGCCTGATCGCGGGTGGTGCCTCGGCGATGGTCACCGCCGTCGAGGGAGCCGAGGACAGCCGCGAGCTGGCCGCCGCCGACCTGGACGCGCTGGGTCTGACCGGGAACGACACCGTCGTCGGCATCAGCGCCTCCGGCCGTACGCCCTACGCCGTCGCCGCTGTCGACCTCGCCCGTGCGCGCGGCGCGCTGACCGTCGGGCTCTCCTGCAACGCGGGCTCCGCGCTCGCGGCCGCCGCCGAGCACGGGATCGAGGTCGTCGTCGGCCCCGAACTGCTCACCGGTTCGACCCGGCTGAAGGCCGGGACCGCGCAGAAGCTCGTGCTCAACATGATCTCGACGATCACCATGATCCGCCTGGGCAAGACCTACGGGAACCTGATGGTCGACGTCCGCGCCAGCAACGAGAAGCTGCGCGCCCGTTGCCGCCGCATCGTCGCCCTCGCCACCGGCGCCGAGGGCGCGGTCATCGAGGACGCCCTCGCCGCGACCGGCGGCGAGGTCAAGAACGCGATCCTGGTCGTCCTCGGCCAGGTCGACGCCCCCACCGCCGCCCGCCTGCTCGCCGAGCACCACGGCCGGCTCCGCGACGCGCTGCTCGACGCCGCGTAGCGCGCCTCACTCCCCCGTCCGGAACCCCTTCGCAGAAGGCCAGCACCATGTCTGACGACAAGAACCGCGCCACCGCCGCCGCGATCCTCCCGCTCGTCGGAGGAGCCGACAACGTCACCTCCGTCGCCCACTGCATGACCCGCCTCCGGCTGGGTCTGCGCGACCGGTCGCTCGTCGACGACACCGCGCTCAAGGCCGTCCCGGCCGTCATGGGCGTCGTCGAGGACGACACGTACCAGATCGTGCTCGGTCCCGGCACGGTGGCGCGGGTGACGCCGGAGTTCGAGCGGCTGGTCGCCGAGGACGGGACGGGCAGGACGGGCAGGACGGGCGGGACGGGCGGGACGGGCGGGACGGGCGGGACTGCGGATGAGCAGCACCACACGCTCACCGCGGACGAGCTGGCCACCCAGGGCGCGGCCCTGCGCGCCGCGCAGAAGGAGCGGAACGCCACCCCGGTCAAGCTGCTGCTGCGCCGGATCGCGAACATCTTCGTCCCCCTGATCCCGGCCCTGATCGGAGCGGGCATCATCGCGGGCATCAACGGACTGCTCGTCAACCTGCACTGGCTTCCCGCGATCAGCCCGGCGCTGGCCTCGATCGCCTCCGGGTTCATGTCGCTGATCGCCGTCTTCGTCGGCTACAACACCGCCAAGGAGTTCGGCGGCACACCGATCCTCGGCGGCGCGGCGGCGGCCGTGATCGTCTACGCCGGCGTCGCGAACGTCTCCGTCTTCGGCGAGAAGCTCGCGCCGGGGCAGGGCGGCGTCCTCGGCGCGCTCGCGGCGGCCGCACTGGCGGTGTGGATCGAGAAGCAGTGCCGCAGGTTCGTGCCCGAGGCGCTGGACGTCCTGGTCACACCCACGATCACGCTGCTGGTCACCGGTCTGGTCACGCTCTTCGGCCTGATGTTCCTCGCCGGTGAGGTCTCCACCGGGATCGGCACCGGCGCCACCTGGCTGCTGGCGCACGGCGGCGCCTTCGCGGGCCTGATCCTCGGCGGGCTGTTCCTGCCGCTCGTCATGCTGGGCCTGCACCAGGCGCTGATCCCGATCCACACCACGCTGATCGAGCAGCAGGGCTACACCGTGCTGCTGCCCATCCTCGCCATGGCGGGCGCCGGCCAGGTCGGCTGCGCGATCGCGGTCTACCTGCGGGCGCGCCGGAACGCGACGCTGCGCGCCACCATCAAGTCCGCGCTCCCGGCCGGGTTCCTGGGCGTCGGCGAGCCGCTGATCTACGGCGTCTCCCTGCCGCTGGGCCGCCCGTTCGTCACGGCCTGCATCGGCGGCGCGGCGGGCGGCGCGTTCGTCGGCCTGTTCAACATGCTGGGCACGGCGGTGGGGTCCACCGCGATCGGCCCCTCGGGCTGGGCGCTCTTCCCGCTGCTCAAGGGCGACCAGAACCTCGGCGCGACCATCCTCGTCTACGCGGGTGGGCTGCTGGTCGGCTACCTGGTCGGCTTCCTGGCGACGTACTTCTTCGGCTTCACCAGGTCGATGCTCGCCGAGCTGAACACGGACGAGCCGGAGACCGCCGAGGCACCCGCCCCGAGGCTGACCGCCGTCGAGCGCACCGAGGAGGCCCAGGACAGCGAGCGGATCCCCTCCGCCGCCTGACCGGCCACCGGTCGACCATCCAGCACCCAGCACCGAGCGCCCAGCACCCAGCACCGAGCGCCGCCCACGCCTGCCGGGCGGCGCTCAGCGCAGCACGATCGGGTTGGTCAGCGCCGCCATCCCACCGTCGGGGTGCCGGACCTCGACGCGGACGAAGAGCGATTCGCGGGCGGAGGTGGTCCACCGCGCCTCGAGGCCCGCGCGATGGACCTTGCCCCGCTCCGTGTGGAACCGGACGCTGCCGTCCTCGACGCCGGAGACCCTGACGCGCACCGTGACGGGGGAGCCGCCGGTGTCGAGCGTCTCGCCGACGCCCGCCGTGCGGCCCGCCGCCTCCGCCGTGAAGTCCAGCTGGACCGCCGCCGACTCCGCGATCCAACTGCGCCCGGCGCGCAGCCCGTCGAGGAGGGCGGGGGTGGTCGGCGACGCGGCGTGGACGACCGTCTGCGGCGTTCCGAGCTGGCCGGGCAGGTGTGCGTCGCTGTTGCCCATGGCGGGCTGCCAACGGCCGGTGGCCAGGAGGTCGCCGGCGATCCGTCGGCCCCACTCGGCGAGGGCCGCCTCGTTGTCGGCGTTCCAGGGCAGGTCGGAGCTCCATCGCCCGTTCCACACCTCGACCACGTCGAGGCATTCCAGGGGGAACATGAAGTCCCCGGAGGGATAAGGCGCGTGGGGGTGCGCGGCGACGCAGAGCCCGCCGCCCCGGCGGACGGCGGCCACGTGACGCGCGAGCGCGCCGTCCCGCACGCCGTAGTCCCAGTCGACCACCTCACCCGCCTCGATGCCGAGGGCGAGCCAGTGCCCGGTGCGCGTGGTCACCTCCTCGCCCGTGACGACGAGCAGGCCCGCCGCCCGAGCAGCGCTCCATTCGCCGTGCGCGGCAGCGGTGTTGTGCTCCGTCGTGGCGAGGAAGTCGAGCCCGGCGGCGAGCGCCTCGGCCGTGAGTTGGTCAGGCGTCAGCTCGCCGTCGGAGTAAACCGAGTGGACGTGGCAGTCGCCCCGGTACCAGCCGGCCCCGCCCATCGTGCCCCACCCCTCGCCGCGTCCGCACCCGTCGGACAGGGAACGTGCGGATCGGGGGCGCAGGTTCCGCGCCCTTCGCTACGGTGGTGCTGACAGGGACACGAAGGGGGAGCGGTGGACGAGGAGTTGGTGACGCTCGCGTCACTGGCCGCCACGACGGTGGTGAAGGCGGCGGCCGGGGATCTGTGGGGTAGGGCCAAGGAGCTGGCGGGCCGGGTCCTGCGGCGCCCCGGTGCGGAGGGGGAGATCGAGCCGATCCGGGCCGAGCTCGTCGCGGCCGGGGAGAGCGGCGACAAGGAGGTGGGGCTCCGGGTGGCACAGGAGTTGACCGAGCGGTTCCAACAGGCGCTGCTGGCCGACCGGGCGGTCGTCGAGGTGCTGCTGCGTGAACTGGCCGCGCTCCGCGAGACGGCCGGGACGACCGTCACGATGACGGTGAACGGCGATCCGGCCACCGTGGTGCAGGCGAACCAGCTGACCGGTCTCGTCATCAACCACGCACCCCGTCCGTCCACCGGCTGACGGGCCCGCCCCGGCGGCCCGTCAGCCGGCCAGCTCCGTCGTCAGCGTCGCCAGCACGGCGTCCGCCGACTCGCCGACCACGAAGAAGTGCCCACCGGGGTAGGTGTGGTGGGTCGCCGGACCCGTGCTGACCCGGGTCCAGCGGGCCAGGTCCTGCGGCGTGTAGTGGTCCTTGGCGCCGCCGAGGACGGTGAGCGGGCAGTCCAGGAGCGGGCTGGTGGGCGGGTCCGCGTAGAAGGCGTCGCACAGGGTGTAGTCCGCGCGCAGCACCGGCAGGATCAGGTCGAGCAGCTCCCGGTGGTCGAGCACCGCCTCCGGTGTGCCGCCCATCTCCCGCAGGTCGGCGACGATCTCCTCGTCGCTCCAGGTGCCGCGCCCCGCCTTCGGCGGCTCGGTGCCGGGACCGCCGGCGCCGCTGAGCAGCAGCCGGACGGGCGCCGGAGCGCCGAGGCGGGCGGAGGCCAGGGCGACGCCGTAGGCCAGCAGCGCGCCCATGCTGTGGCCGAACAGCGCGTACGGCTGGTCGAAGACCGGGCGCAGCGCGGTGTGCAGCCGTGCGACGGCGGTGGGGTAGTCCTCGATCAGCGCCTCCCGGTAGCGGTCCTCCCGTCCCGGCAGGCGGACGGCGAGCAACTCGACGTCCTGCGGCAGTCGGGCCGCCCACGGCCGGTAGAAGTTGGTGCCGGCGCCCGACGGCGGGAAGCAGACCAGCCGCAGCCGGGCCGCCGGGCGCGGGGTGAGCGTGGTCAGCCAGGGGTTCGCGTTGTGAGCGGTTCCGTACGGGGTGGACATCGGTTGCTGCGTCCTCGGGTCGTGGCGGGCAGGGAACCACAGAGATCATGCCGCAACGCGACCGTCCGGCGTCGGCGGCAGTGCGGCGCACCTCACCGGTGAGGGGCACCGGTGAAGCGCATCGGTGAAGGGCACCGGTGAAGGGCATCGGCGAAGCGCCAGGCAAACGTCAGGCGTACGTCATGGTCGTGGCAGACGTGACACCCGAGGATCGGAGCGTCGGGAGTTCGTACGAGCGGCGGCCCTGCGGGCCCGACGAGTGGCCGTGCCGACGTGAACGGGGGTGGGCACGGCCGCGACCGTGACGCAGGCCGGGGCGCACGCGGCTGACCGCCCGCGCGCCCCGGTCCGCCCGACGGTCGGACGGCGCGGTTCCGCGTCAGGTGACGCGTCGTGTGACGCGTCAGAGGGAGGAAGGGAAGAGGGGGGTGGACGGGCCTTGATCTCGGGGATGGCCGCCATGGGACCCGTACCGGGTCACCTGCCGCCGATCGTCTTCCTCGGCGGCCCCGACGACGGTGCGGCGATGCGGTATCCCTGCCGCCCGCACGAGCAGCTGCCCGGCGTGATCCGGCTCCGGCCGGGCATTGGGTCCGTCTACCGCCGTGGCGCCGAGGGCCCGAGCGGGGTCGAGTACCACTGGCCGGAGGAGACGTCCACCGTTCGGAGCGGTTGACGCGTGTTCACCGATCCGGGTTAGCATGGCGCCCCTCGGCCCGTGATCATGGCGCGACCGGATCAGCCCGCCGCGCACCGGGCCGCCCACGGGGGGACGAGGTCGGTGGCGGAATTCGGCGGCCTGTTGCGCGAGGCCCGGCTCAGGTCCGGATTCACGCAGGAGGAACTGGCAGAGCGCTCCGGCGTGTCCGCCCACACGATCAACGTCCTGGAAGCCGGCCACCGCCGCCCCAGACTTTCGTCCGTGAGCCGCCTGGCCGGGGCCCTGGACCTCGACGAGGCCGGCCGCGCCCGGCTGCTCGCCGCCGCGGCGCGCCCGTCCGGCGACGCCGAGCGCCCGTCCGACGGCGCCCGGCAGGCGCAGGCGCCGTCGTGGCAGACCCAGCCGCGCGACCCGCAGCAGGACCGCGCCGTGTGCCAGCTGCCCCCCGACACCCGGCTGTTCACCGGCCGGACCGCGGAGGTCACGCAGTTGCTCGCGCTCGGCAGCCCGGATCGGGGCGCCGACTCCGCGCGGACCGTGATGATCTCCGCCGTCGACGGGATGGGCGGGATCGGCAAGTCCGCCCTGACGGTCCATGTCGCGCACCGCCTGCGGCCGGACTTCCCCGACGGCCAGCTCTTCGTCGACCTCCAGGGCCACACGCCAGGGACCACGCCGCTGCTCCCCGTCGAGGCGCTCGGCCAGCTGCTGCGCTCGCTGGGCACCGCCCCCGAGCAGATCCCGCAGGAGCTCGCCGCCCGTGCGGCCCTCTACCGTGACCGGCTGGCGGGTCGGCGGGTCCTCGTCCTGCTGGACAACGCCACCAGCACCGCGCAGGTCCGCCCGCTGCTGCCGGGCGGCCCCGGCTGCCTGGTCCTGGTCACCAGCCGCAGGCGGCTGACCGGACTGGACGACGCGCACAGCCTCGCGCTCGACACGCTCTCCGACGACGAAGCCCTCGCGCTGCTGCGCGAGGCGACCGGGCCGGGCCGCGCGGCCGACGCCGAGGACCCCGACGCGCTGCGTGAACTGGTCGCGCTCTGCGGGCACCTGCCCTTGGCGCTGCGCATCTCGGCGGCGCGGCTGCGGCACCGTCCCGTGCTCTCGGTCGCCGATCTCGTCGAGGAGCTGCGGGACGAGCGTCACCGGCTGGACCGGCTCGAGGACGAGGACCGCACGGTCGCCAGCGTCTTCGACACCTCCTACGGCGCCCTCCCGGAACCGGAGCAGCGGCTGTTCCGGCTGCTGGCACTGATCCCCGGCCCCGACTTCGACGCAGCCTCGGTGGCCAACCTGCTCGGCACGGACCTGCGCGGCGCGGAGCGGTTGCTGGAGTCACTGCTCGACCACCACCTGCTGTCCCAACGCGTGGCCCAGCGCTACCACTTCCACGACCTGGTCCGCCTGCACGCCCGCCGGCTGCGGCGGGACGCGGGCCGGACGCACGAGGACGAGGCGGCGCTGGAGCGCCTGCTCGACCACTACCAGTACACGATGCGGCAGGCGAACCTCCGGCTGCCGCGATCAGCCCTCTTCGCCCGCGCGGTCACCGACGTGGACGCCGACGCGAGCGCGGTGCCGGGTGTCGTGGTCCCGCTGCCCGACCGGGCGGCCGCGCTGCGGTGGCTCCGGACCGAACGCGACAACCTGGTCGCGTTGTTGGCCGCACCCGGCGACGACGCGCCCGCGCCCGTGTTCGCGCCCGCGCCCGTGTCCGCGCCCGGGCGCGAGCCCGCCAGGCCCGACCGGACCGTCGCGCTGACCTCGGCCCTGGCGCCGTTCCTCCAGCTGGACGGCGCCTGGGCCGAGGCGGCCGACCTGCACGCGGCAGCGGCTTCGGCCGCGCGCGAGCAGGGTGACGCGCGCGGAGAGGCTGCCGCGCTGGGCGACCTGGGCCGGGTCCGGCACGCCCTGGGCGAGTACCCCGCGTCCATCGAGGCGCACCGGCGGGCGCTCGGCCTGCTCACCGAGCTCGGGGACCGGCGCGGGCAGGCCGAGGCCCGCTGGGACCTGGGCCGCTCCGAGTACGTGACCGGCAACTACGTCGTCTCCGCCGAGCTGCTCGAACGCAGCCTCACGGGCTTCCAGGAGATCGCCGACCGGCACGGCGAGGCGGGCGTCCTGAACGACCTGGGCCGGGTCCGGCTGCTGACGGGCGACTACCCCGAGGCGGCGGCACTGCAGGAGCGCGCGGTCGCGATGTACCAGGAGTCCGACGACCGCCACGGCGAGGCGGCGGCCCTGCGTGATCTGGGCCGAGCCCGCTACTCCAACGGTGACCCCGACGCCGGCCTCGACCTGCTGACCCGGGCGCTGGACGCGCACCGGTCGGTCGGCAACCGGCTGGGCGAGGCCAGCACCCTGCACGATCTGGGCCATCTGCTGCACGAGACCGGGAGCTTCGCGGCCGCGGTGGAGCGGTACGAGCAGGCACTGGTCATGTTCCGCGACCTGGGCAACCGCCAGGGCGAGGCGAACGCGCTCTGGAACCTGGGCCGTTCGCGGAACCGTCGCGGCGACTACCCGGCGGCGGTCGCGCTGTTCCAGCAGGCGCGGGTCATCTACAAGGCGATCGGTAGCCGCCAGGGGGAGGCGGCCACCCTGCGGGAGGAGGGCCACACGCTGCACCTGACCGGCGAGTTGGTGACGTCGGCGCGTCTGTTCGCGCAGTCGCGGGAGATCTACCGGGCGATCGGCAACCGTCCGGGTGAGGCGGTCGTGCTCACGCGGATGGGCGCCCTGGCCGTCGACGCGGAGGGACCGGCCGCGGCGGACGCCTACTACCAGGAGGCGCTCCTGCTGGCCCGAGAGTGCCGCAGCCCCATGGAGGAGGCCTACGCCTTGGAGGGCTCCGCCCGCTGCGCCGAGGCGACAGGCGACCATCCGCGGGCCCTACGGGAGTTGGAACAGGCCGCCACCCTCTACGACCGCCTCGGCGCCCCGGAGGCCGCCGCCGCCAGGGCCCTGCTCGCCACCTGGTCCTCCGCCTCGGCATGAGCCGACCCCCGCGCCGTGACCGGCGCGAGGGTTCGGCTGCCGATCAGGTGGCGTCAGCGGGCTCGGGGCCGGGCGGAGTTTCTTCGCTGCGAACCGGTGGTCAGGCGTCGAGGTGCGCGAACACCCGCCCGAGCAGCGCGGCCAGCTGCTCCCGTTCGTCGGTCCCCAGCGGCGCCAGGATCTCGTCCTGGACCGCCTCCGCCTCCGCGTTGAGCTCGGCGAGCGCGGCGCGGCCAGCCTCCGTCATGGCGACGGTGACCCGCCGCCGGTCGGCCGGGTCGCGTGTCCGCGCGACCTGGCCGAGTGCGCCCAACTCCTCGACCAGCTTGGTGACGTCGCTTCGGTCGAGGGAGAGCCGCAGCGCGAGGTCGCGCTGGGCGTGCGGCCCGAAGTCGGCGAGCGCGGCGAGGACGGCCATGTGCCACAGCCGCACGTCCCGCGCGGCCAGCCGTTCGGCGAGACGCTGCCGGGCGACCTTGCCGGTGCGGGAGAGCAGGTAGGTCGTCAGTGCGGTCAGGGTCGGCGGGTGCGTGGTGGGCGCGTCCATGGTAGGACTATAGGCGCCGACCAATCATAGGTGAAAACCCATCAATTGGAGTGCCTCCCATGGACGCTCTGCACCCTCGCCTGCTGGTGGACCGCTTCGCCGACAGCTTCGGGTTCTACGACGCCGTGCTCCCGAAACTGTTCGGCGCCCGGCTGATGAAGGGCACGGCGGCCGGCCCCTACGCCAACTGGGACGTCGACGACCAGGCGATCCTCGTCCTCTTCGACCGCGCCGCGCTGGCCGCGACGATCGGCACCGCCGAGCTGCCGACCGCAGCCCCGGCCGCGCAGGACCGCGCCATGTTCGTCTGCCGCGTCGACGACGTCGACGCGGCCCTGGCCCTGTGCCTGCGCCACGGCGGCACCCTCGTCACCGAGGCCACGGACCGCCCCGCCTGGGGCCCCGGCCTCCGCACCGCGCACCTGCGCGACCCCGAGGGGCACCTCGTCGAGCTCCAGTCGTACGAGGCCGGGCCCGGCGAACCGTCGCCGAGTGCCTCCCTCGGTACCGGAACGGCGTGACGATGGATTGCCCTGCCCGAGCGGCTGTCCGATGGAAGGCGGCTGCTTCTTCCACTGGCTGAGGTCGCAGGACCAGGAACGGGCGTCCGTCCTCCACGGTCGACGCCCCCTGGGATCTCCGCCTGCACCGGTAGTGGGCCGACCGAGCGTCAGCCCAGCTCGGTGAAGAGCGTCAGTTGCAGCGCGCCCGGGGCCTCCAGGCGGGAGTTGAGGGAGTTCCACGGGGTGGGGGTCGGTTCGGCCAGGACCTCCGCGCCCGCCGCGGCGAGGCGGGCGGTCATGGCGGGGGAGTCGTCCACCTGGAAGGCGACCCGGATCTGCCCGGCCACCCGGCGGCCGACCTCGACCTCGTCGATGAAGGCCGCGTGGCCGGGGTCGGCGATCTCCAGCGTGGCGCGGCCCGCCTCCAGGATGGTCACCCGACCGTCCGGGGAGGCGAACGCCGCGCGCTCGGGCAGGCCGAGGACGTCGCGGTAGAAGCGCAGCGCCTCCTCGTAGTCGGCGGCGGTGACCACGAGCCTCAGCTCACGGACGGTGGTGGCCTGTTCGTCGGACATGCGTCCCCCTCGCCTGCGGTGCGGATGCGTTCAGCTTGTCATCCTGCCTGCCCGGCGGCGGAAGTGAGGATCACCAGTCGCTGTGTCGCGCGTGTCATCGCGACGTAGCGGTCCACCGCCCCCTCGATCCCCTCGCCGAAGGACTCCGGGTCCACCAGCACGACCAGGTCGAACTCCAGGCCCTTCGTCAGCTCCGGCGTCAGCGAGCGGACCCGGGCCGTGCTCTCGAAGCCCGGCGCCCCGACGACGCAGGCGATGCCCTCGTCGTGCTCGGCCAGCCAGGTGTCGAGGATCGCCGTCAGCTCGGCGACCGGGCCGTGGGTGACCGGGACGCCGCTGCTGCGGATCGAGGTCGGCACGTTGGCGTCCGGCAGGACGGCGCGGATCACCGGTGCGGCCTGCGCCATGACCTCCTCCGGCGTGCGGTAGTTGACGCTGAGGGAGGCGAGCTCCACCTGGTCCAGCCCGACCCGCTCCAGCCGCTCGCGCCAGGACTCGGTGAAGCCGTGCCGCGCCTGGGCGCGGTCACCGACGATCGTGAAGCTGCGCGAGGGGCAGCGCTGGAGCAGCATCTGCCACTCCGCGTCGGTCAGTTCCTGCGCCTCGTCCACGACGATGTGGGCGAACGGACCGGCCGGCAGGTCGGGCTCGGCGGTCGCGAGGGCGCTCTCGTCGACCAGGTGTTCGCGCAGGTCCGCGTGGCGCAGCATCGTCACCGCGCCCTCGCCGTCGTCGTCGGCGTGCAGCATGTCGTCGATGACGCTCGCCATCCGCTCCCGCTGCGCGGCCAGTGCGGCGTCGTGACGGAGCTTGCGCCGGGCCGACTCCGGGTCGCCGAGGCGGCGGCGGCCCGCGTCCAGCAGCGGCAGGTCGGCGACGGTCCAGGCGTGCGCGTCCTCCCGCTGGAGCGCGCGGACCTCGTCGCGGCCGAGCCAGGGCGCGCACAGGCGCAGGTACGCGGGCACCGACCACAGGTCGCCGACCAGGTCGGTGGCCTCCAGCAGCGGCCAGGCCCGGTTCAGGGTGGTGACCAGCTCCTCGTCGCGCCGCAGCGAGCGGAGGAACGACTCGGGGGAGACGCCGCCGTCCTCCAGGTCGAGCCGGTCCATCAGGATCGCCGCCAGCTCCTCCCAGATCTGCTCGCGCGCCTCGTTGTGAGGGGTGCCCGGATCAGGGGCGGCGAAGGCGTCAGCCCAGTCGTCGGCGGTCAGGTGGATGTCCGCCCAGTCGGTGGTGACCACCAGGCTCTCGGTGGGCGGCTCCTCGTAGATCGACACGGCCTGCTCGATCGCCTTGACCATGTCCGCCGTGGCCTTGAGGCGCGCCACCTCCGGGTCCCGCTCCTCCGACGCCGCAGCGCCCTCGGCGACCAGGTCGCGCACCGTGCACGTGCGCACGCCCTCCTCGCCCAGGCTCGGCAGGACGTCGGCGACGTAGGCGAGGTAGGGCTGGTGGGGGCCCACGAACAGGACGCCGCCGCGTCGGTGGCCGAGGCGCGGGTCGGAGTAGAGCAGGTACGCGGAGCGGTGCAGCGCGACGACGGTCTTGCCCGTGCCGGGGCCGCCGTCCACGACGAGCGCACCGCGCGAGCCGGCGCGGATGATCGTGTCCTGGTCGGCCTGGATGGTGGCCAGCACGTCCCGCATCCGCTCGGAGCGGTTGCCGCCCAGACTCGCGATGAAGGCCGACTGGTCGTCCAGCGCGGCCCGGCCCTCCAGGCCGTCGGCGGTGAACACCTCGTCCCAGTAGTCGCTGATCCGCCCGCGGGTCCACCGGTAGCGGCGGCGGCTGGCCAGGCCCATCGGGTGGCCGTGGGTGGCGGCGAAGAAGGGTTCGGCGGCGGGCGAGCGCCAGTCGACGAGCAGCCGGCTGCCGTCCGCGTCGGTGAGGCCCAGGCGCCCGATGTAGACGGGTTCGGCGTCCCCCGCGGCGACGACGTGCCCGAGGCACAGGTCCAGCCCGAACCGGCGCAGCGCCCGCAGCCGGCCGCTGATCCGGTGCACCTCGGCGTCCCGGTCCATGGCGGCCCGCCCCACCCCGCCCGGTGCCTTCCGCGCCTCGTCCAACTGCGCGTCCAGCTCCGCGATCGCCTCCGCGAGGCGCCGTGCGACGGCGGCGAAGTGGCGCTCGTCGCGCCCGATCAGGGCCGGATCGGCCTTGGCCGCGAGCCGGTCGGACAGATCGAACGCACTGGTGGCAAGAGGGTTCATAGCTCCTGTTTCGGCAGGTATACGACCTAGGCCGACGATTGTGCGCCCCGAAGGGGGCCTTGCCGCAAGGCCCCCCATGCGCTATAGGTTGTAAGTGGCGGGGAGTGTCTTCTCCTCCCGACCGAGCAAGCCCACCCCGTGAATCCACCGGGTGTGGGACTCCACCTGTTCACGCTCCACTGCCGGCCTGTGCCGCCGGGGGTTGGTCCTGCGTTCATCCGGGCGTTGCTTGCGAAGGGCGAGGCCCGCGGGCCAAAGTTGGCTATACAACTTTGGCCGACCCGAAACGAGGGCCCATGCTGCCTGCCGACGTCCCCGCCATCTGGCTGCGGGACAACTGCTCCTGCCCCGACTGCCGTGATCCGCTGACGGACCAGAAGCTCTTCCAGATCACCGACCTCCCCGACGACCTCGGCGTCGCGAACGTGCGTCCGGTCGACGGCGACGAGGAGGGCTGGGAGGTCGTCTGGGCGAACGACGGCCACGTCTCCCGCTACACGGCCGAGTGGCTCCAGCGCGCGGCGGAGCCGGACCCGCGAACCGAGGACGGCAAGGAGCTGTGGGGGACCGCGGCCCGGTTCGCGGACGGCCTGCCCGAGACGACTTGGGCCGCCTACCTCGACGACGACGCCGAGCGGCTGCGCATGCTCCAGGCCGTCGCCCGCCTCGGCTTCTGCCTGCTGCGCGACGTCCCGCTCCGGGACGGCCAGGCGCAGCAGGTCGCGCTCAGTTTCGGCTACGTCCGCGAGACCAACTACGGCCCGCAGTTCGAGGTCCGCGTCGAGGAGCGGCCCAACAACCTCGCCTTCACCAACGTCGCGATCACCCCGCACACCGACAACCCCTACCGGGACCCGGTGCCGACCCTGCAGCTCCTGCACTGCCTCGTCAACGAGGCGGAGGGCGGCGATTCGGGCCTCGTCGACGGCTTCGCCGCGGCGGCCGCGTTGCGCGCGCAGGAGCCCGCGGCGTTCGCGGCCCTGACCGGTACGTCCGTGCCGTTCGCCTTCCGCGACGACACCACCGAGCTCAGCGCCCACCGCCCGCTCATCGCCGCCGACCCGGCGGGCCGCGTCCGCGAGGTGCGGTTCAACAACCGCTCGCTCGGTACCCTGCGCCTGCCCGCCGAGAAGACCGAGGCGTTCTACGCCGCCTACCGGGCCTTCGCCCGGCTGCTGCTGGCGCCGGAGCGCCAACTGGACTTCCGGCTCGGCCCCGGCGACTGCCTGGTCTTCGACAACACCCGCCTGCTCCACGCCCGCACCGCGTTCGCCCGCGGCGGCGCCCGTCACCTCCAGGGCTGCTACGCGGACCTGGACCACCTGTTCGGCACCATCGACGTGCTGAAGCGCAAGGAGGCACAGCCGTGCTGACGCCGCAACAGATCGTGGACGCCATCGCCGACCTCTTCGCGGGGGAGGGGGCCGACGACTACCTCGGCGAGGACGTCACCCAGGCCCAGCACATGCTCCAGGCCGCGGCCCTCGCGCAGGCCGACGGGGCGCCGCCCGCGCTGGTCGCCGCCGCGCTCCTGCACGACGTCGGCCACTTCCGCGGCGCCGTCCACGGCCGCGAGCTGATGGCGGGCGAGCGCGACAACCGGCACAGCCACCAGGGCGCCGACTGGCTCGCGCCCTGGTTCGGCCCCGCCGTCACCGAGCCAGTCCGGCTCCACGTCGCGGCCAAGCGCTACCTGTGCGCAACCGAGCCCGCGTACTTCGCCCGCCTGTCCCCGGCCTCGGTCCACACGCTCTCCCTCCAGGGCGGCCCGATGACCCCGGCCGAGGCGGACCGCTTCGCCGCCGAGCCGTACGGGGCCGACGCGGTCCGGCTGCGCCGCTGGGACGACGACGCGAAGGACACGACCGTCGCCGTGCCGGACTTCGGCCACTACCGGCCGATGCTCGCGGAGCTGGCGGGAACGCCTTAGCGTGGAGGTGTGACGGTCGACCTGTTCGCGGGCGTGTACGTCGGCGACCTCGCCGCGGCGACGGCCTGGTACACGGCGGTGCTGGGCGACGGGCCGGCGTTCCGGCCGAACGAGGTCGAGGCGGTCTGGGAGCTGGCCGCGCACCGCTACCTGTACGTGCGGCGGAACCCCGCGCACGCGGGCCACGCCGTCCAGACGGTCCTCGTCGGCGATCTGGACGCGCGTGTCGCCGCGATCGCGGAGCGCGGCGTGGAGCCGGCGCTCCGCGAGGACTACCCGAACGGTGCGCGGAAGGTCGTCTACCGCGACCCGGACGGCAACGAGCTCGGCTTCGGTGCGGTGCCCGCGGCTCAGCGGACGGTCGGCTGAGTCGACTGGTCCTGGGGCGGCTGGCCGGTACCGGGCCGCCAGCCGAGGCCGAACGCCCAGCGGCCGGTGGTGTGGCTGACGACCTGCGCCCGGACGTCGGTGCGCGGGTCCGAGGAGGCGAAGTCGACGTTGTCCCCGGCGGGGTCGCCACAGCGGACGTCGAAACTGACCACGCCGGAGACCACCACGGAGATGGTGCCGGTCCCGGAGCAGCGCGCGGACACGCCCACCGTGCCCGGGGCGACGCGGGGGATCTCCGCGAACTGCTCCGAGCCCGACTGGTCGCCGACCCGCTCGTAGGTGGTCGTGTAGTCGTCCAGCAGCTGCAGGTCCGCCGAGGAGACGGACAGAGCCCCCGACGCGGACGGTGTCGGCGCGACGGCCGGCCCGCTGTGCCCTGCCGCCACCGTCCCGCTGGGCCGCGCCGTGGGCGCCTGTGTTCCGGTGCAGCCGGCCGTCAGCGCCAGCAGCAGCCCGGCGGCCGCAGCGGCCGCTACTCGTTCCTTCGTGTTCAATCCGCACCCCCCGTGCATCCGCGCATCTCGCGGGCCCCGGAGCCTACCGGACCCGCGCCCGGACCCGGCCCATCGGGGCCGGATCCGCCCACGCTGCCGGGGACTGGCGCTCTGCGCCGGGCTCCGCTCGGGCGTGGCCGGTCGCGTGCTCTGCGCGGCGCCTCGCCCCGCTTCGTGCTCTGCCCCGCTGCCGCCCGTCCCGCGGATTACGCGTCGCCTCGGGTGCGGGCCAGGGCCGTGGTGGCGAGGGAGTTGTGGACGGTGAAGGCCACCGTGCCCGCGCGGTAGCGGTCCTCGGACCACTCCACCGGGAGGCCCGTCGGGTCGCTGGTGCGGCGGCGTTCGCGGAGCAGGGGGGCAGCCAGGGGGCAGTCCAGGAGGCGGGCGTCCTCGGCGTCGGCCAGGGTGAGGTCGAGGGTGTGGTCGGCGTCCGCCAGGACGACGCCGTGGGCCTCCAGGCCCTCCGTCACCGAGACCGCGTCGGGCGGCAGCGACGCCACCAGCTCGCCGACCGGCTCCGGGTACACCGTCCGTTCCACCATCACCGGCTCACCGCCCAGCGTGCGCAGCCGCAGCACCCACAGCACCCGCGCCCCCGCGGCGAGCCGCAGGCGCTCCGCCTCGACCGCGTCCGCAGCCCGCCACTGCGAGGCGACCACGGCGCCGCCGGGCTCCTCCCCGAGCGAGCGCGCCCAGCGCGTGAAGCTCGACAGCGCCGCGAAGCTCTGCACGCGCGGCTGCTCCAGCACCACCCGCCGGGTGCCGCGCCGGGAGGTGACGACGCCCTCGGCGCGCAGCAGCGCCAGCGCCTGCCGCACCGTGCCGCGCGAGACGTCGTGCGCGACGGCCAGCGCCTCCTCGCTGGGCAGCCGGCCACCCTCGCTGTAGACGCCGCTGCGCACCTCGGCGCGTAGTGCGGCCGCAAGCTCCCGGTACCGCGCTGTTCTCTGCGAGTTCGCCACGGCCCGATCCTCCCACGCCCCACCGCCATCGTGCCGATCTCACGTCCCGGGACGGACGTTGACAACGGAGCGTGTGGGAAGTTTGACTGCGCGTGTCGTCGCCACACCAGGAGCACGAGGCTCCATCGGGACTCGCGACGTGAAGGACACTCCCTCTCTTGCAGATGCAGATGCAGATCTTGCACGCAGCGACCGAGACCTTATTCCAAGTCAGGCCTTTCACGGCCCATTGCGCCCTGATCCAGGCGGAGGGCGACCACGCGGTCATCGGGGTCTCGCCCGGCAACAGCTACTTCTCCCAGGCGCGCCTGTTCGACCTGGCCCGTTGGGGCTTGCAGAACTTCCGCCAGGTCGACCTCGTCCACACCGACCTGTTCGTCGCCGAGATGTACGAGGCCCTCGGCTACAGCGAGGACGACGCCCGCCGCAAGGCGATCAAGAACCTTCGCGGGGTGCGCGCCAAGGTGCGCACCGCCGTCGAGGAGACCGACGACGGCACCGGCCGGATCAGGTCCCACGCCATGTCGGAGTTCCAGGAGAACCCGGCCTACCGGCTGCTGCACGACGAACTCTGGCAACGGCTGGACACCGACGCCGAGTTCCGCGCCGTCATCGACCAGCTCGTCGGCGCCTACCTGGACGACAAGGTGCTGGGGGAGGGGCGCACCGCGACCGCCCGGCAGCGGGAGGTGTGCCTGCGCTACATCTGCGCCGAGGCGCCGCTCTTCCTGGACAGCCCGGCCATCCTCGGGGTCCCGTCCTCGCTCAACTGCTACCACCAGCTGCTGCCGCTGGCGGAGCTGCTCTACTCGCGCGGCTCCGGCCTGCGCGCCTCACGCAACCAGGGCCACGCGATCGTCACGCCGGCCGCCGAAGGGGGTCACCGCAATGCCGCTTGACACGATGCCGAGCGAGACGTCGCCGATCGAGGTGGGCGAGCTGCCCGCTTTCCCGTTCTCCTGGCGCGGTGACCGACTCCCCGACGAGATCGAGGAGTTGCGCGCCGAGCCGGTCAAGCGGGTGCGCACCATCGCCGGCGACCCGGCCTGGCTGGTCTCCTCCCACGCGCTGTGCAAGCAGGTGCTGGAGGACCGGCGCTTCAGCCTCAAGGACACCTCCGCGCCGGGCGTGCCGCGCCAGTACGCGCTGACGATCCCGCCCGAGGTCGTCAACAACATGGGCAACATCACCGGCGCGGGACTGCGCAAGGCGGTGCTGAAGGCGATCAACCCCAAGGCGCCGGGCCTGGACGCGTGGATGCGCGAGCAGGCGGCGGCCTTCGTCGACGGCCTGGTGGCCGCCGGTGCGCCCGCGGACCTGCGGCACGGTCTCGCCAACCCGTACTCGGAGGCGCTGCACTGCCGCATCCTCGGCATCCCGTTCGAGGACGCGCCGAGGCTCGCGGCCAGCCTGGACATCGCGTTCATGAACTCCGCCTGCCCGATCTCCGGTGCCAAGCTCAACTGGGACCGCGACATCTCCTATATGACGGAGCGTCTGGACGACCCGGTCACCACCGGGTTGATGGCGGAGCTGGCCGCGCTGCGGTCGGACCCGGACTACGCGCACCTCACGGACGAGATGCTGGCGACCGTCGGCGTCACCTTCTTCGGCGCGGGCGTCGTCTCCACGGCCGGGTTCCTCACCATGGCCTTCGTGACGCTGCTGCAGCACCCGGAGCTGCGGGCGCGGCTGCGGGCGGAGCCGGAGCTGGCCCCGGCCGCGGTCGAGGAGCTGCTGCGCGTCAACCTCTCCATCGGCGACGGCCTGCCCCGACTCGCCCTGGAGGACGTTCAGTTGGGCGACGTGCTGGTGAAGGCCGGCGAGCTGGTGCTGGTCCTGGTCGAGGGCGCCAACAGCGACCCGGAGGTCTTCCCGAACCCGGACGTGATCGACCTGGCCCGGTCCAACAGCGCCGCGCACCTCTCCTTCGGCGGCGGGCAGCACTACTGCCCGGCGACGGCACTGGGGCGCCGGCACGCCGAGATCGCCATCACCACGCTGCTGGAGCGGATGCCGGAGCTGGAGCTGGCCGTGCCGATCGAGCAACTGGTCTGGCGCACGGGCTACATGAAGCGTCTGCCGGAGCGCCTGCCGGTGCTGTGGTAGCCACCTGCGGCCGGTGGCCGTAGCTGAACCCCGCACCACCTGAACCCCGCACCACCTGAACCCCGCACCACCTGAACCCCGCACCACCTGAACCCCGCACCACCTGAACCCCGCACCACCTGAACCGCGCCCGCAGCATCCGGAGCTGCGGGCGCGGTCTCACTCGAGGCCCAGCTCCTTGCGCGCCCTCTCGGCCTGCCGGGTGACGCCGTGGGCGGCGCCGTCCGCTGCCAGGTCCGTCGCCTCCCGGAGCAGCCCGGCAGCGTCGTCGAGCCGGTCCTGCTGGGCGGCGAGGTAGGCGAGCCCGACGAGGTTGGCGGCGACACCCGCCCCGAAGCCCGCCTCCCTGCGCAGTCGGGTCGACTCCTCCAGGAGCTGCCGAGCCTCGTCCAGCCGCCCGGCCATGTGGGCGGCGAAGCCGAGGTGGCGCAGGACGTAGGAGACGGTCACGCGGTCGTCGGCCCGGGTGGCGAGCCGCAGCGCGGCCTCGTAGTGCGGCCGCGCCGCCTCGGCGTCGCCGCGGACGATGTGGTGGACCGTGCCGACCCAGAACAGTGCCTCGCCCTCGCCGCGCACGTCGCCCAGCTCCCGGTACAGCTCCGCCGCCCGCTCGAACAGCGGCAGCTCCCGGGTGTCCTCGACGCGCTCCTCGACGAAGCGGGCATGGACCAGTCGGCCCCGGGCCAGCGCCAGGTCGGCCTCCACCGCGTCGAGGCCCCGCTCGGCGCCCGCCAGGCCGCCGGGGTCACCACCGAAGACCGCCCGCTCGTAGTCGTGTTCGGCCTGGTCGAGCCGGGTGTCGAAGGTCATGCGGCGAGCGTATCGAGCCGGGCGGGGCAACGGGGCCGGAACGGCCGCGACCGGTTCCCAGTGGGGCCAGTTATTGAATCCGACGTCAAGTTCGACTAGCTTCGTCGTCATGGCCACCGACAGCAGCGCCCTCGCCGCGTGGGAGAAGCTCGTCCCGCGCCAGGTCGCCACCAACGGCATCGAGCTCCGCGTCCACGAGGCGGGCGAGGCGGAGGGGACGCCAATCGTCCTCTGCCACGGGTTTCCCGAGCTGGCGTTCTCCTGGCGCCACCAGGTCGCCGCCCTCGCCGACGCCGGTCACCGCGTGATCGTCCCCGATCTGCGCGGCTACGGCGGCAGCTCGCGCCCCGAGGATCCCGCCGCCTACGACGTCGCCACTCTCTGCGCCGACCTGGTCGGGCTGCTCGGCGCGCTCGGCCTCGACGACGCCGTCTTCGTCGGCCACGACTGGGGCGCCGCCCTGGTCTGGCACCTGGCGCTGCTCCACCCGCAGCGGGTGCGCGCCGTCGCCGGGCTGAGCGTGCCGCCCGCGCCGCGTTCGCCCGTCGCCCCGGTGTCGATCCTGCGCAGGCGCCTTGGCGAGGACTTCTACATCTGCTGGTTCCAGCACCCCGCTCAGCCCGACGCGGCGCTCCGCGCCGACCTGCGCCGCACCCTGCTCGCCCGCGAGGCGCCCGGCCCCGCCTGGGCGGCCCGCGACGAACCGGCCGCGCCCCGCCCGGGCTGGCTGGCCGAGGGCGAACTCTCCGTCTACCTCCGCGCCTTCGACGAGACCGGCTTCACCGGGGGCCTGAACTACTACCGCAACATCGACCGCAACTGGGAGCTGATGGAGCCCCTGGACGGCGGCACCGTCGACCAGCCCTCCTTCTTCGCCATCGGCTCGCGCGACCCGGTGGGCATGTTCAGCCCGACCGACGGGCTGCGGCGCGTCCTCACCGACCTGCGCGGGCAGCTGGTGCTCGACGGCGCCGGGCACTGGATCCAGCAGGAGCGGCCCGCCGAGGTCAACGCCGCGCTGCTCGACTTCCTGGGGTCCCTGTGAGCGCCCCCGACTCCGCCGCAGGCGCGCCTCGCAGCGCCCGCGGTGAGCGGACCCGCGCCGCTCTCGTCGCCGGGGCCCGCGAGGTCTTCGAGCGCGACGGCTATCTGGACGCGCGGATCGTCGACATCTCCAAGGCCGCCGGGGTGGCCTCCGGCTCCTTCTACACCTACTTCGAGGGCAAGGAGGAGATCTTCGCCGCCGTCGCCGCCCAGGTGCGGGAGGAGATGCTCCACCCTCACCTGCGCGAGCGCACCGGGATCACCGACACCCGCGCGATGATCGACGCCTCCAACCGCGAGTACCTGCGCGCCTACCGCGAGAACGCCCGCCTGATGGGCCTGTTCGAGCAGGTGGCGCAGGTCGACCCGGCCTTCCGCGCGGTGCGCCTGGACCGGGGCAACGCGTTCGCCCAGCGCAACGCCGGGCTGATCCGGCAGCTCCAGGAGCGCGGCGAGGCCGACCCCTCGCTCGACCCGCTGGTCACCGCGCTCGCACTGTCCAACATGGTCAGCCGCATGGCCTACGTGGTCTACGTGCTGGAGCAGCGCATCCCCTTCGAGCGGTTGGTGACGACCCTCAACCAGATCTGGGCCAACGGCCTGCAACTGCGTGAACCGGGCGGCCACACGCCGCCGTCGAGCTGAAGGAGCATCCTGTGTCCCTGTTCGAGACGTCCGAGCGCGCCCAGAAGTACCAGGCCGAACTGCTGGACTTCATGGACACCCACGTCTACCCCGCCGAGGCCGTCTACGAGGAGCAGATGCGTGCCTCGGGCGACCCCAACTTCCAGCCGCCGGTGATGGAGGAGCTCAAGGCCGAGGCCCGCCGCCGCGGCCTGTGGAACCTCTTCCACCCGGACCCGGCCTGGGGCGCGGGCCTGACCAACCTCGAGTACGCGCCGCTCGCCGAGATCATGGGCCGCAGCCCCCACCTCGCCCCCGAGGCCTGCAACTGCGCCGCGCCCGACACCGGCAACATGGAGGTGTTCACCCTCTTCGGCACGCCGGAGCACCACGAGAAGTACCTGCGGCCGCTGCTCGACGGCACCATCCGCTCCGCCTTCGCGATGACCGAGCCCGCCGTCGCCAGCTCGGACGCCACCAACATCGAGATGCGGATGGAGCGGGACGGCGACCACTACGTCCTCAACGGCCGCAAGTGGTTCGCTTCCAACGCGCTGCACCGCAACTGCACCGTCATGATCGTCATGGGTAAGACCGACCCGACCGCGGAGCGCCACCGCCAGCAGTCGATGATGGTCGTCCCGATCGACGCACCCGGCGTCACCGTCGTGCGCGGCCTGCCCGTCTTCGGCTACATGGACCGCGAGGGGCACGCGGAGATCACCTTCGAGGACGTCCGGGTCCCCGTCGCCGACGTGCTCAAGGGCGAGGGGGAGGGCTTCGCCATCAGCCAGGCGCGCCTCGGCCCAGGCCGGATCCACCACTGCATGCGTGCCATCGGCCTGGCCGAGCGCGCGCTGGAGCTGATGTGCCGCCGTGCCCTGTCGCGTACCACCTTCGGGCAGCCGATCGCGGCCCGCGGCAACATCCAGGACTGGATCGCCGAGGCCCGGATCGACATCGAGCAGATCCGGCTGCTGACCCTCAAGGCGGCGTGGATGATGGACACGGTCGGCAACAAGGCCGCGCGCACCGAGATCGCCGCGATCAAGGTGGCCGCGCCCAACGTCGCCCTGAAGATCGTCGACCGGGCGATCCAGGTCTTCGGTGCGGCTGGCGTCACCGACGACTTCCCGCTCGCCAGCATGTACGCCCACCTGCGCACGCTGCGGCTGGCCGACGGCCCCGACGAGGTCCACAAGGCGGCCATCGCCAAGCAGGAGCTCGCCAAGTACCGTTCCGCCACCCACTCGTGACCGCGCAGTCCACCGAGGTCCCGCCGAAGGCCGTGCTCACGGACTTCGGCGGGGTGCTCACCACCGACATCTTCGCCTCCTTCCGGGCCTTCTCCGAGCGGGTGACGGGCGACCGCCTCGCCGTGGAGCGGCTGCTGCGGGAGGACGAGACGGTCTCCCGGGCCCTGGTCGCCCACGAGCGCGGCGCCCTGCCGCAGGCCGGCTTCGAGTCCGCCCTCGCGGACGCGCTGCGCTCGTGCGGCGCGGACGTCCCGGCGGAGGGCCTGCTGGCGGGGCTCAGTGCGGGCATCCGTCCCGACGCGGCGATGGTCGCGGCGGTGGGTCGCCTGCACGCGGCGGGCGTGCCGGTGGCGCTGGTCTCCAACGCGCTGGGCGACGACCTCTACCGCGACGTGGACCTGCCGTCGCTCTGCGACGTCGCGGTGATCTCCAGCGAGGTCGGTGAGCGCAAACCCGGACGCCGGATCTACGCGATCGCGTGCGAACGGCTCGGTGTCGCGCCGGAGGACTGCCTCATGATCGACGACCTGGAGCAGAACCTCAACGGGGCGGCCCGGCTGGGCATCCGGGGCCTGCACCACGTCGAGAGCGCGTCCACCATCCATAGCCTGGAGCTGCTGTTTCCGCAGGCTTTTGGTTGAACCTCTAGCGTTGCGGACGTGGACCCGACAAGATCCCTACTGGCGAGTTGCCATGGCGGGTCGGGTCACACGGACGGGCAGGGATGAGTACCGAAACAGAGCAGCCCACAGGTGTCTCGCGGCGCCGCTTCCTCGGTTATGTGCTCGCGGCGTCCACTCTCACCGTGGCGGCGCAGCTGGGTGAGGGCGCGGCGCCCGCCGTGGCCGCCGTGCCGGGGGTGCCGGAGCCCGCGGACCTGTACGACCTGAACGACATGCTCACCGACGCCGCCCTCGCCACGTCGAGCCTGATCACCATCACCGTCAACCCCGACGGCACCGCGACCTTCGCGCTCCCGCGCGCGGAGGTCGGCCAGGGCATCACCACCAGCACCGCGATGATCATCGCGGAGGAGCTGGACCTTCCGCTGTCCAAGGTGCAGGTCTCCCTCGCCGACGCGCGACCGGAGTTGCTCTTCAACCAGCTGACCGGCGGCTCCAACACCACCATCTCCACCTACACCCCCGTCCGCGTCGCCGCGGCCACCGCGAAGCAGCGGCTGCTGGAGGCCGCCGCGGACGAGCTCGGGGTGGCGCTGTCCGCGCTCTCCGCCCTTCAGGGCGTGATCACCGCGCCGGACGGGCGCTCCCTCGCCTACGCCGACCTGGCCGTCAAGGCGGCGAGCCTGACCAACCTCCAGATCTCCGTCACGCTCAAGGCCGCCTCGGCCTTCACCGTCATCGGCACGCCGCAGAACCGGATCGACGCGCTGGACGCCGTGACCGGCCGCAAGCAGTTCGCGATGGACGTGCAGGTGGCGGGCGCCATGCCGGCGATGATCTGCCGGCCGCCGACGATCAACGGCACCGTCGTCTCCGTGCAGAACCAGGCCGCCGTGCAGGCCATGCCGGGGATCACCGACGTCGCGGTCGTCTCCACCGGCGTGGCCGTGCGCGGCCGCACTTTCGGGCAGTGCATCGACGCGGTCCGCGCGTTGCAGGTCACCTGGGGGCCGGGCAGCGAGGACGCGGCGACCGACGCGAGCGTGCTCGCCGAACTGCGGGCCGCCGAGAACCCGTTGGTCACCCCGCCGCTGCCACTGCTGACCTCGGCCGTCGACGCGCGCTTCACCTTCCACTTCGCCAGCAACAGCGCGCTGGAGACCAACTGCGCGGTCGCGGACGTGCAGCCGGGCAGTGCGACGATCTGGGCCTCCGTCAAGGCGCCGATCACCGCACAGGAGGAGATCGCCGCCAAGCTCGGCCTGCCGGTGAGCGCGGTGACCGTCCACGTCACCCAGGGTGGCGGCTCGTTCGGCCGCAAGCTGTTCCAGGACGCCGCGCTGGAGGCGGCGGAGGTCTCGCAGGTGATGGGCAAGCCGGTGCGGCTGATGTGGCACCGCACCGACGACTTCCGGCACGGCCGGGCCCACCCCATGTCCATCTCCCGGGTGCGGGCCACCTACACGCTCGGCCAGGTGCTCACCCTGGACCAGCGGCACACCTCGGTGGCCACCGAGTTCGGTCACGGCCTCGGCGAGATCATCACGTCCTCGGTCGCGAAGCTGCCCGTCGGCGGCCTGACCTTCTCCGAGACGATCTTCTCGCTGACCCAGCAGACCCCCTACAACTTCGGCGTCACCACCCAGTTGCTGACCGAGGTCGACAACGGCTTCCACACCGGCAGCATGCGCAACATCTACTCGCCCAACGTCCGCTGCGCGCAGGAGCTGATCGTCGACCGGCTGGCCGCCGCGATGAGCCAGGACCCGTACCACTTCCGGCGCCAGTTCCTGAAGGACCCGCGGGCCGTGGCCGTCCTCGACCAGGTGGCCCAGGCGGGGAACTGGGGGCGGACGATGGCGCCCGGGACCGCGCAGGGCATCGCGATCCACCCCGAGTACCACGGCTTCGTCGCGGTGCTCGCCGAGATCGACTGCACGCCCGCCACCGTCAACCGGCAGATCCCGGACGCGGTGACGGGCCCCCGGGTCACCAAGGTCGTCTGTGCGGTCGACGTGGGCCTGGCCGTCAACCCCAAGGGCCTTCAGGCCCAGATGATGGGCGGGATCATGGACGGCATCGCCCTCACGCTGACCTCCAGCCTGCATCTGGCCGGCGGCCACTTCCAGGAGGGCAGCTGGGACAACTACTTCTACACCCGCCAGTGGAACACCCCGCCCGAGCTCGACATCCACGTGATGCCGCCGACCACCGGAACCCCCGGCGGCGCGGGGGAGCTGGCGGTGGCCGGGGCGATGGCGGCGGTCGCCTGCGCCTACGGGCGCGCCACCGGCACCATGCCGACGACGTTCCCGATCAACCACGACCAGCCGCTCGCGTTCACGCCGCTGCCGACCGTCCCGCCGATCCCGCAGTCGCCCACCGACGGCCTCAGCCGCACCTTCTAGGAGCCGACGTCTTGCCTCAGCACACCTTTGTCCTCAACGGGCAGCAGGTCACCGTCGACGTCGAGGACGACGTGCGACTGCTCTGGGTCCTGCGGGACATCCTGGGCGTGACCGGCCCCAAGTACGGCTGCGGGCTCGGTGTCTGCCAGGCCTGCACCAGCCACCTCAACGGCAAGGCCTTCAACCCGTGCTGCACGCCGGTCGGTGACGTCCAGGCCACGGACCAGGTGACCACCATCGAGGGCCTGCCCGCGACGGTCGGCAAGGACCTGCACCCGATGCAGCAGGCCTGGCTGGACATGGACGTGCCGCAGTGCGGCTACTGCCAGCCGGGCCAGATCATGGCCGCCGTGGCCAAGGTCCTCCAGGCCCGCGCCGCCGGGCAACAGCTCGGCGACGCGGACTTCGACCAGATCCGCAACATCTGCCGCTGCGGCACCTACCACCGGATCAGGGAGGCGATCCTCTCGGCCCAGAACCAGTTCTGAGCGGGCCTCACGGCAGCACGGCCAGCAGGAACTTGTCCGGGCTGCCCCAGGCGTCCTTGGTGACGGTGCTGCCCGTGCCGGTTCCGCCGACCGCCTGACCGGAGAGCAGGGCGGGCGGCAGGCCGTGCGCGACGGCGATCGGGATGTCCACGCGGTCCGCGTGGCCGGGCCGCAGTCCGGCCGGGAAGTGGCAGAAGGCCGTGTGCCCGAACGGCAGGGGAGTGCACTCGGCCGGGAGGTTCGTCACGAACACCCCCGGCGGCAGGTGCACACCCAGCAGCACCGGGGCGCTCTCCGGCGCCTTGCCGAGGTTCCACAGCTCCTCGTGCACCACCGAGCGGCCTCCGGTGCGCACCGCCACCAGCGGCGAGGCCGCCAGCACCAGCTTCGGCTTCGGCGCGGCGGAGGCCGCCGTCGCCGGGACGAGCGCACCGCCCACACCGAGCGCCACGGCGAGTACCGCCCGCCATCCACGTCCGCCCATCACCCTCATACCGCCACCTCCGTGCTCTCCCGGCCGTGGGACCGGCCGTCTCCCCACCAGGGTGGGCCCGCACCCGCCCGCACTTGGCGCGGACACGTCGTCACTGCTCCGAACGAGCGACGTGATGGCGGAGCTCAGCGCACGCACTGCCCGAACTGTCCGCCGACGGAGGCGAGATCGCCGACGCGGCAGGGCACCTCGGCGCTGAGCGTCAGGTCGTGGTCCTGCTGGAGCTGCGCCGCGATGGCGTTCTCGCGCTCGAAGCGGGTGCTCATCATGCTGGTGGTGACGGCGCTCGCGGCGTCGTCCGGGCGGTCGCACTGCAGGAAGATCCCGGGCGTGCGGTCCAGCGGCTCCCAGAACGCGGCCTGGCCCCGCTCGCACGACAGCGTCTGCCAGTGCCCCGCGTCGGCGTCCGGGCCGGCTGCGGCGGCGGCCTGCGGGGCGACCCCGACGGCCACGGCCAGTGCCGCGCCGGTCAGCAGCACGGTGCGGGCGGGAAAGAGTCGCTTCATCGGAAGATCCTCCAAGATGCTCGGGAGCGGGCTGTGCGGCCGAGTCTCGGCCGCACAGCCCCGCCCTCCCGACTGCGACGCGCGGCGGCCGGGCAGCTCGACCCGATCGGCGGAGCCCACCTGCGGCAGCCTGCCGGACCCGCCTGCCGACCCGCCCGTTGGGCGCTGCCGTGTCAGCGTCGGGGGGCGAGTGAGCCCAGCCCGTGCTCCAGCAGGGCGAAGCCCTGCTCGGCGTCGGCCACCGCGCCCGGGTGGCGGGCGTCCGCGCTCTCGCCGCCCGCGAGGCGGGCCGCGTTCTCCCGCGAGAGCGTCCACTGGACCGAGACGATCTGGACGGCGGCGAGCCGGGCGGTGAGCTCGGGCAGGTCGGCGGTCTCGCGCAGGGCGTCGGCGAGGGCCCGTTCGGCGCCGGCCTTGAAGCGGTCCATCCGGGCCAGCAACGTGGGGGCGTCGTCGATCATCCGGGTGAGCCGCAGCACCATCGGGTGGTCGTTGAGTCCCGTGATCGGGTCGCGTTCCTGCAGTCCGGCGAGAAAGTGACCGCGCAGCGCGGACAGGGGTGACGTGCCGGGCGGGCGGGTGCGCACGACGCGGGCCGACTCGGCCTCGTGGTCGGCCAGCCGGTGCACCACGAGCTCTTCCTTGGTGGGGAAGTAGGCGAAGAGCGTGCGCTTGGAGACCTCGGCCGCCTCGGCCACCTGGGCCACCGAGACCTGGTTGAAGCCGTGTTCGAGGAAGAGCGCGATCGCCGCGTCGGAGATGGCCGCGCGGGTCCGCAGCTTCTTGCGCTCCCGCAGCCCCGGCTTGTCGTCCATGCGGGAAACGGTAGCAGCGGACGTGCCTCGGGATAATTCTGCACTTGGTGTAGATTTATACCGAGGCGAGTCAATCGAAGGAGCTGCCGTGGAGACCGAGGTCGTCGTCGTGGGTGCCGGGCCGACCGGCTTGATGCTGGCCTACGAACTGGCCCTGGCCGGTGTCCAGGTCGTCGTGCTGGAGCGGCTGGCGCACCGGGTCGAGCAGGTCAAGGGCGGCGGAATCCAGCCCCGCAGCGCCGAGCTGCTGGAAGCCCGCGGACTGCTGGAGCCGATGCTCCGCAGGGCCACTCCACGCGAGCCCGTCGGCGGGCATTTCGGGGGCCTGCCGGTGCCTTTGGACTGCACCCCCTGGAACACCCGGCACCCGTTCCCGCTGGCGGTCGCCCAGTTCGAGATCGAGGAGGTGCTGGAGGAGCGCGCCGTCGCGCTCGGCGCCCGGGTGCTCCGCGGCGCCTGCGTCACGGCGGTCGCGCCGGACGAGGCCGGGGTGACGGTGACGGTGACAGCACAGGACGGGCCGCCCGTCCGGGCCCGCTACCTGGTGGCGTGCGACGGCGGGCACAGCACGGTGCGCCAGCTTCTCGGGCTGCCGTTCCCCGGCCGGGACGGAACCCACGACGCGGTCCTCGCCGACGTCCGCCTCTCCGCCGCCTCGGAGCTGGTGCCCCGGCAGCTCGGCCACATGAGCACGCTGCTGCGACAGGGCGGCGGCTACTGGGCCATGCTCGCGCCGCTCGGCGACGACCGGTACCGGTTCACCTTCGGGCACGCCGCGCGGTCCGACGAATCCCGGTCCGACGAATCCCGGTCCGACGAATCCGGGCGCGAGCGGGACACCCCGGTCACCGAGGAGGAGATCAGCGCCGGGCTCCAGGCCGTCTACGGCCCGGGGACGACCCTCGGTGCCGTCCTGAACGCCTCCCGGTTCACGGACGCCACCCGCCAGCTGGAGCAGTACCGCGCCGGCCGGGTGCTCCTCGCGGGTGACGCCGCGCACATCCACCCGCCGCTCGGCGGCCAGGGCCTCAACCTCGGCCTCCAGGACGCGGTCAACCTTGGCTGGAAACTCGCCGCCACCGTCCAGGGCCGGGCCCCGCACGGGCTGCTGGACAGCTACCACGCCGAGCGGCACCCCGTCGCCGCGCAGGTCCTGCACCACACCTCGGCACAGCGGCTGCTCGCGGACCCGCAGCCGGGCGAGGACCTGATGGCGCTCCGCGACATCGTCACCGACCTGCTGCGCCTGCCCGACGCCAACCGCCACCTCGCCGGTCTGCTGTCCGGACTGTCGCTGCGCTACCCGGTGCCGGGCGACCACCCACTGCTCGGGCAGCGCGTGCCGGACGCCGGCCTGCGCACCGACGCGGGAGGGACCAGCGTCGCGGCGCTGCTCACGCGCGGGCACGCCGTCCTGCTGGACCTGGCCGCCGCCGTCCCGGACGGCCTCCGTCTCCCGGAGCGCGTCGACCTGGTCCGCGCGACCGCCCGCCCCGGTGAACTCGGCGCGACGGCCCTGCTCGTCCGCCCGGACGGTTACGTCTGCTGGGCGACCGACGTGACGGACGTCGGCGCCGTGGACGGCGAGGAACTGCTCGCCGCCGTGGCGGCCCACCTCGCCGTCCCGGTCTGAGCGGTCCGGCTCACTCCGTCGCGTGCGGCAGCTTGGCGGCGATCAGCTCCATCACCGAGGCGTCCGTCAGCGTCGTGGTGTCGCCGAGTGCCCGGTCCTCGGCCACGTCGCGCAGCAGGCGGCGCATGATCTTGCCCGAGCGCGTCTTCGGGAGCTCCGGCACCACCTGGATCTGACGCGGCTTCGCGATCGGGCCGATCTCCTTGGCGACGTGCGCCTTGAGCGTCTCGCCGAGGTCCGCGTCCTCCACGTTGCCGCCGCGCAGGATGACGAAGGCCACGATCCGCTGACCCGTCGTCGGATCGGCCGCGCCCACCACGGCCGCCTCGGCGACCGCCGGGTGGGAGACCAGCGCGGACTCCACCTCGGTGGTCGAGATGTTGTGCCCGGAGACGAGCATGATGTCGTCCACCCGGCCCAGCAGCCAGATGTCACCGTCCTCGTCCTTCTTCGCGCCGTCGCCCGCGAAGTAGTAACCCTGGTCGGCGAAGCGCGCCCAGTAGGTCTGCCGGTAGCGCTCCTCGTCGCCCCAGACGCCGCGCAGCATCGAGGGCCACGGCTGGTCCAGCACCAGCAGCCCGCCCGCGCCGTTCGGGACGGGGCGGCCGTCCGCGTCGACCACCTCGGCCGAGATGCCGGGCAGCGGCGTCATGGCCGAGCCGGGCTTGGTCGAGGTGACGCCCGGCAGCGGGCTGATCATCATGGCGCCGGTCTCGGTCTGCCACCAGGTGTCCACGATCGGGCACCGGTCACGGCCGATGTTCTCCCGGTACCAGATCCACGCCTCGGGGTTGATCGGCTCGCCGACGCTGCCCAGCAGCCGTAGCGAGGACAGGTCGTAGCGGGCGGGGATCTCGGTGCCCCACTTCATGAAGGTCCGGATCGCCGTCGGCGCGGTGTAGAGGAGGCTGACGCCGTAGCGGTCCACGTTGGCCCAGAAGCGGCCCTGGTCCGGGGTGTCCGGGGTGCCCTCGTAGAGCACCTCGGTGGCCCGGTTGGCCAGCGGACCGTAGACGATGTAGGAGTGGCCGGTCACCCAGCCGACGTCGGCCGTGCACCAGAACACGTCCGTGTCGGGCTTGAGGTCGAACACGGCCCGGTGGGTGTAGCTGACCTGCGTCAGGTAGCCGCCGGTGGTGTGCAGGATGCCCTTGGGCCTCCCCGTCGTGCCGGAGGTGTAGAGGATGAACAGCGGGTGCTCGGAGTCGAAGGACTCGGCCCGGTGGGTGTCCGGCTGGCGCTGCGTCAGCTCGTGCCACCACACGTCCCGGCCCTCGGTCCAGGGCACCTCCTGCCCGCTGCGGCGCACCACGAGCACGTGTTCGATGCTCTGCGCCCCGCCGTCGGCCGCTACGGCCTCGTCGGCGTTCGGCTTCAGCGACACGATCGTGCCGCGACGGTGGTAGCCGTCCGCGGTGATCAGCACCTTGGCCCGGGCGTCGTCGATGCGCGAGCGCAGCGCGCCGGGGGAGAAGGCGGCGAAGACCACCGAGTGCGGCGCGCCGATCCGCGCGCACGCCAGCATCGCGACGACCGCCTCCGGGATCATCGGCAGGTAGATCGCGACCCGGTCCCCGGCCACCACGCCCAGCTCGGTGAGCGCGTTCGCCGCGCGGCACACCTCACGTTGCAGCTCGGCGTAGGTGACCGCGCGCCGGTCACCCGGCTCACCCTCGAAGTACAGGGCGACCTGGTCGCCGTGGCCCGCCTCGACGTGCCGGTCCACGCAGTTGTAGGCGACGTTGAGCCGCCCGCCGGTGAACCAGCGGGCGAACGGCGCGCCGCTCCAGTCCAGCACCTCGTCCCACTCCCGGTCCCAGTGCAGGTGCCGGGCCTGCTCCGCCCAGAAGCCGAGCCGGTCCGCGCGGGCCGCCGCATAGGCGTCCGCGCGGAGGTTGGCGTGCTCGGCGAGTGCGGCGGGCGGGGCGAAGCGACGTCCTTCGTGCAGCAGGTTGGAGAGCGTCTCCTGGGCGCCGGTCCGTTTCGGGTCCGGTGCTCCCGCTTCCGCAGTCATGGTCCGGTTGCTCCCTCCTGCCGTCAGCTGCCGGGCAGCGTGGGCAGCGGCAGCACGGTGCGCTTGTGCTGGGCGTTGACCACGACGGCGGCCGAGGCGTAGAAGGCGGCCGCGGCCGTGACGATGCCGAACCACCCGCCCACCTTGGTCATCGCGTCCGGGGACGGGGTGCCGTTCTGGAACGAGCCGATGGCGAGCAGCAGGAAGGTGATCGTCAGCAGCGCGAGGACCGCGAGCACGGCGAGGTTGGTGCGCATCGCCGCAAGGGTCAGGTAGGCGGTGATGATGGTCCACCCGATCAGGTAGAGCCCGACGGCCTGGTGTACGTCCCCGGTCGCCGCGGAGACGTGGGTGATGATCCACCAGTAGGACAGCCAGAAGGCGCCGTACGAGCAGAAGGCCATCAGGCCGAAGGTGTTGCCGCGCCGCCACTCGAGGACGCCGGCGATGAACTGGGCGAGCCCGCCGTAGAAGGAGGCCAGGCCGAGGACGACGAGGATCGCTCCGCCCTCCTTGATGATGTTCGCGTTGACGAAGGAGAGCACGAGGGTGGTCAGCGCGAAGCCGGCCAGCCCGAGCGGGGCCGGATCGGCGTAAGGGGCAGGAGGCGCCGCCGTCAGCGGACTGCTCGACGGCGTGGGTGTTTCGGTGCTCATGGTCGTGATCCTTTCGAGGGGCTCGATCAGGACCTGGCGCATTCCAATTTTACGTCGTCTTTATGCCCGATAGCTTCTGGTTCATTCCGAAAGCTCCCGAGGAACGACGAAGGCCGTGAGCGTACCCGCGTCCCGGCGCAGCGCCGCCCAGCCGGAGGTGACCTTGACGACGGCGAGCCCAGCGGTGGGGAACTTCTCACCCAGGCGGTCCAGGTCCGGGCCGTCGTGGTGCCCGACCAGCTCCAGCACCAGGCCCTGCACCCCGGGGAAGTGCGCGACGACCAGCACCGTCGTGACCTCGGCCGGCACCTCGCGCAGCACCTCCAGCAGCTCCTCGACGTCCGCCGCGTACAGGCGGGGCTCGATCGCCACGATCGGGGTCGGGGTTCCCTCGCCCGGCGGGAGCGCCGCGGCTGCCAGCGCCCAGGTCTCCCGCGTTCGCCGCGCGGGCGAGCAGAGCACCAGCTCCGGCCGCAGCCCGGCGTCGCGCAGCCAGCCGCCCATCCGCGGCGCGTCGCGCCTCCCCCGCTCGGCGAGCGGCCGCTCGAGGTCGGGCACACCTTCGGGCCACGCGGACTTGGCGTGGCGCAGCACGATCAGCTGGTGGGACACAGCACCACCCTGAAGCCGCCCACCGGCCGACGCAAGGCGGACCGCGCCCCCGGGCGACCCCCGGGCGACCCCCGGCCGCCGGTCGTTGCCCGTTGCCCGTTGCCCGTTGCCCGTTGCCCGTCGCCGGCCGCCGCGCGGATCGCGCACTGCGCCGCGGCCCGCAGTCGGCCCCTCCCGCTTCGTGCGCCAGGCCGGGGTGCGGGTCGGAGATCGCCTCGCGTCCGTGCGCCTGGCGCGGAAAAGGCGTTGCCGTGGTGCGGCAGCGGGCTGGAGGATCCAGGGTATGACCCGAATCTGCCGCTCCCTGTTCTCGCCGACCCTCTCCGCCGGGGCGGTCGCGGGTCAGCAGCAGGCCGCGGGTGCGGGGAGGCTCGCGCACGCGCCGCGCGCATGAGCGCGGCGCTGGTGGCCGGGGCGCTGGCCGGATACGGGATCGCGATGCCGGTGGGCGCCGTCGGAGCGCTGCTGGTCGCACTGACCGCGCGGACGGGGTGGCGGGTCGGGGCCGCCGCCGCGCTGGGCGTGGCGAGCGCCGACGGGGTGTACGCGCTGGTCGCCGTCGTCGGCGGCACAGCGCTCGCGTCCGCCCTGCGCCCCGCGGCGACCCCGCTGCGCTGGGCCTCGGTGGCCGTCCTCGTCGTCCTCGCCTGCCGGGGCGCGGTCGTCGCCGTACGCCGCCACCGCAACCATGACCTCGCCCGGCGGGACACGACCGCGCCGACCGGTCCGCTCCGCGCCTACCTCGGCTTCCTCGGCATCACCCTGCTGAACCCGGCGACGGTGGTCTACTTCGCCGCTCTCGTCCTGGCCGGACAGGGCGGCAGTGGAACCCTGCCCGACGGTTCGGCCAAGGCGCTCTTCGTCGTCGCCGCCTTCGCGGCGTCAGCGAGCTGGCAGCTGCTGCTCGCCGGGGGCGGCGCCTTGCTCGGCCGGACGCTGACCGGTCCCCGCGGGCGGCTGTGGACCTCGCTGGTGTCAAGCGCCGTCATCCTCGCCCTGGCGGTCCGCCTGCTGCCGGGGTGACCCGAGCGCACCCGTCAGCCTTGCTCCCGCCGGGCGAACGCGGAGCCGCGCTGCCCGCGTCGCTGGGCGAGTCGGGCCGGGTGGACACCGGCCACCGGCGCGAGCGCGGCGAGCTCGCCGCGGATCGCGGCGCCGATCGCGTCGACGAACCCCGCGGCGGAGTCCGGCTCGGGGACGATCCGGTCCACGGTGCCGTCGCGCAGCAGGTCGGGCGCGCCGATGCGCTGGGCGCGGGCCAGTTCCGCCGCGCGGGCGGTGGTGCGGTGCAGGATCACCGAGGCTCCCTCGGGCGGCAGCGGCGTCAGCCAGGCGTGCTCGGCGGCCAGTACGCGGTCCGCCGGGAGCAGGGCGAGCGCGGCGCCGCCGGTGCCCTGGCCGAGCAGCACGCTCAGGGTCGGAACGGGCACCGTCGTCAGTTCCTGCAGGCAGCGGGCGATCTCGCCCGCCAGCGCGCCCTCCTCCGCCTCCTGGCTGAGCCAGGCCCCGGCGGTGTCGATGACCGTCAGCAGCGGCAGGCCCAGCTCGGCGGCCAGCCGCATGCCGCGCCGGGCGGCGCGGAGACCCCCGGGGCCGACCTGCCGCCCCTGCCGCGCGGCGGCGGCCCGGTCGTGCCCGACGACCACACACCCGACACCACCGAACCGCGCGAGCGCGACCGCCATCGCCTCGTCCCGCTCCCCGGCCTGCGTCCCGATCAACCGGACCACCTTCTCGGCGGTCCCCAACACCTCCACCACCCCGGGCCGCCCGGACACCCGCGTCACCTGCACCGACTCCCATACATCCCCGGCGCCCACCGCGCGGTCCCCGCCCCCGGCACCGAGAGCGCCGCCTGCGCCGCCCGCGGGGGCCCCATGAGCGTCCGCCGCCGTCACGCCCGCCGCCGCCGTGGCGCCTGCGGCGCTTGCCGGGCCGTCGGTGTCCGCGCCCTGTGCGGCCTCTGCCGCGCCGGGCGCGCCTGCCGTCGAGGAGGCGCCTGCCGGGTCGCCGGTCGGGTGCATGTTCGGCGTCTTCGCGTCCGTATCCCGCGCGTCCGCCGTCGGGGTGGCACTCGCCGGGGCCCCAGCCGTATGGGTGCCCGCCGCCATCACGCCCGCCGCCGACGTGGCGCCTGCGGCGCCTGCCGGGCCGCCGGTGTCCGCGCCCTGTGCGGCCTCTGCCGCGCCGGGCGCGCCTGCCGTCGAGGAGGCGCCTGCCGGGCCGCCGGTCGGGTGCATGTTCGGCGCCGTCGCGTCCGTATCCCGCGCGTCCGCCGTCGGCGTGGTACTCGTCGGGGCCCCAGCCGTCTGGGTGCCCGGCGCCGTCGCGTCCGCCGCCGGGGGGATGACGTCCGTGGTTCCAGCCGTCCGAGTGGGTGGCTGGGGGGTGCTCGGGGAGAGGATGTGGAGGGTGTCGGCCACCCAGGCGCGGAGGGCTTCCGGGTCGAGGACGGCGTCGACCGTGCCGTGGGTGGCCAGGTGTTCCGCCTGCTGGATGCCCGGCGGGAACTCCTGGCCGTACAGGGCCTCGTAGACGCGTGGGCCGAGGAAGCCGATCAGCGCGCCCGGTTCCGCCGTGGTGAGCTGGCCGAGGGAGCCCCAGGAGGCGAGGACGCCGCCGGTGACCGGGTGGCGAAGGTGGACCAGGTACGGCAGGCCCGCGGCCTTGTGCGCGGCGAGCGCGGCGACGATCGGGACCATGCCCACGAACGCGGGCGTCCCCTCCTGCATCCGGGTGCCGCCCGTCGCGGGGCAGGCGAGCAGCGGGAGGCGTTCCGCCGTCGCCCTGCGGACGGCGCGCAGCAGGCGGTCCGCCGCCGCCACCCCGACCGAGCCCGCCAGGAAGCCGAACTCGCCGATCAGCAGCGCGATCCGGTGGCGGCCGACGCGGCCCTCGCCGGTCCGGACCGACTCGTCCGCGCCGCCGCTGCGCTCCCGCGCGCGGGCCAGTTCGTCGGCGTAGCGGCCCTCGGCGGGATTGCCGCGCGGGGGTGTGTCCCAGCCGGTCCAGCTGCCGGCGTCCACGAGCCGGTGCGCGAACCGCAGCGCGGAGGGCACCTCGGGGTGCGGGGCGGGGGTCGCGGGCCGACCGGTCGTCACTTCGTGCTCCCCAGCGTCGTGGCGGTCGGGCCGGGGGAGGGAGCCCGGCCCGAGACGTCGTCTGTGGGGAGCGTATGCGGGTGCGGGTGGTGTTCCGCTGGATTCCGGTGGTGGCGCGCGTCACTCCCGCAACTCAGTGGCCGGGGAGAAGGTCGACGTTGCCGTCGAACTGCCACAGCGGGTTCGGCGACGCCTTGCCGGAGTTGATGATCAGGAAGTAGCCGTTCACCTGCACCGGACCGTCCCCGTCCGCGGCGTACCGGCCGTTCGCGGTGACGTTGAGCTGGTAGACGGCCTGGGTGCTCACGTTGGTGCCGGGGACGACCCAGGAGACCGTGCAGCGCCAGTCGTTGCCCGGTCCGGTCTGGGGGCCGAGCCCCTCGCTCTTGCTGCACACCGCTGAGGTGTGCAACTGGGCAGCGGTCGGCGCCGGTTGATGGATCTGCTCCTGCTGGAACGGGTAGAGCTGGGCGAACACCGCCGCCACCGACCGCTGGACCTTGTCCTGGGTGATGCCGGAGTCGCCCGATCCGGTCGCGAGGGCGACGATCCCGGTCGTCACGGCCAGCAGGCCCGCCAGCGGGAGGATGCCCATAGTCAGCACCCGGCGACCGGCGCCGTCGTTGTTGAGGTTGGTGAAGTCCCGGCGCACGAACAGCCAGTAGGCCAGCGCCGTCGCGACGACCGCCCACACCAGGCTCACCCCGACGCCGATCAGCAGCGGGCCGAGTTGCTGGGGCGCGGCGAACAGACCGTTCCAGGAGATGTAGGCGTAGCCGGGCAACGCCAGGCGCAGCGCGACCGGGAGCGGCAGCATCTGCGCCACCTGCATCCCGAGGGCGGCCAGCATGGGCAGCAGCAGGCCCATGGGGGAGCGGCCCAGGGCGACGGAGCCGAGCAGCCCGATGGCCGCCAGGGCGAGCGTCGGCGCCAGTACACAGAGCCACGCCAGCAGCACCCTGTTCCCCGCGTCGCCGCCGGAGAGCAGCTGGCCGCCGAGGCCGACCAGCGGCTGGTTCCCCTCCGCGAGCAGCCCACCTGCGATGCCGGAGACGACCAGCCCGGCCACCAGCAGACCGATCACCGCGACGCTGGCGATCGCCTTGGCCGCGAAGATCCGCCGGTGCGAGCGGACCGTGACGAGCAGGTGGCGCCAGGTGCCGAGCCGGTCCTCGGAGGCGAACACGTCACCGGCGACGACCGAGGTGACCAGCGGCAGCGCCCAGGTGCCGGCGAACCCGAGCACCACCAGGGAGCCGGCCCAGCCGGTGGCGTGCATCCACCGGCCGAACAGGGTGTCCGAGGGCAGGGTGTTCTGCTGGTCGATCCCGAAGACCAGCAGGCCGGGACCGAGCCAGCAGACCAGGAGCAGCAGCCGCACCCGCCAGGAGGAGAACTGCTTGACCAGCTCGAACCGGACCACGTCGCCGACAGCGCGGCGTGGGGCGGCCTTGCGGGTTCCGGCGGTGGTGGTCGCGGTCACGGTCATCGGCCGGGCTCCTGCTCGGTGAGGGCTTGCTGCTCGGTGAGGGGCTGCTGCTCGGTCAGGGCGAGGAAGGCCGCCTCCAGCGGCGAGACCACGGGCGCCAGTTCGCGGACCGCCAGGTCCGCCCGGACGATCCGCCCGACGAGCTGGTCCAGTGCCGTCACCCGCGTGCGGACGACGATGACGTCGGAGTCCGGGTGTCCCGCGGCGTCGGAGGCCTCGACCAGGGTGACGCCGGGTGTCTCGAGCGCGAGGGCGCGCACGGCGGACGGTTCGGTGACGCGCAGCCGGTAGTCGAGTGCCCGGTCGTCGTCGGAGAGCTTCTTGACCGGCCCGGAGAAGACCATGCGCCCGCTGGACAGGATCGTGACCTCGGAACAGAGAGCCTCCAGGTCGTCCATCCGGTGACTGGACAGGATGACCGTGGTGCCCTCGGCGGCCAGTCGGCGCAGGACCCCGTGCACGTGCTTCTTGCCCACCGGGTCCAGGCCGTTGGAGGGCTCGTCGAGCACCAGCAGTCGCGGCTTGGTCAGCAGCGCCGCGGCCAGGCCGAGGCGCTGGCGCATGCCCAGGGAGAAGCCGCGGACCTTCTGGTCGGCGGCCGCGGTGAGTCCCACCTGGTCGAGTGCCTCGTCGACGTTCCCGGCGGGGGCGTCGTCGGGCAGCAACGTGAGGAGGGTCGCCAGGTTCTGGCGGGCGGTCAGGGTGGGGTAGAGGCCGGGGCCGTCGACGAAACCGGAGACCCCTTCCGGCGCGGGAAGCCCGCGTCCGACCGGGGTGCCGAGGATCTCCAGCTCTCCCTCGTCGGCGGTGGCCAGGCCCAGCATCAGGCCCAGCAGCGTGGTCTTGCCCGCGCCGTTGGGGCCGACCAGGCCGTGGATCTGACCCTGCGCCACATTCAGGTCGACGTGGTCGAGTGCGACGACATCACCGAAGACCTTGGTGATGCCGTGGCCTCGCACGGCGATGGTCGTGTCCATCCGTACCTTCCTCCGTACCTTCCTCGGCTGGGGAGCGCCGGGCCCCCGTCCCATGGCGGGACGGGGGCGTGCGGCGGGGTGTGTCGTGCGTCAACTCACGTTGATCGCGGTGTCGTCGAGGACGAACGACGTCTGGTAGAGGGAGTCCTCGGCGCCGGTGAACTTCAGCGTCACTTGCTGCCCGGCGTACGCGCCGAGGCTGAAGGTGTGCTGCGCGTAGCCGGTGTTGTGGTTGAGGTTGGAGTAGGTGGCCAGGGTGCCCAGGACGGTGCCGGAGCTGTTCAGCACCTGCACCTTCAGGGTGTCGTAGGCCGTGGTCGTCGAGGTCTCGGCCGTGTTGATGTGCAGCCAGAAGCTCAGGTTGTAGGTGCTGCAGTTGCTGGGCAGGGTGACGGTCTGGGACAGCGTGTCGGTCGTGGTCTTGCCCCAACCGTCGAGCCAGGCGTCGTAGGTGCCGCTGTGCGGCGGTTCGGTGCTGCTGCTGTTGATCACCTCGACCGGGCTGTGCGTCGAGGTCACGGTCCACGGAGCGGTGTTGGAGGCACCGTTCTCGAAGCCCGGGTTGCCCAGCAGTTGCCCGGCCGTGCAGCTGCTGCCGGTGGGCGTGGCGGACGCCTCGTTGCTCTGGCCGCCCTCACCGATCGCGTTCACCGCGCTGACCTTGTAGTAGTACGTCTGACCAGCCGTCAGTCCGGTGTCGACGCACGAGGTCACCGCGCCGAGCCCGCTGCAACCGCCGCTGGTCAGCAGCGCCTCGTTGCCGCTGGAGGTGCCGCGGTAGACCTTGTACGAGGTGATCGTCTCACCGCCGCTGCTGGCCGGCGGGGTCCAGCTCAGCGAGACCTGCCCGGTTCCGGCGGTACCCGTCAGCCCGGTGGGCGGGCCGGGGGTCGTCGCCGCGATCGGATCGGCGGTGATGCTCACCGTCGAGGACGCGGAGTTGGCGGGCGAGGCGCTGTCGGTCACGGTCAGCGTCGCGGTGTAGGTGCCCGGGGTGCTGTAGGTGTGGCTGGGGTTCTGGGCGGTGCTGGTGGCGGAGCCGTCACCGAAGTTCCAGCTGTAGCTGTACCCGGGGGTACCGCCGGTGCCGGTACCGGTGAAGGCGACGCTCAGAGGCACCTGCCCGGAGGTCGGCGTCGCCGAGGCGGTGGCCGCCAACGGGTTGCCGACGGCGTTGACCGTCGTCGTCACCTGCGACGTCGCGGTATTGGCCGGGGAGGCGCTGTCGGTGACCGTCAGCGTCGCGGTGTAGGTGCCCGCGCCGGCGTAGGTGTGGCTCGGGTTCTGGGTCGAGCTGGTGGCGGAGCCGTCACCGAAGTTCCAGCTGTAGGTGTACGGGGCCGTGCCGCCGGTGGCCGAGCCGGTGAAGTTCTCCGTCAGCGGCGCATTGCCGGTGGTCGGGGACCCGGTGGCGCTCGCGGACAGGGGGGTCGAGCCCTGGACCCAGAAGTCCTCCAGCGGGTCGCCGAGCGCGGCCTGGTCCGCGGTCGTCATCGGGAACGTGGACGCACCCAGGCTGTTGGTCGGGCTGATGACCCCGGAGTGCACGTTCTCCATCGTGCGCTCCATCGCCGCCAGCACGTTGGCGGTGGTGTAGGCGACGTGCGAGACGTAGTGCTGCTTGACGTACGCCGGGTTCCCGATGACCAGCAGCGGCACGCGGTAGGTGTTGCTGACGTGGTCCGAGCCGTTGCTGCCGTTCTGGGTGTCGTCCTCGGTGACGATGATCAGCGTGTTGCTCTTGTACGTCGGGTTGCTCATGATCGAGCTGACGATGTTGTTCGTCGCCGTGTCGTTCCCGGGGATGTCCTGGTAGGTGCCCGGGTGGTCGTTGAACAGCTCGACGTAGTTGTACGCCGGCATCCCGTACTGGCTGACGAAGTTGAGGTAGTCGCTGGAGACCGTGCTGTCGGGGATGCTCTGGTTGGAGCAGGTGTACTCGTTGGTGTGCAGTTCCTCGGGGATGGTCGTGCCCGGACGGTTGGGCGGCAGGACCTCGACCTTGCCGTCGCCCGGGTTCTTCCAGTACCCGCTACCGCTGTTGAGCATCCAGTAGATGTCGCCGTTCATGATGAACGTGTACGGGCTGGTGCCGCTGCTGCTGCCCGACGGCGGCGTACAGGCGTTGGTGCCCTCGTCCGTGGGACCGGAGTCGCTCTGGAGGAAGCGGTCGAACTCGGTCCCGTTCGAGGGGTAGGACTGCTGCTGGCTGCTGGACGAGGACTGCCCCGAGAACAGGAACCAGTGGTTGGGGCCGGAGGGCGGCTGGACGCCGGTGCTGTACGAGTCGGACAGCGAGTAGGTCTTGGCCAGCGTGTGCAGGTCCGGCACGGAGCTGATGTGGTTGGTGCTCTCCACCACGCCGTTGCAGCCGGCGGCGATCGTGGTGGCGCAGTCACCGAGGTAGTCGTCGAAGGTGTGGTTCTCGCGGTAGATGATCACGAAGTGCTGGAACGGCGGGAAGTACGGCGCGGTCGGGTTCACCGCGGCGGTCGGCTCCCCGACGACCGCCTGGTGGCCGGCGACGGTCTTCACGACGCTCTTGTTGGTGATCTTGAAGTTCCTGGGCTGCGGGAACTTCGCGAACTCGACGCCGGGAGCAGCGAACTTCGCACCGGTGCAGTCGAAGTCGTCCGGCTTGTAGGTCATCGGCCGTTGGCCGACGGGCAGGTTCTTGGCGTTCGTCGGGCTCGTCGTGGGGTTGTAGCCCCTCAGCTTGCACGAGCCGACACCCGTCGCGGGGTGGGCGGAGTCACTGACACCGATGCCGTGAGCTGCGGTTTCCAGTCCTCCGACCAGTACGGCGATCGAGGCCAGGCCGGTCACCCATAATCTTCTGGATCTGTTCATCGACACTCTCCCGTAGTGGGGGTGGGGATTGTCTACGCGCGATGCGTGCAGCCACTACGGGATTGTGACGACAGGTCAAGGTCACGACAAGTGGGCGGGTTTGATCCTTTGCATCCGTGCACACAACGTTCGTTCGGTGTTCCCCTCGGACTCGGGGGAATCGCGTCAAGAACAGGTTGACGATTCAGGGTCGTCAACTTAGTCTTGACGCATGAGCCCACTCGACATCAGCCTGGCCGACCTGATCGCCCGCCTCGACGAGGAACTCCCCGCCGCCGACGAACTCGCCCGCATCAGCGCCGCCCGGCTTCGCGCCCAGACCCTCGCCGACCTCGGCGACCAGCTCGTCGACCACTACGTCGGCAAGGCCCGCCGGGCCGGCGCCTCCTGGAGCGAGATCGGCGACGCCATCGGCGTGTCCAAGCAGGCCGCCCAACAGCGGCACACCCCTGCCGCATTCGAGCGCTTCACCGACCTGAACCGGCACGGCATCGTGCTCGCCCAGGAGGCCGCGCGGTCGCACCGGCACGACTCCATCGGGACCGAGCACCTGCTGCTCGGCCTGCTCGGCGAGCCGCGTGGCCTGGCCTACGAGCTGCTGGTGGCGCGGGCGGGCAGTGAGCAGCGCGTCCGGGACGCGGTGGAGGCGGCGCTGCCGCCCGCCGGGGAGAAGGCGCTGCGCGGCCACATCGCGTTCCGCCCGGAGAGCAAGCAGGCCATCGACCAGGCCCGCGCCGCGGCGGCCGACCTCGGCCACGACTGGGTCGGCACGGAACACATGCTGCTGGCCCTCCTCCACGTCGACCCGAGCCCGGCCGCGTCGATCCTGCGCGACCTCGGCTTCACCCCGGACGACCTGCGCGAGTCGGTCACCACCGAGATCGCCCGCCGCTCCGCCGCGCCCGAATCGCGGTGACGGCAGCATGCCGTCGCTGATCGTGCCTGATCTCACCGCACCCGAGGGGATCACCCTGCGGCCCTGGACCCTTGCCGACCTCCCGCTGGTGCGCGAGGCCTCCCAGGACGAGCACATCCCCTTGATCACCACGGTGCCGGCCCAGTACTCCGAGGCGGAGGGCGTGGCCTTCGTCGAGCGCCAGTGGGACCGCGCCGTCACCGGGACCGGCTACCCGTTCGTCGTCGTCTCGAGGAACGGCACGCCGATCGGCAACATCGGCCTCTGGCTGCGGAGCGTCGCCGACGGGCGGGCCTCGCTCGGCTACTGGCTGGTCAAGTCCGCCCGAGGCCAACGCGCCGCCGGAGCGGCCCTGTCGGCGGTCGCCCGCTGGGCCCTCACCGACCTGCGCATCCCGCGCCTCGAACTCTACGTCGAACCCTGGAACGCGCCGTCCTGGCACACCGCCGAACGCGCCGGCTTCACCCGCGAGGGACTCCTCCGCAGCTGGCAACAGGTCGGCACGGAGCGCCGGGACATGTACATGTACTCCCTCCTCCCGGGCGATCTCTGACGGTGCGGCAGGTCAGGCGTGGAACTGGCCGTGGCGGTACTCCTCAAGGGGAAGGGAACCCCGCGGGGTGTTCGCTCCGTCGCGCGTCACCATGAGCACCGGACGCGAGAGAAGGCCCTGTCCGACTCGCTGAGCGCGCACGACCACCTGCCGCACACCGCTCACCTGGGCCGCGTCGTGTTGCTGATGCTCTACGTTGTCGTCGTCACGAGGCGCTCGCCTACCCGCTCTACTTCTCCGGAGCGGGCGCGGTTCGGGCCGCCACCGCGTCGGTGGTGATGCTCATCGAGCCGGTCAGTGCGGCCGCGCTCGCCGTGCTGTTCCTCGGCGAGCGTCTCACCGGGGCCACGGTCGTCGGCACGGCGCTGATGCTCGTGGCCATCACGGGCCTCGCGCTCTCCGAGTCGCGACCGAGCACGACCCCTTAGCCGGGCTGCCGGGTCACGTCCCGGCGGAACCAGGTACCCGGCTTGCCGCCGAGGGCCGACGGGTCGGCGGGGCCGGTGGGGGTGAAGTCGCACTTGGCCAGCACGCGTTGGGAGGCGAGGTTGGTGAGGGAGGTGGCCGCGCGCAGGGTGCGCAGGCCGTGGCGGGTGGCCGCCAGACGGCAGAGCTCGCCGACGGCCGCGGTGGCCAGGCCCCGGCCGCAGGCGTGCTCGGCCATGCGGTAGCCGAGGTCGGCGGTGCCGTCGTGGAGGCCGTAGAGGTTGAAACGCCCCAGGACGTCGTCGCCGTCCGCCTCGGCGAGCACGTAGAACGCGCATGCGCCCGAGTCCTGTTCGGCCAGCGAGGCGCGGAACTGCTCGTCGAACCGGTCGAAGAACGCGTCGCCGCGATCGGAGACGGAGCGGGCGAACCACGCGCGGTTCTCGCGTTCGAAGGCGAGGACCGCACGGGCGTGGTCGGGGTGCAACGGCGTCAGTTCGGGCACCGTGCGACCCTACGCGCGTGTCGGTGCGCGCGCTCAGAATTTGAACGCGCGGAACAGGCCGACCGTGTTGGCCATCAGGAAGAGGCCGTATCCGGCGAGCAGCACACCGGCCACCCGTGCCGGGACCCGGCCGGAGGCCCTGCTCGCGGCGGCCGCGCCGTCGAAGCCGAAGCCGTCGCCGAGGGCGCGCAGCGCGCGGGCCGGGACGACGGCCACGAGCGCGCCGACGGCGAGCAGTGTCAGAGCGACGAGCACCGGCAGAGCGGCGAGTTCGAGCAGACCCATGGAGAGGGGTTTCCGTTCGGCAGAGGGGATGGGGGATGGGGGAGTCGGTGGGTGCCGCCTCAGCCCGCCAGGGCCGTGCGGTGATGGTGCCACCGGGAGTGGTGGGCCGGGGCGCTGGTGAGGACCACGTCCGTCGGCCGCGTGGCGACACCCGCCACGGCCGCGTCGAGGTTCGCCGCCCGGACGACGAGGGGCCGTACCCGGACGGTCTCCTCGGGGCCGAAGGTGTCGGTCACCAGCTCGTCGATGACCTCGTCGGCGTCCGGCGACCACCGCAGAACCGGCACCAGCACGGCGTGTCGCCGCCGCGCCTCCGCGGCGGCCCGGCGCAGCAGCGCCATGTCGCCGACCTCGTCGCGCACACCGACGATCACCCGGGGCGTCTCGAACCTCTCGGTCATCGCGTACCTTCTCTCGGTCTCCCCTCCAGTGCAGCGCCACCCGCGCCGCGCGCGAAAGAGGCGTTGACGCCCCCTTGATGCGAAGGGCACCGACCTTGACGCGCCTCTGATTCCACGGCGCACCCCGCCACGACCGTCCCTTTTGTCCCTCCCGGAGGGGTTGGCGCTAAGACGGCGCAAAGGTTCCGGATCGGCCCGCAAGGAGGCCGTCAAGGAAGCACTTACACCCCGCTCACGTGGGGTTTCCTGTCACAGGCCGCCACCTGGCGGCGCCCACCGGATTCGTCCGGCGGATCAGAACTCTCGTTCGACTGGGGTGCGGTTCCCATGCAGGACCTGTTTTTCGTGGGGGTGACGGTCGTGGTGTTCGTCGTCCTCGCTCTGATCGTCAAGGGGGTGGAGCGGCTGTGAGCGCTGACAACATCGTCGGGCTGATCGTGTCCGTCGCCCTGGTCGCCTACCTCGTCGCGGCTCTGATCCGTCCGGAGAAGTTCTAGTGAACGCAACACTCGCGGGCTTCTTGCAGGCGTTTGCCCTCGTGGCCCTGCTGGCCCTGTCCTACCGCCCGCTGGGCGACTACATGGCCTACGTGCTCTCGACGCGCAAGCACTCGCGTGTCGAGCGCGGTATCTACCGGCTGATCGGCGTCGACGGCGACGCGGAGCAGACCTGGTCCGCATACCTGCGCTCGGTGCTGGCCTTCTCGTTCATATCCGTGGTCTTCCTCTACGGCTTCCAGCGGCTTCAGGAGCACCTGTGGCTGTCGCTGGGCTTCCCGGCGGTCTCGCCGGCGATGGCGTGGAACACCGCGGTCTCGTTCGTCACCAACACCAACTGGCAGTCGTACTCGGGTGAGGCGACGATGGGCCACCTGGTGCAGATGGCGGGCCTGGCGGTGCAGAACTTCCTGTCCGCGGCCGTCGGCATCGCGGTGGTGACCGCGCTGATCCGCGGGTTCATCCGGCACAAGTCCGACACGCTCGGCAACTTCTGGGTCGACCTGACCCGTCTGGTGCTGCGCGTGCTGCTGCCGATCTCGGTCGTCTTCGCGATCGTGCTGGTCGCGGGCGGCGTGGTCGAGAACATGCACGCCGCGCACGTCATCAACACCCTCTCGGGTGCGACGCAGTCGATCCCGGGCGGTCCGGTGGCCTCGCAGGAGGTCATCAAGGAGCTGGGCACCAACGGCGGTGGCTTCTACAACGCCAACTCGGCCCACCCGTTCGAGAACCCGAACGCCTTCACCAACCTGCTGGAGATCTACCTGCTGCTGGTGATCTCGTTCGCGCTGTGCCGCACGTTCGGCACCATGGTCAAGTCGCAGAAGCAGGGCTACGCGATCGTCTCGGTCATGGGCCTGTACTGGACGGCCTCCGCGGCGCTGATCACCTTCTTCGAGCACCAGCACTCGGGTGTGGCGGCGAAGATCGCGGGCGCGGCGATGGAGGGCAAGGAGGTCCGCTTCGGCATCCCCGCCTCCTCCCTGTTCGCCGCCTCGACGACGCTGACGTCCACCGGTGCGGTCAACTCGATGCACGACTCCTACACCCCGCTCGGCGGTGGCGTGACGATCCTGAACATGATGTTCGGTGAGATCGCCCCCGGCGGTACCGGTTCGGGCCTGTACGGCATCCTGGTGCTGGCGATCGTCACCGTGTTCGTCGCGGGTCTGATGGTCGGCCGCACGCCGGAGTACCTGGGCAAGAAGCTCGGTGCGCGGGAGATGAAGTTCGCCTCCCTGTACATCCTGACCACCCCGGCGATCGTGCTGTGCGGCACGGGCCTGGCGATGTCGCTGAGCGCCGGTCACGGCGGCGGCATGCTGAACACCGGCCCGCACGGCTTCTCCGAGGTGCTCTACGCGTTCACCTCGGCGGCCAACAACAACGGTTCGGCGTTCGCGGGCATCACGGTGACCAGCAACCACTGGCAGGAGGCCCTCGGCCTCGCCATGGCCTTCGGCCGGTTCCTGCCGATGGTGTTCGTGCTCGCGCTGGCCGGTTCGCTGGCCAAGCAGCAGCACACGCCGGAGTCCACCGGCACCCTCAAGACCCACAGCCCGCTCTTCGTCGGCATGCTCTCCGGCGTCGTCCTGATCGTCGTCGGGCTCACCTACTTCCCGGCGCTCGCGCTGGGTCCGCTCGCGGAGGGCCTCCACTGATGTCCACTCCCACGCTCAACGCTCCGGCGAACACGCCGGAGACCCCGCAGATCGAGCTCCCGGAGGAGCGTCGTATCGGTGGCGGCCTGCTCGACCCGAAGCAGCTGCTCAAGTCCTTCCCGGACGCGTGCAAGAAGCTCGACCCGCGGGTGATGTTCAAGAACCCGGTCATGTTCGTGGTCGAGGTCGGCTCGGTGCTGACCACGATCTCGGCGATCGAGAAGCCGTCGGTGTTCGCCTGGGTGATCACCGTCTGGCTCTGGCTCACCGTCGTCTTCGCCAACCTCGCCGAGGCCGTCGCGGAGGGCCGCGGCAAGGCGCAGGCCGACACGCTGCGCAAGACCCGTACCGACACCACCGCGCGCCGCGTCGTCGGCGACTGGACGCCCGGCGCGACCGGCGTGCGTGAGGAGGAGGTCTCCGCGACGCAGTTGCGGCTTGGCGACTTCGTGGTCGTCGAGGCCGGGCAGGTCATCCCGGGCGACGGTGACGTCGTCGAGGGCGTGGCCTCGGTCGACGAGTCGGCGATCACGGGTGAGTCCGCGCCGGTGATCCGCGAGTCCGGCGGTGACCGCAGCGCGGTGACCGGTGGCACGAAGGTCCTCTCGGACCGTGTCGTCGTGAAGATCACGTCCGAGCCGGGCAAGACCTTCATCGACCGCATGATCGCGCTCGTCGAGGGCGCGGCCCGGCAGAAGACGCCGAACGAGATCGCGCTCAACATCCTGCTCGCCTCGCTCACGATCGTGTTCCTGCTCGCGGTCGTCACGCTCCAGCCGATGGCGAAGTACGCGGGCGCCGAGCAGACGATCATCGTGCTGGTCTCGCTTCTGGTGGCGCTGATCCCGACCACCATCGGCGCCCTGCTCTCGGCGATCGGTATCGCCGGGATGGACCGCCTGGTCCAGCGCAACGTGCTGGCGATGTCCGGCCGCGCCGTCGAGGCCGCGGGCGACGTCTCCACCCTGCTGCTCGACAAGACCGGCACCATCACCTTCGGCAACCGCCAGGCCGCCGAGTTCGTCCCGGTCAGCGGCGTCGGCGAGGCCGACCTGGCCAACGCCGCCCAGCTCTCCTCCCTCGCGGACGAGACCCCCGAGGGCCGCTCCATCGTGGTGCTGGCCAAGGACAAGTACGGCCTGCGCGAGCGGGCCCAGGGCGAGCTCGCGCACGCCACCTGGATCGAGTTCACCGCCCAGACCCGCATGTCCGGCGTCGACGTCGACGGCGACCAGACCCGCAAGGGCGCGGCCGCGGCCGTGGCCAACTGGGTCAAGGAGAACGGCGGCTCGACCGACAACGAGCTGGATGTCGCGGTCGAGCGGATCTCCAACCTCGGCGGCACCCCGCTCGTCGTCGCGGAGAAGAAGGGCTCCGCGCCCGCCCGCGTCCTGGGTGTCATCTACCTGAAGGACGTGGTCAAGCCGGGCATCAAGGAGCGCTTCGCGGAGATGCGCGCCATGGGCATCAAGACGGTCATGATCACGGGTGACAACCCGCTCACGGCCGCCGCGATCGCCGAGGAGGCCGGCGTCGACGACTACCTCGCGGAGGCCACTCCCGAGGACAAGATGGCGCTGATCAAGAAGGAGCAGGAGGGCGGCCGCCTGGTCGCCATGACCGGCGACGGCACCAACGACGCCCCCGCGCTCGCGCAGGCGGACGTCGGTGTGGCCATGAACACCGGCACCTCGGCCGCCAAGGAGGCCGGGAACATGGTGGACCTGGACTCCAACCCCACCAAGCTCATCGAGATCGTCGAGATCGGCAAGCAACTCCTCATCACCCGAGGCGCGCTGACGACCTTCTCGATCGCCAACGACGTGGCCAAGTACTTCGCGATCATCCCCGCGATGTTCGCGAGCGTGTACCCGGGCCTCGGGCACCTCAACATCATGGGGCTGCACTCGCCGAAGTCCGCGATCACCTCGGCGATCATCTTCAACGCCCTGATCATCATCGGCCTGATCCCGCTCGCCCTGCGCGGCGTCCGCTACAAGCCCTCCTCCGCGCAGTCGCTGCTGCGCCGCAACCTCGGCCTCTACGGCATCGGCGGACTGATCCTGCCGTTCGTCGGCATCAAGGCGATCGACCTGATCGTCCAGTTCATCCCCGGCCTGCACTGACCAGAAGTGGTGTGACACACAATGGCTAAGCCCCTTCCGACCCCGGTTCGGAACCACCTCACCGGTCTGCGCCTCCTGCTGCTCTTCACGATCATCTGCGGGATCGCCTACCCCTTCGCGATCACCGGCATCTCGCAGGTGGCCTTCTCCCAGCAGGCCAACGGCTCGCTGGTCAAGGACGCCCACGGCAACGTCGTCGGCTCCTCGCTGATCGGGCAGAACTTCACCATCGTGTCGAAGGACGGCAAGTCCCAGACGCCCGACCCGAAGTTCTTCCAGTCCCGCCCCTCGGCGGCCGGCAGCCTCGGCTACGACCCCACGGCTTCGGCGGGCACCAACCTGGGCACCAACTCCCAGGTGCTGGTGAGCAACTACACCCAGCTGAAGTCCGACATCGCCAAGTTCAACAACGTCCCGGAGAGCCAGGTGCCGGCCGACGCGATCACCTCGTCCGGCTCCGGCCTGGACCCGGACATCAGCCCGGCCTACGCCGCCATCCAGGTCAAGCGCGTCGCCCAGGCCCGCGGCCTGTCCGTCGACAAGGTCCAGGCGCTCGTCAAGCAGTACACCCAGGACCGCACCCTCGGCTTCCTCGGCGAGCCCCGCGTGAACGTCCTGGAGCTCAACATCGCCCTGACCAAGCTCAGCTGAACTCCCGGTTCCGTCCGGCCGCGCGGCGCCTCCCCGCTCCGCGCGGCCGGACCTCGGACTCCAGAGACTCCAGCAACGAAACGGCGCTCCCGTGACCCGAATCCTGATCGTCGACGACGAACCGCAGATGCTGAAGGCCCTGCAGATCAACCTCCAGGCCCGCCACTACGCCGTGGCGACGGCCGCGGACGGCAGACGCGCGCTGCTGGAGGCGACGCAGAACCCTCCGGACGCGATCATCCTGGACCTCGGCCTGCCGCAGATCGACGGCCTCCAGGTGCTCCACGCGCTCCGCGCCTGGAGCCAGGTCCCGGTCATCGTCCTGTCCGGGCGCGCGGAGCTCGCCGAGAAGGTCGAGGCGCTCGACGCCGGCGCGGACGACTACGTCACCAAGCCGTTCGCCATGAACGAGCTGCTGGCCCGGCTGCGTGCGGCCCTGCGCCGCCCCACCCGGGCGGAGCAGCCCGGGCCGACCGCCGTCATCGGCGACTTCACCGTGGACGTCGCCGGCGCGGTCGTCCGCCGCGCCTCGGGCGGGGGCCCGGCCGTGCGGCTCACCCCGACCGAGTGGCGCATCCTGTCCGTCCTGCTGGCCAATCCTGGCCGGCTGGTGACGGGCCGACAGATCCTGCAGCAGGTCTGGGGGCCGGGGAACGAACGGAAGACCAACTACCTTCGCGTCTACTTCGCGGGCCTGCGCCGGAAGCTGGAACGGGACACGGCGCACCCGCGGCACCTGCTGACGGAGCCGGGGATGGGCTACCGCTTCGAACCCTGATCCGTCACCAGCTGGGCCACGCCGTCGCCGACGGACCAGTCGACGCGCTCGTTCTCGGTGAGCGTCACCACCACGTCCTGCGGACGGATGCCCGCGTCGGACTCGAGATTCGCGACGACGCGGCGGTAGAGGTCCTGCTTCTTCGCGTCGTCCCGTCCCCGGACGAGTGTGATCTGGACGAAGACCACGTCGCGGCGCTCCACGCCGAGGTAGTGCCCGTCGAAGACGAGTTCGTGGGCCGGGTGGGTGGTGAGGATCTGGAAGCGGTCGTCCTCCGGGATGCCGATGGCGTCCACCAGCGCACGGTGGACGCCGCCGGAGATGGCCCGGAGCGTCTCGGGGGACTTGTCGGAGCGGGCGTCGATACGGACGAGCGGCACGGTCGCCTCCGAAACAGAGTGTTCGATGAATTGCGAACATAACACTGTTTGATGTTCGTCGAACACCCTTCGGTGTGTCAGGCGGGTCGGGACGGCCGTTTGTCGGACCCGCGGTCTAGGCTCGTTCCACGCCAAGGCTAGGGAGGACGTGCCGTGTCCAAGGTCCGGGTTCACAACTTCAGCGTCTCGCTCGACGGGTACGCCACCGGCGAGGGGCTGACCTTCGACGCGCCGTTCGGGCACGCCGGGTCGAGGCTGCACCAGTGGTTCTTCGGCACCAGCACGTTCCGCGCCATGCAGGGCGCACCGGACGGCAGCGCCGGGGTCGACGAGGCCTTCGCCGGGCGGTGGGGCGAGGGGATCGGCGCGGAGATCATGGGGCGGGGCAAGTTCGGCCCGCAGCAGGGGCCGTGGGAGGACGAGGAGTGGCGGGGCTGGTGGGGCGAGAACCCCCCGTTCCACACGCCCGTCTTCGTGCTGACGCACCATCTGCGGCCCTCGGTGACGATGGAGGGCGGCACCACCTTCCACTTCGTCGACGCCTCCCCGAGGGAGGCCCTGGAGCTGGCGCGGGAGGCGGCCGGCGGGCTGGACGTCCGCATCGGCGGCGGGCCGACGACGGTGCGGGAGTTCCTCGTGGAGGATCTCGTCGACCACCTCCACGTGGTCGTCGTCCCCATCGTGCTGGGCCGGGGCGTCAGTCTCTGGGAGGGGTTGGAGGGTCTCGACGAACGGTTCGACGTCGAGTCGGTGACGACGCCCAGCGGGGTCACCCATCTGACGTTCACCCGTCCGAAGCAGTCATGACCGCGCACGTCACCTCGCGTGACGGCACCGCCCTGGCCGTCGACACCTTCGGCCACGGCGCTCCCGTGGTGCTGATCGGCGGCGCGTTCAACGACCGCTCCACCGTCGCCGCGCTCGGCGCGGAGCTCGCCCCGCACTTCACCGTGGTCAGCTACGACCGCCGTCGGCGCGGCTCCAGCGGCGACCGCGCCGAGGACTACCGGATCGCGGCCGAACTGGACGATCTGGCGGCGGTGCTCGCCCACGTGGGCGGCCGGGCCGCCGTCTTCGGGCACTCCTCCGGCGCTACGCTCGCGCTCGACGCCGCGGCCGCCGGCCTGCCCGTCGACCGGCTCGCCGTCTACGAGCCGTCCTTCTGCGCGGACCCGGCGCTGCCCCGCCCCGCGGCGGACGTCTACGACCGGCTCCGCGCCCTGGTCGTGGCCGGTGAGCGCGAGGCGGCGACGGAGCTCTTCCTCGGGGAGGTCATCGGCCTCCCCGAGGAGGCGGTGGCCGGCCTGCGCAAGGGCGACGGCTGGCCGTTCCTCGTCGACAAGGCCCCGAGCCTGCCCTACGACCTGCTACTCAGTGAGCCGTGGCGGGTCCTGCCGCCGGAGCGCATCGCCGGCGTCCGCGTGCCGACGCTCGCCGCCTTCGGCGACGGCACCTCCCCGTGGCTCTCCGCCGCCACCCGCGCGGTCGCCTCGACGGTCCCGGGTGCGGAACTCCACGTCCTGCCCGGCGAGGACCACGGCATCCTCCAGCGCCCGCAGGCTCTGGCCCCACTGCTCGTCACCTTCTTCAGCGCAGCACCAGCAGGTCCATCCAGCTGACCGCCGGCTGCGCCGGCCCTTCGGCCGCGGCGGCGCGCAGGCGGGCGAGGCCGCGGGCGTAGGCGTCGTCGGACAGGGCCCGCAGCTTGGAGTCCGCCTCGCGGTCGATCCGGGCGGCGAACTCGGCCAGCGTGGGGGCCGACTGCTGCGGCAGCGACCGCAGGGCTGTCCGGCGGAAGCCGGCCGCGGCGAACGCCGTCGTCACGGCCTCGACGCTCGGGTAGCCGTCGATGCCGTGCGCGGTCTCCGGAAAGAAACGGACCCTCAGGTCGTCCGCGCAGCGCCCGGGAAACGTGTTCCGGATCAGGACGGGCGCGCCCGGCCTCAGCGCCCGGCGCAGCTCCCGCGCGGCGGCCTCCAGATCGCCGATGTGGTGGATCACCGAGCCCAGCCAGGCGGCGTCCGCGCTCGCGTCGGCCACGGGCAGTGCTTCGGCCCGGCCCTCCAGCGCCTCCACCTGACCCGGAACAGCGGGGATCAGCCCGCGCATCGCCGCCGCCGGCTCGACGGCGAGCACCCGCGCACCGAACCACGCGTGGAACGCGGCCGCGAAGGCGCCCGTCCCGGCGCCGACATCGAGCACGGTCTGACCGGCCCGCAGTCCGGCCTCCTCCGCGACGGCCTCCCGCCAGGCCGTCAGCCCCTCGAGCGGGATCTCCCGCGCGGCGCGGTACCGCGCCGCGGCTTCGACGTCGTACGTGCCTGATGCCATGGACTCGGTCCGATCTTCCTCGGGGCGCTGCGGGCCCACATCGTGTCAGGTCCGCGCGGCGGCCTGCCGAGGCGTCCACATCGGCGCGACCGAGCGGGCGGTGGCGCAACGTCAGACGGCCCTGGTCCCGGCCCCGGCCCCGGCGGACCCGGCGCTCGACTCGTTCGGCCGTCAGGTGTGCCCGCGTGGGCCCAGCACGTAGTGCTGCGCCGAGCCCCTCCTCACGGTCCACGTCCCGCCGTCCTGACGCCCCTGGTACGCGGGCAGGCCGACCCTTGACGCCCGCCTCACAGGCCCTTGCCGGCGTAGGCGTACAGCTCGTCCATGAACCGGCTCGTCGGTGGCGACGGGTACCGCGCCTGGTTCCACTCGTGCCAGAGCCCGCCCGGGGCGAGGAACCGGGCGGCGTGGTCGCCGCCCGTGCGGCCGTCGATGTGGAGCAGCGCGCTGATCGCCCAGTGCTGGTCGTACTGGCAGTCGGGCTGTCGCAGCCAGTGGTCCAGGTAGGCGGTGAGGTACGCGGCGTCCTCGTCGGTGCCGAAGCGGGCGAGGGCGAAGCAGTAGCCTTGGCCGGCGAAACAGGTCTCGCTCCGTATGAGCAGGTCGCCGAGGACGTCACGGAAGTACGCGCGGCGGTCGACGCCGATCAGCCACGACGCCGTCAGGGCCGGCCGCCACCCGGTGTTCAGCAGTCGTTCGAGGTGGTCATCGGAGATGTCCCGTGCGTCGGCGCGCAGCGCCTGGAGAAACGGCGTGCGTTCGCTCCTGTCCTCCCCGGCGAAGTTGCCGTGCAGGAGCCGCAGGTACCGGCCGACGCCCTCCGAGGCGCCCGTCGTCACATAGCGCTCGATGATGTCGGGGGTGGCCGGGACGGCGGGGCGAGGCTGTCGCATGGCCACATCCTGGGCCATGGCCCGCCCACCACGCACGTGGTTACCCGGCTGCTTCCCGGTCCGGAGGGGTGTGCCGGCGGCAGACGAGGGGACGGCCGGGAGCCTGGTGGCCGCCCGTGGCGAGCATGCGGGCCTCGCCGCGGTCGCTGATCTCGGCGCGGACGATGCCGCTGTCGTCGGTGTAGACGGGGTGCCCGCCCGGGCCGGTGGTGCCGACCGGGCGGACGACCACGGTGTCCTCGCCGCCGTCGGGAAGGGAGAAGACCAGGTCGTAGGTGGTGTCGTCGGTGCCGGTCATGATCGCCTCCTCACCGGGCATGGTTCCAGTCTGCGGCACGAGAACGACGGTGGCCTCTCCTATGATCGGACGCATGGGTCGATGGGAGCCGAACGGGCGCGGCAGGCTGGAGCAGGCGGCACTGGAGCTCTACGTCGAGCACGGCTTCGAGCGGACCACCGTCGCCGAGATCGCCGCGCGGGCCGGGCTGACCGAGCGGACCTTCTTCCGGCACTTCGCCGACAAGCGCGAGGTGCTTTTCGGCGGCTCCGAACTGCTCCGGCAGCGCATGGTCGACGCGGCCACCGCCGCACCCGCCGGGGCCACGCCGCTGGAGGCCGTCGGGGCGGGGCTGGACGCGGTGGGAGAGGTGTTCCGGGAACGGCACGCCCACGCCCCACGCCGCGCGACCGTGATCGCCGCCAACCCCGAACTGCGCGAACGCGAGTTGATCAAACTCGCCACGCTCGCCGCGGCCCTCGCCGACACCCTCCGGGAGCGCGGCGTCGCCGAACCGGCCGCGAGCCTCGCGGCACAGTCCGGCATCACCGTCTTCCACGTTGCCTTCCAGCAGTGGATCGCCGACGACGAGGAGCGCGACCTCGGTCTGCTGATGCGCGCAGGCCTCGACGAGCTGCGAGCCGTGACCCGCGCGGGCTGACACGCGGCCGAGGCCGGCGAGCCCGGTCAGGGCCCGCCGGCATCCGTCGCGCGGGGGCGACCGTGGGCGGTCAGTTCACGGTGAACGATGTCCCGCTCGTCGCGTCTCCCGCCAGCAGCGTGTACGAGCCGGGCTCGACCACCTGCCCGCCGTCACCGTTCACGTCGCCCTCGGTGTGGGCGAGCAGTGACAGCGGCACCTGGATCGTGACCGTCGTCCGCGCGCCCGCGTCCAGATGGACGCGGGTGAAGCCGACCAGCCACTTGGCCGGTGTCAGCACCTGGCTGACCGGCTGCGACACGTACAGCGGCACGACCTCGTCCCCGGCCACCGAGCCGGTGTTCGCGACCGGCACGCTCACGGAGATCGCTCCGTGTGCGCCGGTGCTGGTGCGGTCCGGCGTCGGCGAGCCGATCTGCCAGGAGGTGTAGGAGAGGCCCGCGCCGAAGGCGAACAGAGGGCTGTAGCCGGAGTCCGTGCCCCCGTTGGTGCCGGGGAGCTGGGTGTAGAACTCGGGCTCGTTGCCGATCGCCTTGGGCCAGGAGACAGGGAGGCGGCCGCTCGGGTTCGCCTTGCCGTAGAGGATGTCGGCGACGGCGTGTCCGCCCTCCGTCCCCGGCAGCCAGGCCATCAGCAGACCCGCGGTCTGCGCCGCACTGCCCAGCACCAGCGGCCGGTCCGCGACGACGACCACCACGACCGGCTTGCCGGTCGCCTGCAGGGCCGCGACCTCGGCCTGCTGGTCTGCCGCGAGCGACGGGTCCGGCTGGTCGTTCGGCCCCTCCGCGCCCGGCGTGTTGCCGACCACGACCACCGCCGCGTCCGCGCCCTTGAGGTCGCTGACCGCCGCGTTCGCGTCGGCCTGGTAGTCGATCGAGGTCCCGGCCGGAGCGCCCTCGCGCAGACCCGCCAGCACCGTCGTGCCGCCGACGTCCGTGCCGCTGGGGACGCCCTGCCAGCCGATGGTCCACCCACCCATCTGGTTGTCGATGTCGTCCGCGTTCGGCCCGGTGACCACGATCTTCTTCACCGAGGAGCCGAACGGCAGCACTCCGCCCTGGTTGCGCAGCAGCACCGAGGACTCGGTGGCGGCCTGCCGGGCCAGCGGCAGGTCCGCGCCGTCGACGACCCCGTCCGCCTTCGAGGCGTCGACGTACGGGTGCTCGAACAGGCCCAGGCGGAACTTCATGGTGAGGATCCGGGAGACGGCTTGGTCGATCCGCTGCTCGGAGAGCAGACCGCGCTGGACGGCGGCGAGCGTCGAGTCGGTGAAGTCCGTGGCGTTGGTGGGCTCCATCGCCATGTCCACCCCGGCGTTGACCGCCTTGGCGATCGCCTCTGGGTAGTCGGCGGCGATGTGGTAAGCCGTCTGCAGGTTGCGGACGTCGCTCCAGTCGCTCACCACGACGCCGTCGAAGTGGAACTGGTCGCGCAGCACGGTGGTGAGCAGGTAGTGCGAGGCGGTCACCGGAACGCCGTCGACCGCGCCGGAGTCGGCCATCACGCTCAGCGCGCCCGCGCCGATCGCCTGCTTGTAGGCCGGCAGGATCGTGTCCTGCAGGTAGCGCGCGGAGAAGTCGGCGGGCACCCGGTCGTGGCCGTTCAGCGGCTGCGAGTACCCGGCGAAGTGCTTGACCGTGGCGGCGATGCGGGTGCCGCTGGAGGCGTCCTGCAAACCGGTGACGGCGGAGGCGGCCATGGTGCCGGTCAGCAGTGGGTCCTCGGAGAAGGTCTCGTAGTACCGGCCCCAGCGCTGGTCCCTGGCGATCTCGGTGACCGGCCCGAAGGCCCAGTTGATGCCGGTGGCGGCCACGGCGCGCTGCGTGGACTGCTCGACGCCGGTCTCCAGCGCCGGGTCCCAGGTGGCTCCCATGCCGATCTGCTGCGGGAACATGGTCGCGCCCAGCACGTTGTTGTGCCCGTGCACGGCGTCGATGCCGTAGAGGATCGGGATGTGCAGGCGTGAGTTCGTGATCGCGTAGCGCTGGAGGGCGTTGGTCAGGTCGGCCCAGTCTTTGGCCGTGTTGACGGCGGGTGGCATGCCGCCGCCGGAGAGGATCGAGCCGGCCGCGTTGTCGACCAGGACACTGTGCAGGCAGGCGTCGTTGAGGGCGCCGCCGCTCCAGTTGCAGGTGCCCTGGACGGTGACCAGGGCCTCCTGGTCCATCTGGCCGATCTTCTCGCGCAGCGTCATCCGGTGCAGCAGGTCGGCGACGCGGTCCGGGATCGGGGCGTGGGCGTCGAGGTAGCGGGGCGTGCGGTCGGCGGCGGGGGCGGGCGCGGCGGCGACGCCGGTGAGGACCCCGCCGAGCAGGGCGAGTCCGGTGATCGTTGCGAGGTGACGACGTGCTGGGCGCACAGGCTCTTCCAATCCGTGTGATGGGACGTGAAGGGATGGACGGGCGTCACGACACGAACTGGAAGGCGAGTCAACCGCCGTGGCGTGGCCGCGTCAATCTCTTGAACAGAGAGCGCTCTACTTGGCGTGTTCTCGACGGTTGCCCGGTTTCAGCCGTTAGTTCTTGAACCAAGGGCGCCGGGTTCCGGGGCCGCCGGGCCGGGGAAACCCCACCCAGGGAAAAGTCCGCACACGGTTCGATCCCCGGGAGGCGGTCATGCGGCCCGTCACAGTGACGGTCACGGCCGGCGCGGTCACGGCCCTGATCGCGGCGGCGCTCGTCCTGCCTGCCGCGCCCGCGTCCGCACCCGGCCCTGTTCCCGCCCGCGCCTCGGCGGCGACGCTACAGGTCGGTTCGGTCACCCTGGCGGCGTGCGAGACCGCGCCGAGGGGCTGGTGCGGCACGGTCGCGGAGCCGCTCGACCGCACCGATCCGGCAAGCCCCACCCTCGACGTGGGCTTCGAGTGGTACCCGGCGAGCGCCGCCGCCCAGGGCACTGTGGTCGCCGTCGACGGCGGCCCCGGCTATGGCTCCACCGCCTCCCGCGCCGCCTACCTCGCCCTGCTCGGCCCGCTCCGCGCCGCCCGGAACCTGCTCGTCTTCGACCTGCGCGGCACTGGCCGTTCGCAGCCCGTCAGCTGCGCGGCGCTGCAGCACAGCCAGGGCTCGACCGACACCGACGCCTTCCGCCGGGCCGTCGCCGCCTGCGGCGACCAGCTCGACCACACCTGGAAGCACGCCGACGGCAGCTGGATCCACGCCGCGTACCTCTTCGGCACCGCCAACGCCGCCCGCGACCTGGCCGACGTGCTGCAACGCCTCGCGCTACCGAAGGTCGACCTGTACGGCGACTCCTACGGCACCTGGTTCGCCCAGACCTACGCCTCCCGCTACCCGGGGACGCTGAACTCCGTCACGCTGGACGCCTCCTTCGAGGTGCTCGGCCTCGACCCCTGGTACGCGTCCAGCCTCACCACCGCCCGCGCCGCGTTCGGTCTCGCCTGCCAACGCTCCGCCGCCTGCGCGGCGGGCGCCCCGCGCGACCCCTGGACGGCGATCTCCCAGCTCGCCGCGCAGCTGCGCACGGCGCCCGTCACCGGCACCACCACGAACCTGAAGGGACACGCCGTCACCGAGACGGTCACCACCGCCACGCTGCTGGACCTTGTTGCCGACGCCGGCTTCGACCCGGCCGTCTACCAGGCCCTGCCCGCGGCCGCCGACGCCGCGCTCGACCGCGGCGACACGGCGCCGTTGCTGCGTCTGGCCGCGCAGTCGCTCGCCTACGACAACACCACGCCGGCCCCGCCCACCTACTCCGACGGTCTGTACTTCGCCGTCGCCTGCACCGACTACCCGCAGCTGTTCTCCATGGGCGCGACCACCGCCCAGCGGGCGCGACAGCTCCAGCAGGCTGTCGCGGCCCAACCGGCAGGCGCCTTCGCGCCGTTCACCGCCGCCGAGTGGACCGGCGTGAACGCCTACACCAACACCTTCACCGGCTGTCTCGACTGGCCCGCGCCGGTCCACAGCGACCCGCCGATCACGGCGACGCCGCCGCTGGTGCCCGCGACGGTGCCGGTGCTCGTGCTCGGCGGCGACCTGGACTCGCTGACACCGGCCGCCGGAGGCGCGCGGGTGGCCGGGCAGCTGGGGCCCTCGGCCCGGTTCGTCACGGTGCCGAACCTGACCCACATCACGGCCATGGCGGACCCCGCCCGGCCCGGCCAGGAGGCATGCGGGCAGAGCCTGTACCGGCAGTTCACCGCCGATCCGGCCGCGCTCGGCTCTCTGGACACCTCCTGCACCGCGCGCACCACCCCGATCGACACCCTCGCCGACTACCCCGCGACGCTGGACGGGGTCACCGCGGCCACGGCCGGGGCGGGCAACCAGGCGGATGCTGCCGCGCTGCGGGCGGCCGCGACGGGCGTCGCCACCGTCGACGACGCCCTCACCCGCTACGGCTACCTCGCTGCCGGGCACGACTCCGGTCTGCGCGGCGGGAGTTGGTCCGCCTCGGGCACGGACACCGTCAGCTTCGCCTTCTCGGGTACGCGGTGGGTCGCCGACGCGAGCACCGACGGAACGGCACGGTGGGACCAGGCCGACGGCAGCGTCACCGCGCGGCTCACGGTCCACCGCGACGCGGGACCGGACGTCACGGTGACCGCCACCTGGAACACCGCCGCGCCGACACCCACGGTCACCCTCACTGGCACCGTGACCGGCGCGTCCCTCCAGGGCACGATGGCGCAGCCGTGACGCCGAACGCCGTCACGCCATGAGCCGTCGGGATCCGCGGAACCGCGGGGCGTGAACAGGCGTCACACGGGCAGCAAAGGAGGGGTGGGACACAGGGGGGTGGCATGGCCGGCTGGATGACGCACGAGCCCGGTGTGGTCGTCGGCGCGCTCGGCATGGGCGTGACGGTGGCCTCGGCGGTCGTGGCCGTGCGCCTGGTCAAGCGGTGGGTCTGGCGGGTGCGGGCGCTGGCGGCCGGGTTCGCGGCCGAGGGCCGCGTTCTGGAGGTCGACCACGAACCCGGAGACCAGGGCCGGGAGGCGGTCACCCGCACCGTGGTCTGGTTCTACGCCCACGACGGACGCGAGTTCCGTGTCGAGGACGGCACCGGCCGCCCGCGCGTGCTGGGCGAACCCATAGCGCTGCGCTACCTGCCGGACCGGCCCCAGTGGGCGGTCGTCGCCGAGGAGGGCAAGGGCACCTTCGACGTCGTGCTGGTCCTGGTCTTCTGCACGTTCTCCGCCCTGGCCGGGGTGGTCGGCCTGCTCGTCGGACTGCACCTGCTGGTGCACCACTGACCGACCCACTGACCGACCCACTGACCGACCCACTGACCGACCCACTGACCGACCCACTGACCGACCCACTGACCGGCCGTCATCGCCGTTTTGGGGGCTGACGCGTCACGGTCAGGTGTGGTTGGGTGGCATCCGACGGCTGCCGAGGGCCGACAGCCGAGGATCGAGTACGGAGGTGGAGCGGTGGAGCGTCCCGAGGCCGAGGACTGGATGAAGGCGCAGGACGCGGAGGTCGCGCGGGTGGACCTGCGGACCGACATCGCGCACTCCGCCCGCGTGTACGACTACATGCTGGGCGGCAAGACCAACTTCCCCGCCGACCGCGTCGCGGGCGAGAAGATCATCGCCGACTGGCCCGCCTCGCGCGACTCCGCGCAGGCCGCGCGCGCCGTCATGCACCGGATGGTCCGTCGGCTCGCCTCCGTGCACGGGATGCGGCAGTTCCTCGACATCGGCACCGGGATCCCGACGGCGCCCAACCTGCACGAGGTGGCGCAGGCCGTCGACCCGGCCTGCCGGATCGTCTACGTCGACAACGACCCGATCGTGCTGACCCACGCCCGCGCGCTGCTCACCGGCGCTCCCGAGGGCCGCACCGCCTACATCGACGGCGACCTGCGCGAGCCGGGCAAGATCCTCGCGGACGCGGCCCTGTGCGAGACCCTGGACCTGGCGCAGCCGGTGGCGCTGACGCTGATCAACCTGGTCCACTTCCTCTCCGACGAGGCCGCGCTGCCGCTGGTCCGGGAGCTGGTCGCGGCGCTGCCGCCGGGCAGCTTCCTCGCCCTGACGGCCGGCACGGCGGACACCGCGCCGGAGCGCGCGGCCATCGCCTCGCGTCGCTACCGGGAGGCGGGCATCGAGAACCACCTGCGCACCCGCGCCCGGGTGGAGGCGTTCTTCGCGGGCCTGGAGCTGGAGCAGCCCGGCGTCGCCCTGATCACCCACTGGCACCCGGACCCGGCGGACGGCCCCACGCTGCCCGACCACGAGGTGATGGCCTACGCGGGCCTGGCCCGCAAGCCGTAGCCGCCGGCCCGTCAGCCCGTCAGCCCGCCGGCCCGCCGGACGGTGGCCGATGCCCGCCGGTGGACGGGTTTCCGTGACCTGTCGCCCTTTCTACGGTCTCCTCTGCGGAGGGTTCTGCCGGAGGCACGGGAAGGGAACGGCGATGGAACTGGAGCTGCGGCACTTGCGGGTGCTGTGCGCGATAGCCGACGCGGGCAGCGTGGGCCGGGCGGCGGCCGCGCTCGGGCAGTCGCAGCCCGCGATGAGCACCCAGCTGCGGCGGATCGAACGCTTCCTCGGCGAGGCGCTGTTCGAGCGCCGGGCCTCCGGGGTTGCGCCCACCCAGTACGGCGCGGAGGTCCTGGTCCAGGCCCGGGAGGTGCTGGCGCGGGTCGCGGCCATCGGGAGCCGGCCGCAGGGCCCGCCCGGGGAGGCGCGGCGCACCCTGCGCCTGGCCGCGACCAACTCCTCGATCCTGCCCGGCATGGTGGCCAGGGCCCGGGGCCGGATGCCCGACGTCGCCCTCTCGGTGAGCAGCGTGTACGCCTCCTCCGCCATCGTGGACCTGCTGGAGCGCGGCGAGGTCGACGCGGCCATCGCGGCCGACTACCCGGGCCTGCCGCTGTGTCACTCGGACGCGGTCACGCACCGCGGCATCGTCACCGAGCCGGTCTTCGTCGCGCTGCCGGCCCGGCACCGGCTGCGCTACCAGTCGGAGGTGGAGCTCGCGGACCTCGCCGAGGACGCCTGGTTCGTGACGCCGGACGACGGCGCGGGCTGGCCCGGGGTGTTCCACGACGCCTGTGCGGCGGCCGGGTTCCAGCCGCACGCAGTGCACGAGTTCATCGGTGACCGGCACCAGCTCCAGTCGATGATCGCCGACGGGCTCGGCGTCTCCCTGGTCCAGGCGACGCTCCGGCCGATCGCGGACGTCCTGGTCAAGCCGCTGGCCGGGACGCCACTGTGGTGCCGCTACGTGCTGGCGTGGTGTCCGGACCGGGTGGGCGAGCAGCTCGCGGAGACCCTGTTCGGCGCGGCGACGGCCACCCACCACGAACTTCTGTCCCGGGCTCCGCATTTCCAGGCGTGGGCGTCGGCGACGTGAACGTCAGGGGGCGTGTTATGGCACACAAGGCAAAGTGATATGTCACACGGTATTGTCCGGCCGGAGTGGGGCTGGAAGTGTCCCTGTCACGCCTCAGCTCGGTCCCCGAGGCGCATCTGACCATCCGTCGATGAATGGAGTAGGGATGCGCTACCGCTCCACCCTGCCCGCAGTCCTGGCGAGCGGCCTGGCCGCCGCTGTCGCCATGGCGGGCTTCCTCGCCCCGGCCGCCGCGGCGGCCGGCGCCACCCAGGCGGCGCCGCACCCGGCCCACGGCGGCGTGGCGACCACCACGTCGCACCGTGCCGGGCCCGGGCCGCTCGGCCGCAACACCGGCGGCTCCGACACGCCCGCGAGCCGGCAGGGGCGCGGCAGCGTGGCCCAGCTGCGTCCGCAGTCCCCGCCCAAGCCGCTGACCGCCTCCCACGCCGGCGTGCACCGGCAGCTGACGGGACGTTCGTCGAGAGCGACGGCGACGGCCTCGTGTACCCCGGCCGACTTCGGCAGCCGCAGCGGAGCGGCCCTGGTCGCCTTCGTCGAGGCCAGCTCCACCGACTGCGTCAACAGCCTGTTCACCGTCACCGGCACCGACGCGGGCAGCGTGTTCGCCGAGCCGCAGATGCTCAGCGTCGCCAACGCGTTCACGGGCGCGTCCGCCGCCTACCCCGGTGACGACTCGACCGGCGTGTGGCAGCTCGTGCTCTTCCTGCGGGCGGGCTACTACGTGCAGTTCAACAACGCGGCCGCGGTCGGCAACTACGACGCCTCGCTGACCGCCGCCGTGCAGAGCGGCATGGACGCCTTCTTCGCCGACCCGCACTCCGCCGACGTCAGCGCCGGCAACGGCGACGTCCTGGGCGACGTGGTGATCCTCACCGACAGCGCCAACGACCAGGCGCACTACCTGAACACCTACAAGAAGATCCTCGGCGCCTTCGACGCGACGAGCTACGACGCCACCAACACCATGACCCCGGCCGTCAACGACGTCATGACCCCGCTGTGGCGCGGCTTCTGGGACACGAACTTCGTCAGCGCGGTGACCGCCGACCCGAGCGTCCTCACCACCCTCGACTCCTTCGCGCTCAGCCACACCGGCCTGCTCGGCGGCGACGATTCCTACCTGGAGGCCAACTCCGGCACCGACCTGGCTCACTTCGTCGGCCTGACGGCCCTTCAGGCGCAGGTGCGTCCGGAGGTCAAGGGCCTGCTGGCCGCGTCGGCGATCACCGGCCCGACCGCGCCGCTGTGGGTGGCCGTGGCCTCGCAGGAGAACGCCAACGACGCGGCGAACTGCGGCTACTACGGCACCTGCAACCTGGTGGCCCAGCTCACCGCCGCCGCCCTGCCGATCACCCACGCCTGCGACGCCACCCACACCATCGTGGCCCAGTCGCTGACCGACGCCCAACTGGCCGCGGCGTGCACCAGCGTGCTGAACGAGGACGCCTTCTTCCACAACGTGGTCAAGGACAACGGCCCGATACCCGGCCAGTACGAGAACTCGGTCAAGCTGGTGGTCTTCGCCAGCCGCGACGACTACGCGACCTACGCGGGCGCGATCTACGGCGTCGACACGAACAACGGCGGCATCACGCTCACCGGTGACCCGACCGACCCGAACAACCAGCCGATGTCGATCATGTACATCAAGAGCCCCGACGACGGCTTCGTGGCCGGCATCTGGAACCTCAACCACGAGTACACCCACGTGCTGGACGCCCGCTACGACATGAAGGGCGACTTCACCCAGCAGACCACCGTCCCCGACATCTGGTGGATCGAGGGTGTCGCGGAGTACGACTCCTACACCTACCGCGGCATCACCGACGACGAGGCGGTGTCCGAGGCGGCCAAGCACACCTACGCGCTGAGCACGCTCTTCCAGAGCACCTACGCCAACAGCGACACCACCCGCACCTACCCGTGGGGCTACCTTGCCGTCCGCTACATGCTGGAGAAGCACCCCCAGGACGTCTACAGCATGCTCGGCCACTTCCGCACCGGTGACTACGCGGGCGGCTACGCGGTCTACAACGGCGTGGGCACCCGCTACGACGCCGACTTCGACTCCTGGCTGACGGCCTGTGCCGCGGGCGCCTGCGCCCAGCCGGTCACCCTGCCTGCCTGCCCCGGCGCCGACACCCGGGTCCTGGGCCAGAACTGCTCGCGCACCGGCCAGGCCGAGACGGCCGGCAACCTCGACTACTTCTACCTCTGGCTGCCCGCGGGCACCACGACGCTGACGGTCTCCTCGACCGGCGGCACCGGCAGCGCCTCGCTCTACTACAACCCGAACGGCTGGGCCACACCCAGCGCCTACACGGCCTCGTCCACGAACGCCGGCACCGCGCAGAACCTGACCGTCACCAACACGACGGCCGGCTACCGGTACGTCAGCCTCTACGCGAACACCGACTTCAGCGGCGTCACCGTGACGACGCAGTACTGACCCGCACGGCCCCGCCGATCCGCGCGGTGCGCGGATCGGCGGGGCCGCCTGAGGTAGAACAGGTGGTGCCGCAGGATCGCAGTCAGGGAAGTGTCCGCGCAGACGGTGGAGGTCGCATGGCCAGGCTGGTCTACTCCGCGATCGCGTCCCTCGACGGGTACGTCGAGGACGCGGAGGGCAGGATCGACTGGGCGGCGCCGGACGACGAGGTCCACGCCTTCATCAACGACCTCGAACGCCCGATCGGCACCTACCTCTACGGCCGCCGGATGTACGAGACGATGGCGCCCTGGGAGGAGGTCTTCGCTGACGATGACCAACCGGGGCTCACCCAGGACTTCGCGACGATCTGGCGGTCGGCCGAGAAGATCGTCCACTCCCGCACGCTGACGGAGGCGACGACCGAGCGCACCCGGATCGAGCGGGAGTTCGACCCGGCGGTGATCCGGGCGCTCAAGGAGTCGGCCAAGGCCGACCTCACCGTCGGGGGCGCTGGGATCGCCGCCGCCGCGCTGGAGGCCGGGCTGGTGGACGAGTGCCACCTCTTCCTGAAGCCGATCGTGCTCGGCGGCGGCAAGCCCGTCCTGCCCGAGGGCTACCGCGTCCACCTGGAACTGCTGGCCGAACGCCGCTTCCGCAGCGGCGTCGTCCACCTCCACTACCGGGTGCCCTCCCGCGACCGGGGGGAAGCCTGACCCGGCTCCGAGCCGAGAGCCGGGTCAGGGGTCGGTGAGCCCGCGGAACTGCCACGCAGCAGCGAGGCGAGCGCCGCGACGACGGACATCGCCGCGGCCGCGCCGAAGACCGTGACCAGGCCGTGGTGGAACGGACCGGAGACCAGCTCGGGGAAGAAGCGGTTGCCGGTCAGCGTGGCGGCGGCGTGCGCGGGGAGCGTGTGCAGGACGCCGCTCGGGCCGAGCAGGTGGCCGATCGGGTTGCTGCCGAGGAAGGTCGCGAACAGCGTGCTGACCGGCGGCAGCGAGGCGATGTGCGCCGCGGTCCCCGCCGGGACGCCCTGTGCCTGTAGACCGCTGCTGAGGGTGTGCGGGAGCGTGCCGGACAGGCCGACGACCATCAGCGAGAAGAACAGGCCGATGGAGAGCGCCGAGCCGGAGTTCTGGAAGGTGGACCGCATGCCGGAGGCCACCCCGCGTCGCCCCGGCGGGACGCTGCCCATGATGGAGGAGGTGTTGGGCGCGGAGAACATTCCCTGTCCGAGCCCGCTGACGAACAGCAGCGCCGCGAACGCCGGGTAGGAGAAGTCCACCGGCAGCGCGACGAGCCCGAGGAACGAGACGGCGACGAGCACCAGGCCGGTGGTCGCGAAGAGCCGGGGGCCGTGGCGGTCGGACAGCCAGCCGGAGGCCGGGCCGCCCACCAGGAAGCCGACGGTCAGCGGCAGCATGAAAATGCCCGCCCACAGCGGCGTCGACTCGAAGCTGTAGCCGTGCAGCGGCAGCCAGATGCCCTGGAGCCAGACGATCAGCATGAACTGCATGCCGCCGCGCGCGATCGCGATGAGCAGCGCGGCGATGTTCCCCGCCGCGAACGCGCGGATGCGGAACAGCCCCAGCTCGAACATCGGATCGGCGACCCGGGTCTCGGCGAGGCAGAACGCGGCGAGCAGCGCCACGCCGCCGGTCAGTCCGGCGATGACCCACGGGTTGGTCCAGCCCGTCGAGTGGCCGCCGTAGGGCTGGATACCGTAGGTGACGGCGGCGAGCAGGCAGGCGGCACCGGCGGTGAAGGTGAGGTTGCCGATCCAGTCGATCCGGCCCGGCCGACGCGTGCCGACCTCGCGCAGGCTGCGGTAGGACCAGAAGGTGCCGACGACGCCGATCGGGACGCTCACCCAGAACACCGCGCGCCAGTCGATCGCGGCGAGCACGCCACCCGCCAGCAGCCCGAGGAACATCCCGGCCAGCGCGGTGATCTGGTTGATCCCGAGCGCCATGCCGCGCTGCCGCGTGGGGAAGGCGTCGGTGAGGATCGCGGCGGAGTTGGCGGTCAGCATCGAGCCGCCGACGGCCTGGACGATCCGGAACCCGATCAGCCACAGCGCCCCGGCCCCGGCGTGCAGGGGATCGAGGGAGAGCGCGAGCGAGGCGACCGAGAAGATCATGAAGCCGATGTTGTACATCCGCACCCGGCCGAACATGTCGCCGAGGCGTCCCAGCGCGACCACCAGGACGGCGGTCACCAGGGTGTAGCCGAGCATCATCCACAGCAGGTAGCCGATGTTGCCGGGGGAGAGCGGGTCGAGACCGATGCCGCGGAAGATCGCGGGCAGCGAGATGATCACGATGGAGGCGTCCACCGTCGCGATCAGCACGCCGAGCGTGGTGTTGGACAGCGCGACCCACTTGTAGCGGTCGCTGCGCGCGGCGGTCGCTCCTGCCGCGCCGAGGGCCTGGCCGGGTATCACAGCTGCTCCGCGATGCGCTCGAGAAGGGGCATGGTCTCCAGCAGCCGCCGCTGCTCGTCCGCGTCCAGGGATGCGCCCACCGCCGCCGTGAGCCGGTCCAGGGAGGCCGAGCGGCGGTCGGTCAGGAAGTGCAGCCCCTGCTCGGTGAGCGAGATCAGCTGGCGCCGGCCGTCGGTCGCGTCCGGCCGGCGCCCGACCAGTCCACGCGCCTCCAGCCCGGCCAGCGTGGTGGCCATTGCCTGCGGGCGCACCCGCTCCAGCCCGGCCAGCACGGTGGGCGACATCGGGCCGTCCCGGTCGAGCCGGGAGATGACCGAGACCTCGGACAGCGTCTGGTCGCCGACGGCGTGGGCCTGCCGCAGGGTCCGGGCGATCCGGCCCACGGCCAGCCGCAGGGACACGGCCAGCTCGTGTGCGTGGTCGGAGGGGGGAGTGGCTTCCATGAATACTTACAATAGATTAATCAATCTGATGTAACTACCCCCGGCCGCATGCTGGGATTCGGGGCTTCGGGCAGGGAGTCGAGGAATGCGCGGCCGCTCGGGGGCCGGGGAAGCGGAGCATCGATGACGCGGTGCCGCAGGACAGTGCAGCGGCACCGCGTCATCGGGTCAACCGGTCTCCCTGACGGTGGTTTCAGGTCAGGTGACGGTCCAGTGCTGCAGTGGGGAGGCGGTGTCGGGCTGTTGCGTGACGGGGGCGTTGTTCGCCGTCGACGCGGTGGTCAGCAACAGGGAGCTCGCGACGTTGGTGAGCGTGTAGCCGCCGCCGCTCAGCGGCGCGACCTGCCAGTGCTGGTTGGCGTTGCCCGTGCAGGTCCACTGGATGACCGGGTTGCCCGCGGCCGCCGAGCCGCCGCTGTCGTCGAGGCAGAGGCCGGAGGCGCCGTTGGTCAGCTGGTAGGAGCCGTCGGCCTGCTCGGTGAAGGTCCACTGCTGGTTGGCGCCGCCGTGCAGGGCCCAGGTGATCAGCTGCGTGCCCGTCGAGGTGGAGCTCGCCGGGTCGTCCAGGGCCTGGCCGGAGGTGGTGAGCGTGTGCGTGCCGTTCAGGCTCGGGGTGGCGTCGTCGAAGACCTCGAACTCGTAGAGGGAGTAGCCGTACTGGGTGCCGCGGGCGGTGCCGTACATCCGGATGTAGCGGCCGGTGCCGGTGAAGCCCGCCAGCGTCTCGGTGCCGCCGGTGCCGTTGGTCCGCGTGGACACCGTCGTCCAGGTGGTGCCGTCGTTCGACATCTGGATCAGGTAGTTCTTGCCGTACGCTGCCTCCCACGCCAGCACCACGCGGTTCACGGTCCGCACCGAGCCGAGGTCGACCTGGAGCCAGGTCGGGTCGGTGTACTGGCTCGACCAGCGGGTGGTCGTGTCGCCGTCGGTGGCGTTCGCGGCCGGGAAGTCCGCCGTCTCCACGCTGGACGCGGTGGTCGGCCTGCCCTGGGCCAGGTCGCCCGCGATCGTCGGGCCGACCCAGAGCGGGTTGCGCCCGATCGCGTCCATGATCGGGGCGAACGCGGCGTAGGTGGGGACGAGCTTCGGTGAGCCCCAGACCATCTGCGCCAGATCCCGCAGCGGGTACTTCAGGTTCGCGGCGGTCTGGTCGACGGTCTCCGCCGTCGGGGTGTCGCACCAGACGTGGATCAGCGATCCCAGGTTCCTGCTCGCGTCGTTGATCGTGTTCGAGCCCTGGAACAGGTCGGGGTTCCACGACTCGTACATCCACGTCGTGTCGGGCTTCGCGCCCCCGTAGACGTAGTACGTGGGCGTCCAGGACTCGTTGGCGACCGTGTGCCCGGCGTCGATCAGCTGCTGCGGGGTTTCGCCGTAGTTGTACCAGTACTCGACGACGATGTCGGGGTTCGGGGTGAGCGTCCCGTCCCCGGCGTCGATGCCGTCGTTCCACATCCGCATCGTCTTGCCGCCGGCCCGCACCAGCGAGTCGGCCCAGTTGACGAAGCCGTAGAAGGTGTCCTTGGCGGTGGCTTTGGCGCCGTAGTTCTGCTGGGCGTAGCTGAGCAGCTGCGGGTAGGCGCTGTAGTTGGTGACGTACTCGTCCGCGCCGAGGTGCCAGTAGGGCGAGTTGGTGAACAGCGGCTCGTACTCCTTGATCAGGTCACTGATCAGCTGGCGCGCTCCGGGGATGGTCAGGTCGATGTAGCTGCTGCTGACGTTCCCCGAACTGTCCTTGAGCCGGTAGTCCTTGCCGATGGAGAGCTCGCCGCTCAGGATCGCGTCCATGTGGCCCGGCATGTCGATCTCCGGCACGACCATCACGTGGTACTGCGCGGCGAGCGCGATGATGTTCGCGATGTCCTGCTTGGAGTAGTGCTGCGGCGAGGTGATCTCGGGGTGCGTGCTGCTCTCCAGCCGGAAGCCGAAGGTGTCGGACAGGTGCAGGTGCAGGTAGTTCAGCTTCAGGTAGGACATGTCGCGGATCTCGTTCTCGACCCAGGCGGTGGGGAAGAAGTTCCGCCCGGTGTCGATCATCAGGCCGCGCTCCTGCTTGACCGGCCAGTCGCGCGCGGTGCCCGCCGCGATCGTCGGCCCCTGGTGCAGGAGTTGGAGTACGGTCCGGGTGCCCCAGAACTCGCCGGTCGTCGTCGAGCCGGAGATCACCACGCTCGACCCGACGGTCATCTGGTAGCCCTCGGCGGGCAACGAGGCAGCGCCGAGGGTGAGTTCGACGTCCCCGGCCGAGGGAGCCCCCTGGGCGACGGCGACGGTGCGGCCCTCCAGGGCCGACAGGTCGGTCGCGAAGGTGGTGGCGTCCGCGGTGAGCTGCGACGCGTAGGCCGGATCCACGACCACCCGCGAGGCGGCGCCCCAGCTGAACGAGCCGGTCCCGGCCGTCCACTGCTGGAGGGCCGGGACCGTCTGCGGGGTGGTCGTGGCCGCCTTGGTGGTGGCCGCGGCCTCGGGCGCCGGGGCGACGCCGAAACCGAGGGCCGCGGCGAGTGCCGCCGTGCCGAGGAGCTTGAGTATGCGCATGGCCTGCCTGCCCGGACTGTGGAGGGGAGGTGGTGCATGACGGTGAGACGGTGAGATGCTGAGCGAATATGCGCGGTCTAGACCTCGTTCGCGCTGCATTGCGCAGTATTGAGCAGTGGCGTCGTCATGACAAGAGCGAGTGCTCGCCGCTTTGCCGACCCGGGAGCCCCGGTCCTACCGTTGAGCTGGGAGGGAGCAACCGCGCGCCGGTGAACGGAGCTCCTCATGGCCGACAACAGGGCCCTCGACAACTGGGACTTCCTGCGCACCCCGCGCCAGGACTGGCCACTGCGGCCGGTCGCGGAGCGGGTCGGGGACTGGGGCGAGGTGCACGCGACCCGGCGGCTGCTGCCGATCGTCGCGGACCAGGCGAGCCGCTGCATGGACTGCGGCATCCCCTTCTGCCACAGCGCCTGCCCGCTGGGGAACCTCATCCCGGAGTGGAACGCCCTGGTGGCCAGGGACGACTGGCGCGACGCCGCCGAGCGGCTGCACGCGACCAACAACTTCCCCGAGTTCACCGGATTCCTGTGCCCCGCGCCCTGCGAGAGCGGGTGCGTGCTCGGCATCGACGATGCGCCCGTGACGATCAAGGCGATCGAGGCGGCGGTCGCTGTCCGTGCGTGGGAGGAGGCGTGGGAGTGCCCGAGGCCGCCGGAGCGGCACAGCGGGCGCAGCGTCGCCGTGGTCGGCTCCGGCCCGGCCGGGCTCGCCTGCGCCCAGCAGCTGACGCGCGCGGGCCACACCGTCGTGGTCTACGAGCGCGACGACCGGCCCGGCGGGTTGCTGCGCTACGGCATCCCCGCGTTCAAGATGGACAAGGCGCTGCTCGACCGCCGCCTGGCCCAACTCGTCGCCGAGGGAACGCGGTTCCGCACGGGAGCGGACATCGGCGGCGCGGCGGGCGCGGGAGCCCTGCTGACCCGCCACGACGCCGTCGTGATTGCCGTCGGCGCCACCGCCGCGCGCGAACTCCCCGTCACCGGGCGGGAGCTGGCGGGCGTACACCAGGCGATGACCTACCTCACGCAGGCCAACCGGGTGCAGGAGGGCGACTACGCGCACCCGCCGATCAGCGCTGCGGGCCGGCACGTGGTGATCATCGGTGGCGGCGACACCGGCGCCGACTGCCTCGGCACCGCGCTGCGGCAGGGCGCTGCGTCCGTCGTGCAGCTCGACATCAAGCCGCAGCCCGGCGTCGAGCGTGCCGCGAACGAGCCCTGGCCCGTCCACGCGCGGGTGCACCGGGTCAGCCCCGCCCACCAGGAGGGCGGCCAACTGGTCCGCGACGGTGCGGTGCAGGCCGGTGACCGCACGGGCCTTCCCGGCGAGGACGCGCTGCGCGACGTGCGCGTCTACTCCGCCGCGACGGTCAGCTTCGACGGCGACGCGCAGGGCCGGGTGACCGCGCTGCGCCTGGCCGACGCGGAGGCCGGCACGCGCCGTGCGCTGCCCGGCACGGAGCGGGTGATCCCGGTCGACCTGGTCCTGCTCGCCCTCGGCTTCACGGGACCCGAACCCGGTGGCCTCACCGCGCCGTTCGCCCTCCGCACCACCCCGACCGGCGCCTTCGCCCGCGACGCCCACTACGCGGGCGGCCGCCCCGGCGTCTTCGTCGCGGGCGACGCGGGGCGGGGCCAGTCCCTGGTCGTCTGGGCGATCGCCGAAGGCCGCGCAGCGGCCGCCTGCGTCGACGCCTACCTCAACCCCGACGGCACCACCACCCTCCCGCTCCCGGTGGCCCCGACGGACCGCCCGATGGCACTCTGAGCCCCAGCGGGCCGGTGCCCGCGCCCGGGCGGGTCCGCCGGCGCTCGCGCTGCTTGGCTGCGCGGCTTGCCGTCGCGCCGGCGCTGCTCGGCTGCCTCCCCTGCTGCCCTTGCTGCCTGAGCGTGCTCGCGCTGCCGGCGAGGCCGGGGCTCGCACTGCTCGACCGGGCCGTTGGCCGCCCGTGCGGCGCGCCCCCGCTCGGGCTCGTCTGCGGCCCATACCACCTGCCCCCGAGTTCCCCGCGCCCCCGCTCGGGCTCGTCTGCGGCCCATGCCACCTGCCCCCGAGTTCCCCGCGCCCCCGCTCGGGCTCGTCTGCGGCCCATACCACCCGGCCTTTTGCATTCCCCGCGTCGCCCGAGCCGCTGGCGGGCCGTTGGCCGCCGGTGCCGCGCGCCCTCGCTCGGGCTCGTCTGTGCCCACGCTACGATGCCACCCGCGCCGCCGTGGGCCCCGAGCCGCTGGCGGGCCGTTGGGCGCCCGTGCGGCGCGCCCTCGCTCGGGCTCGTCTGTGCCCACGCCACGGTGCTACCCGCGCCGCCGTGGGCCCCGAGCCGCTGGCGGGCCGTTGGGCGCCCGTGCGGCGCGCCCTCGCTCGGGCTCGTCTGGGGCCCGCGCCACCCGGGTCCCCGCCCCTCGTGCCACCCGCGCCGCTGTGCGCCCCGCGTGGCTCCGGCCCCGGCGCGGAATCTGATGATCCGTCTACTTACCCAACCCACACCTCCGGACGCGTGTCCCGACGCAACGCCTGGGCCCCGTGAGGTAGTCATGCTCATGGGGGGAACGTGATCGACCAGGCGTCCGCCCGCGCGCGGCCGTCTCCCCGCCGCGCGGGACGTCACCACCCGCGAGGGAAACCCATGAGCCACACCATCGGACGCCGCCTCGGCGTGACCGCGTTCGTCGCCGCGCTCGCGCTCGGCGCCGCGCCCGTTCTGGCCGCTCCCGCGTTCGCCGCCACGGCGAAGGCGCCGAAGGCGTCCAAGGTCCACTCCGCCGCGCAGGACCCGTCCCCGGTCGACACGCTGATGCGTGACGCCGAGGTGCGTTACGCCGACGCGCACTGGAACTGGACCGCGTGGAACGACAGCACGCCCGTTGCCTTCGGTGCCGACCAGCCGAACTACCAGTGCGCCGAGTTCGTCGCCCGCTCGCTGGCCGCGGCCGGCCTGATACCGGGTCTGTCGCCCGACGCCCCGCAGAACGACTACTTCACGTACCACGCCCCCAACGGCGAGGTCTACGACCTGCTGCTGATCTCGGACCTGCCGCAGTACCACAACCTCGCCGACTACCTCCACGACAGCGGCATCGGTGTCGACCTCGGCGACCACCCGGAGCTCGCGCAGCCGGGCGACGTCGTGGTCACCTACGCGGGCCCGGACGGCACCAAGAGCCACACCGGGCTCGTCGTCACCGCCCAGACGCCCACCAGCGAGCCGCTCGTCGACGGGCACAACCACGCCCGCATCGACTACGGCTACCACTACTTCGCGCCCTCGCACCTGGTCCAGCTGGTGCCGAACGCGCTGGCCGAGGTGTGGACCTGGACGCTGGAGCAGGAGCTGCTGCACGGCCCGTGGCAGCCCACGCCCACGCCGTCGGGCCCGGGGAACACCGCCCCGCACCTGGCGCCGCGCCTGATGGGTGACCCGGCGGGTCCGCAGGTCTGATCCGTCGTCGTGGGGGGGGGGCGGGGGGGCGCCCCCCCCCCCCCCCCCCCCCCGGGGGGGGGGGGCGGGGGGGCCCCCCCCCCCCCCCCCCCCCCCCCCCCCCCCCCCCCCCCCCGCGGCCCCCCCCCCCCCCCCCGCGGGCCCCGCCCCCCCCCCCCCGGGGCCCCCCCCGGGGGGGGGGCGGGGGGGGGCCGGGGGGGGGGGGGGGGCGGGGGGGCCGGCCCCCGGGCCCCGCCCACGGCAGTCACCTCCGGAGTTGGGCCTCCGCGTCGGCCACGATCTCCTGCAGGCGCAGCCCGTGCGCGGCGTCCAGCGGGTGGCCCGCGCCGCCCCGCACCGCCTGTGCGAACTCCGCCGTCAGGGCGGCGAACGGCTCCTCCAGCTGATCCGGCCAGGTGAGCCGGGCGTGACCGCGCGCGCCGAACACCTCGACCCGGGGGAGCGGCAGGGTGCCGCCCGCGAACGCCGTCATCGCGGCCTGGCTGAGCGCGCCGCTCTCGTGCTCCAGCGTCAGCGCCACCCAGCCGAGCGGGTCGCCCTGCGCCCGGACCCCGACGACGCGGCCGAGCGCGGCGTCGAGCAGGTCCACCAGGTGCGGGCCGAGGTCCAGCAGCGCGCCGCGCTCCAGTCGCCAGGGCGTCGCGAACGGGCTCTCGCGCAGCGCGCCCGCGAACGACGCCGTCCCGCCCAGCGGTTCGAGCGCGGGGACGCGCGCCAGGAAGTCCCGCGTGGACGCGGCGTAGCGGGCGGTCAGCACCATCTGCGAGACGACGCCCGCCTCGGCGACGGCGTCGGCGAGGCGCCGTGCGGCGTCCAGGTCCAGCGCGAGCGGCTTCTCCAGCAGGACCGCCTTTCCGGCGCGGACGGCACGCAGCGCCAACTCGGCCTGGACGTCCGGCGGGACGCAGAATGCGACCGCCTCGCAGGCGTCGAACAGCTCTTCCAGCCGCGTGAACACGGGCGCGCCGTGCGGCGCCGCCACCTCCGCGGCTGCCTCGGGCCGGCGCGCCCACACTCCGGCGAGCTGCGTCGCCTCACCGCCAGCCAACGCGGGCGCATGCGCCATCCCGGCCCACGGCCCGGCCCCGACCAGTCCCACCGCCAGACGATCACTCATGCGCCCGAGCCTAACCCGGCCCCGGCCGGAAGTCCCCGCCCCGGAAGTCCCCGGCCCCGAAGTCCCCGCCCCGGAAGTCCCCGGCCCGACAGCCCGCTCCCCCCACGCGCCGTCCCGCCGCCAGGCCCCGCGCGGTGCGTTCCGGTCTCGTCCGGGCTCCTCTCGTCCGGGCCCCGCCTGCGGCTGTGCTGCCCGCGCCCCGTGCCCCCCCGTGCCCCCGTGCCCCCCCGTGCCCCCGTGCCGCGGTCGTGGCCCCCGTGCCCCGTGCCCCGTGCCCCGCGCCGCGGTTGTGGCCCCGTGCCCCGTGCCCCGTGCCGCGGTCGTGGCCCGTGTCGCGGCGCCGGTTCTGCCGTGTTCCTGACGCTCCGCCGCCCGTCCCGTTACTGTTCGGTAGTAATCACCCCTCGTGCCGGAAGGCGACCGTCCACCATGACTCACGCGCACGCGCACGCGAACGCGGACCGCGCCTCGTACGGACTGGCCGATCTCGCCGCCCTGCTGAGGGACGGTCACCTCACCTCCCGCGCCGCCGTCGCGCACTCGCTCGCGCGGATCGAGGAGACGCAGCCGACGCTCAACGCCTTCCGCAGGGTCCGCGCCGAGGCCGCGTCGGCGGAGGCGGAGCAGGCGGACCGGCGGCTCGCGGCGGGGGAGCGGCTGCCGTTGCTGGGTGTGCCGGTGGCGGTCAAGGACGACACCGAGGTCGCGGGCGAGCCGACCGCGTTCGGCTGCGCCGGAGTGTTCCCGGTCGCGCGGGAGGACGGGGAGGTCGTGCGGCGCCTGCGCGCCGCCGGCGCGGTGATCGTCGGGAAGTCCAACACCCCCGAGATCGGCCAGTGGGCCTTCACCGAGGGCCGGGGCTTCGGCGTCACCCGCAACCCGTGGGACCTCGACCGCACCCCCGGTGGCTCCTCCGGCGGTGCCGCCGCCGCGGTCGCGGCGGGGGTGGTGCCCGCGGCGGTCGGTTCCGACGGGGCGGGCTCGGTACGCATCCCGGCCGCGTGGACGAACCTCGTCGGCATCAAGCCGCAGCGCGGCCGCATCTCCGCCTGGCCGGAACCCGAGCCGTTCCACGGCCTGACCGTGTTCGGGCCGCTGGCCCGCACCGTCGCCGACGCGGCCCTACTGCTCGACGTCGCGTCCGGCAGCGCGCCGGGGGACCTGCACCGGCCCGACCCGGTGACGTTCCTGCCGGCCGCCGGGCGCGACCCGGGCCGCCTGCGGATCGGCCTCTCCTTCGGCACCGCCTTCGCCATCCACCCGCTGCGCCTCGACCCGGAGATCCGCGCGGCCACGCTCGCCCTGGCCGAGAGCCTGGCCCGGCTGGGCCACGAGGTGGTGGAGGTCGAACCCCGGTACGGCCTCGTCGGCCCGGCGCAGCTGCCGCGCGCCCTCGCGGGCGTCCGCGCCTGGGCGCGGCGGGTGCCGGACCCGGCGCTGCTCGACCCGCGTACGCGCGTGAACATCCGGCGCGGCGCGCTGCTCGACGGCCCGCTGCTGCGCCTCGCCCGCGCGGCGGAGGCGCCGTTGCAGCGCCGGATCGGCGCCGTCTTCGACACCGTCGACGTGCTGCTCACCCCCACCACGGCCGCACCGCCCCCGCGCGTGGGCTCCACCGACGACCTCGGCCCGGGTGCGATGGACCGTGCCATGATCACCACCTGCCCGTACGCGTGGCCGTGGAACGTCGTGGGCTGGCCCGGCGTCAACGTCCCGGCCGGCTTCACCACGGGCGGGCTGCCGATCGGCTGCCAGCTGCTCGGGCCGTACGCGTCCGAGGCGCGCCTGATCTCGCTCGCCGCCCAACTGGAGGCGGACCGCCGCTGGGACCTGCTACGGCCTCCGGCCCTGTGACGACTGCTCCGCGGGCGGGGAGGCCAGCACGCAGCGCGTGCCGGTGTAGATCGTCGGCATGCACTTGTTGCAGTGCACGCACAGCGACGGCGTCTCCGGGCGTTCGCGCAGCCGGTTGGGCAGGTCCGGTTCGCGCAGCAGTGCCCGGGCCATCGCGACGAACTCGAAGCCCTCGGTCATCGCCCGGTCCATCGTCGCGCGCCTCGTGACGCCGCCGAGCAGCACCAGCGGAAGCTTCAGCGCCGCGCGGAACTGGAGCGCGCTGTCCAGCAGGAACGCCTCCTGGTACGGGTAGGCGCGCAGGAACCGGCCGCCGGCCAGGCGCACACCGAGCCGCAGCGGCTGCGGCATCGCGGCGGCGAACTCGCGCAGGGGCGCCTCGCCGCGGAACAGGTACATGGGGTTGAGCAGGGAGCTCCCCGCGGTCAGCTCCAGCGCGTCGACGCTGCCGTCCGCCTCGATCCACCGCGCGACCTGCACGCTCTCGTCCAGCCAGAGGCCGCCCGGCACGCCGTCGTCCATGTTCAGCTTGGCGAGGATGGCGATCCGGTCCCCGACGGCGTCACGCACCGCCCGGCAGACCTCGCGGGCGACGCGGGCGCGGGCGGGGAGCGCGCCGCCGTACTCGTCGCGGCGCCGGTTCAGCCGGGGGCTGAGGAAGGAACTGGCGAAGTAGTTGTGCCCGAGGTGCACCTCGACCGCGTCGAAGCCCGACTCGGCCGCCAGCAGCGCCGCGTCCGCGTGGGCGCGGGTGATCCGCGCGATGTCCTCCCGCGTCGCCGCCCGCACGCGCGCCCGCGACTGCGGGCTGAACGACCCCGACGCCGCGAGCGCCGGCAGCCGGTTCGACCGCCCGTCCGCGACCGGCCCGGCGTGCCCGATCTGCGCGGACACCGCCGCGCCCTCCGCGTGCACCGCCTCCGTGAGCCGCCGGAGCCCGGGGACCGCCTCGGGCCGCATCCAGATCTGCCGCCGCTCCGTCCGCCCCTCGGGCGCGACGGCGCAGTAGGCGACGGTCGTCATCGCCACGCCGCCGGCAGCATGCCGGCGGTGGAACGCGATCAGCTCGTCCGACACCAGCGCGTCCCGGGTCACCCCCTCGAAGGTGGCGGCCTTGATGATCCGGTTCCGCAGGGCCACCGGACCGAGCCGCGCCGGCTCGAAGACGTAGGGAACAGACACGGCTTCTCTCCCGTCCTTGCGACGAGGGCCCGTCGGCCACCTGGTTGGATCGCAGCATGACGGACTGGAGCAAGCTTCACCATGCCTACGGCCCGGCGACCCATCCCCGATCTGCTGGAGCAGGCCGCCGCCGGCCCGGGGCCGAGTGCGGCGAGCCCTTCCATGTGCCGGAGGTGATCCTCGCCCGCGGGTAGCCGATCGAATCAGTTGCGATGGCAATCGATTCGATCGTCTTGACCTCGCCTTGCGCGTGAACGAGCTGTAGGGTGGTCCGCATGACGGTCGACTTCTTCTCCCACGAGGCACTGCCCGCGCCGCAGATCAGTGATGACGAGGCGCGGCGGATCGCTGCCGGGCTCGGGATGGACGGGTGGGTCGAGGGGCTCGGCAGTCAGCAGGACGCGAACTTCCTGGTGCGTGGGGAGGGCCACGAGATCCTCGCCGTGCTGAAGATCGCGAACCCGGCGTTCGGCGCCGCCGAGGTCGAGGCGCAGGACGAGGCCGCGGACCGGATCGCCGCAGCCCACCCCGGGCTGCGGGTCGCCAGCGTGCTGCGGCACGAGGACGGCACGCGGCGGGCCGCCGTCGTCGGGAGTGCGAGCGGGCCGGTCGTGGCGCGGCTGCTGCGGCATCTGCCCGGCGGCACGCTCACCGGCCCGCGCCATCTGCCGCCGCGTGCCGTCGCCGCGATGGGACGGATCGCCGGACAGGTCAGCACCACCCTGCGGGAGTTCGCCCACCCCGGCCTCGACCGTGTGCTGCAGTGGGACCCCCGCCACGCCGAGCGCGTGCTCGCGCTGCTGCTGCCGCACGTCGCCGACCCCGCCCAGCGCGCCGCCGTCACCGAGGCCGCCGCGGACGCGTCGCGGCGACTGGACGCCGTGCGGGCCGAGCTGCCGCTCCAGGCCGTCCACATGGACCTCACGGACGACAACGTCGTCGCGGCCGGTGGCGAGCGGATCCCGCTGCCGGACGGCATCATCGACTTCGGTGACCTGGCCACCAGTTGGGCAGTCGGAGAGCTGGCGATCCCGCTCTCCTCCCTCCTGCACCACGACGGCACGGAGCCGCACGACGTGCTGCCCGCCGTCGCCGCCTTCCACGCCGAGCGGCCGCTCAGCTCCGCCGAGGCGAGCGCGCTGTGGCCGCTGGTCGTGCTGCGCGCCGCCACGCTCGTCGCCAGCGGACGCCAGCAGGCCGCGATCGACGGCGAGCAGAACGCCTACGTGCGTGCCGCGCTGGAGCGCGAGTGGCGGATCTTCGAGCAGGCCGTGAGCGTGCCGACGCAGGTCATGACCGGGCTGCTGCTCGACCACCTCGGCCTGGCCGTTGCCCACCCGGCGCCGATCCCGGCCGCCCCGCTCGTCGCGGACCTCAAGCCCGCGGACATCGCCCTGCTCGACCTCACCGTCGATGCCGACGCCATGGACCACGGCGCCTGGCTGGAGCCCGGACTGGAGGACCGGCTCGCCGGCGACCTGCTCGGCGACGGCGCGGCCCTGGTCGTCGCCCCCTACGCCCAGGCCCGGCTCAGCCGTTCACGGATGCTCGCCGCCAGCTCCCCGGCCACCGTCGCCACCGGCACGGAACTGCGCTTCGGCCGCGACGCCGTGCTCCAGGCCCCCGCGGACGCGACAGTGCTGCGCGCTGAGCCGGGCGGCATCGACCTCGCACTCGGTGAGCTGACGCTCCGTCTGGAAGTGGACGCCGCCCGGCCGGAGGTCACGATTGGTGGCCAGGTCCGCGCGGGGGAACGGCTGTTCGCGCTGCCCGCCGGTGCCCGCGCGCACGTCGCCCTGCACCGCGCGGACGCGCCGGACGTGCCCGCGCTGGTGCGGCCCGAGTACGCGGACGGGTGGCTCGCGCTGACCGCCGACCCCGCCCCGCTCCTCGGCCTGCCTGCCGCGACCCGACGCGCGACCGGCGACGCGGCCCTGCTGGCCCGCCGCGCCGCGTCCTTCGCCTCCGTGCAGGGCCACTACTACGACGCGCCCCCGCGCATCGAGCGCGGCTGGCGGCACCACCTGGTCTCCGACCAGGGCCGCGCCTACCTCGACATCGTCAACAACGTCAGTGCGATCGGCCACGCCCACCCCGCCGTCGAGCGGGCCGTCACACGGCAGTTGCGCCGCCTGAACACCAACTCCCGCTTCCACTACGGCGCGGTCGTGGAGTTCACCGAGCGCCTCGCCGCGCTGCTGCCGGATCCCCTGGACACTGTGTTCCTGGTCAACTCCGGCTCCGAGGCCGTGGATCTCGGGATCCGCCTGGCGATCGGCGCGACCGGCCAGGACGACGTGGTGGCGCTGCGTGAGGCCTACCACGGCTGGACCTACGCCTCCGACGCCGTCTCCACCTCGCTCCAGGACAACCCCAACGCCCTGGAGACCCGCCCGAGCTGGGTCCACACCGTGGACTCGCCCAACTCCTACCGAGGCCACCACCGTGGCGCCGAGGCCGCCCGCTACGCGCCCGAGGCGGTCCGCGCCATCGACGAACTCGCCGCCTCCGGCCGGGCGCCGGGCGCCTTCCTCGGCGAGACCTGGTACGGCAACGCGGGCGGCGTCGCCCTGCCCGACGGCTACCTGGAGCAGGTCTACGCCGCCGTACGCCGCCACGGCGGGCTGGCGATCGCCGACGAGGTCCAGGTCGGCTACGGGCGGCTCGGCCACTGGTTCTGGGGCTTCGAGCAGCAGGGCGTCGTCCCCGACATCGTCTGTGTGGCCAAGGCCATGGGCAACGGACACCCGCTCGGCGCGGTCATCACCTCCCGCGAGGTCGCCGAACGCTACCGCGACCAGGGCTACTTCTTCTCCTCCACCGGCGGCAGCCCCGTCTCCTCGGTGGTCGGCAGCACCGTCCTCGACGTGCTGCGCGACGAGGACCTCCAGGGCAACGCGGTCCGCGTCGGCGCCCGGCTCAAGGCCGGGCTGGCGGCGCTCGGCGAGCGCCACCCGCTCGTCGGCGCCGTCCACGGCTCCGGCCTCTACCTCGGTCTGGAACTCGTCCGCGACCGCGCCACGTTGGAGCCCGCCACCGAGGAGACGGCGGAGCTGTGCGACCGCATGCTCGACCTCGGCGTCGTCGTCCAGCCGACCGGCGACCACCTCAACGTCCTGAAGATCAAGCCGCCGCTGTGCATCGACGCCGACGCGGTCGACTTCTTCACCGCGACGCTCGACCGCGCCCTCGGGGAACTGGGGTTCTGACGCAACCCCTCACCAGGTGAGCGGGCCGTTCGCGTCGAAGTAGCCGCCGGTCGGGCCTCCGGGCCCGACCGAGGCCATCCGCACGATGACCTCCGCGCCCTGCTCCACCGTCTGCCGGCCCGCGTGCTGGTTGAGATCGGTGGCCGTGTGGCCCGGCTCGACCGCGTTGATCCGCATCGCGGGGAACGCCTTGGCGAACTGCACCGTCACCATGTTCACCGCCGCCTTGGACGCCGGGTAGGCGACGCCGGGATAGCCGTGCACCCGGTGCGTCGGGTCGGCCACCGACGCGACCGAGGCCAGCCCGCTGCTGACGTTCACCACGACCGGAGCGGCCGACCGCTCCAGCAACGGCAGGAACGCGTGGGTGACCCGCACCAGCCCGACCACGTTGGTCTCCAGCACCGCGTGCATCACCTCGCCGGTCAGCCCGGCCGCGCCGACGATGCCGCCGTCCGGCCCGTAGACCTCGATCCCGGCGTTGTTGACCAGCACGTCCAGGCCGCCGTCCGCCGCGACGCTCTTGGCCGCGGCCTCCACCGAGGCGTCGTCGGTCACGTCCAGCTGCACGAAGCGCGCGCCCAGCCGCTCTGCGGCCTCCTGGCCGCGCCCCGCGTCCCGGCTGCCGACGTAGACCGTGTGGCCCAGTTCCAGGAGCCGCCGCGCCGTCTCGAAGCCCAGGCCCTTGTTGGCACCGGTGATCAGTGTCGTCGTCATACGCACCATCGTGCCCGAGGGCAGGCGCTAGGACAGGTAGTTCTCGACCTCCGAGGCGGGCCGCACCCGGGCCTCGTCCGGGTCCTGGCCCGCGTCGATCCGGGCGCGGCGCTGGCGCAGCAGGTCCCAGCACTGGTCCAGTTGCGCCTCCAGCGCGGAGAGGCGGTCGCGCTCGGTGTCGGCGTCGATGCGCTGGGCCGACAGCTGGTCGCGCAGATCCCGCTCCTCGCTGACGAGCTCGTGGATCCGGGCGAGGATCGAGTCGTCGGTGCCGGGGCTCTGCTGGCTCATGCGGATCACCCTCCGGGGGAAGACGGCTGCAACAGAGCCCAGTCTCCCGCGCCTGCGGCCGATCCGCAGGGCGAGTGGCCCCCGACGACGGCGTGGCGCCGCGGTCGCGGACTGTTCAACGCACGGGCATTGCCCTGTTCCGGTCACGACCCCCACCATGGCCGTCGGGCGCCCGGCCCGGACGCCCACGCTCCGCGCCTTCGGGAGGACGTCATGGCAGTTCGGTTACGCACCCTGTCCGCGCTCGGCATCGCGGCCGGCCTCGCCCTCGTCGCCGCACCAGCGGCCCACGCCGACGGGGTCGTCGACCCCGCGCCGATCGGCCCGAACCAGTTCTTCACCGGCCAGGTCAACGGCACCGGTACCGACGGGGCCATCCAGATGGCCTGCTTCGGCCCGCTGACGCCGGGCGAGACCGGCCACCCCCTCTCCGGCCAGACCGTCGACGTCCTTCCCGCCCCCGCTGCCGGCACCGCCGACGTCGGCTACACCGGCAGCGCCGCCACCCACATCGAGGTGGGCTTCGGCGCGGCGTCGACCACCACGCCGGTCACCCTCGGCTTCTACGCCGTCAGGGCCGCGATCCCCACCACCCTGGTCCTCCCCTGCGCGGGCACCGGCACGGTCGTGTTCACCCCGGCCCCGGGCAGCCCCACCGCGCGGCCCGCGACCCTCGCCGTCCGGTACGTGCCGCAGCCCTGAGGTCGCACCCACCGCGGGCGCACGGTGTCCCTGCGTCCGCGGTGAGGGCTCAGTCCTGAGCGGCGACCCGGGCGAAGAGCCCGGGGTCGCGCAGCCCTACGCAGTCGTTCGCCCAGAACGCCTCGGAGTAGACGAACGTGCCGGTCATCCAGGGTTCGTACGAGGACAGCCTCGCGACCTGGAACGCCGGATCCGGGATACGCAGCGAAGGTGAGCGGAATCCGCACGCGCTGGCCCGCTCGAAACCGAGCGTCCCGTAGTAGGACGGCGAACCCTCCAGAAAGACCAGCGGTACGCCGCGGTCGTCAGCTGCTTCCAGGGCTGCCCTGACCAGTTGGGTGCCGACTCCGTGGCGCTGGTGGTCCGGGTGGACACCGAGGGGCGACAGGCTGAGGACGTCGACCAGCCGGGGCTGGGAGTCCAGACGGCAGCCGCTGAGCATGACGTGCCCGACAACCTCGTCACGGCTGGTGGCGACGAGCGAGACGGGCTCGATCCCTCCCGCTCCGCCCCGAAGCGCCTCGACCAGATCGGGGACGTGGTCCGGATCATCGAAGGCGAGCGCCTGCACCCGGCGGACCGCCGGATGGTCCTGGACCTGCTCGGGTCTGATCGCGTAGGCGAGGGTCATGGCCGTCAGGGTAGGCAGCCGGCCCCGTACGGGCGAACGGATTTGTCAGGCGAACAAATGTGCGGGCTCTCAGGGTTGCTCGCCTGCCCAGGCATGCCGGAGCAGTACCTCCAACTCCTCACGGCCCACCGGCCGCGGGTTCGCGTACGGCGCGGACAGCACCTCCTCGGCCACCCTCGGCAGATCCTCCGCGCGGACGCCCAGCTGACGCAGCGAGGTAGGTGCCCCCAGCGAATGCGCCAGCGCGCGCAGCGCGGCGGCCGGGTCGTCCGTGCCGAGGGCGCGGGAGAGCGTGGCGCGGGCGGCGGGCGCGGCGGGGAGGTTGACGGCGGCGACGTACGGCAGCAGCACGGCGTGGGTCTCCGCGTGCGGCAGGTCCAGCAGGCCGCCCAGGACGTGGCAGAGCTTGTGGTGCAGGCCCATCGTCGTCGTGCCCAGGCACGCGCCGCACAGCCAGGCGCCCTGGAGGGCCAGGGCGCGCGTGGCGAGGTCCTTCGGGTCGCGCGTCAGCGCGGGCAGCGCGGCGGCGAGGTCGCGGGCGCCCGCCTCCGCCATCGCGGCGACGACCGGCGAGCCGTCCGGCGCGTACAGCGCCTCGACGGCGTGGGCGAGGGCGTTGAGACCGCTGGTCACCGACACCGGGACGGGCAGATCCAGCGTCAGCTCCGGGTCGTACAGCACCGTCCGCGGCAGCACCGCGCGGTCGCGGCCGGTCTGCTTGCGGGCGTTCTCGGTCAGACCCCAGATCGGGGTGAGCTCCGAGCCGGCGTAGGTCGTCGGAACGGCGACGCTCGGCAGGCCGTGGCGCAGTGACAGCGCCTTGGCCAGGCCCACGGTCGAGCCGCCGCCGATCGCGACGCAGCCGTTGGCCGCCGCCGCGCGGGCGGCCTCGGCGGCGGCCGTCACGGTGGCGACGGGCACGTGCATCCGGGCACCGTCGAAGATCCCGGCGGCGGACCCGCCGAGCAGCGCGGCGGCCTGCTCGGCCAGCGCGCCCCGGCCGGGGGTGCTCAGCACCAGCACCCGCCGCAGGCGCAGCCGCGCCGTCTCGGCGGGCAGCTCGGCCAGTGCGCCCGCGCCGAAGACGACACGTGACGGCAGCGCCTCGTGGACGGACGGTGCCACGGAAGGTGTCATCGGGTTGCCTCCTTCGGGCCGGCCAGCCGCACGGTGACGTCCGCGTGCCGGAACGGAGTGTCCACGCCGTGGACGGCGGCCTGCGCCGCGTCGCTGACCTCGGCGAAGTCGACCACCAGGCCCGGCCGCACCGCGAACACCGCGTCGCCGTCCAGGTACGGGCTGCCCGCGACGAACAGGTGCGTGGTCAGGGTGCGGAAGCCCGGCGCCGCCACCATGAGGTGGACGTGCGCGGGACGGTAGGGGTGCCGGTGCGCGGCCGTCAGCAGTCGCCCGACCGGTCCGTCCGTCGGGATCGGGTAGTGGCTCGGCACGACCGTCCGGAACCGGAACGCGCCCTGGGCGTCGGCGGTGAACAGGCCGCGCCCGTTGCCCTGCGGCTGCACGCCCGGCTGCTGGACGTCGTAGAAGCCGTGGTCGTCGCACTGCCACACGTCGACCGAGGCTCCCGGCACCGGGGCGCCGGTGCTGTCCGTGACCCGGCCGGTGACCACACACGGCGTGCCGGTGCCGACGAGGTCGATGGACTCGCCGAGGGCGCGTGGCGGCGACCCGGTCTGGTGGAACGGGCCGAGCACGGTGCCCTCGGTGCTCTCCGGATCGCCGTTCACCACCTCCACCAGCGAGGAGACTCCGAGTACGTCGGAGAGCATCACGAACTCCTGTCGCGTGTCGTCACACATGTGCCCGACGGCGGTGAGGAAGTCGACCGCCTGCGCCCACTCCCGCTGGGTCGGCCGCAGCTCCCGCACGAGCGCGTGCAGGTGCCGGGTGACGGCCTCCAGCACCTCCCGGGTCCGGGGCTCCGGTGCGACGCCGAAGCTCGCGACCACCCGCGCGGTGAGGTCCTGCCCGTCCTGGTCCACGTTCCGCTCCTCCCGCCCGTGACCGTTGTTAGGTTGTGCGGATGCACACGATCGAGGAATTCGCCGAGCTCTCACCCACCACCCTGGCGGACGTCGTCGGCGTGGGCCAGGTCATGGACCTCGGAATCCGCCCGTTGTACGCACCGATGACCCGCCTGGCGGGTCCGGCGTTCACGGTCAGCTGCCCGCCGGGCGACAACCTGATGCTGCACGCCGCGATCCACCGCGCCGAGCCGGGCTCCGTCATCGTCGTGGACGCGGGCGGCGACGTGCGCTTCGCGCTCGCGGGCGGCAACGTCTGCGCGGTCGCGCAGCGGCGCGGCATCGCCGGGTTCGTGCTCGACGGGGTGATCCGCGACCTCGCGGAGATCCGCGCGATGGGGTTCCCGGTGCTGGCGCGCGGCGTGGTGCCCGTTCCGGGCGGCAAGAAGGCGGCGCGGCCGCTGGGGGAGCCGGTGGTGTGCGGTGGCGTCACCGTGCACCCGGGCGACCTCGTCGTGGCCGACGAGGAGGGCGTCGTCGTCACCCCCCACGCCCGCGCCGGGGAGGTGCTGGCCGCCGCCCGTGCCAAGCTGGCCAAGGAGGCCGCGCAGTCCCTGGACGCCTGGCAGGTCGAGCACCGGGCCCGCGTCGACGCCGCGCTGCTGTCGGCGGGGTTCACGCAGTAGCGGGCGGCGGGAGCTCGCCGGAGCCGCGGGGGAGCAGGCGGGTGCGGACGACGACCCGCTGCGCGGCGGCGGTCTCGCCGTGCAGGCGGCGGAAGAGGAGCTCGGCGGCGGTGCGGCCCATCAGGGCCGGGTCCTGCGCCACCACCGTCACCGGGACGGCCAGCAGGTCGGCGAGCTCGAAGTCGTCGAAGCCGACCAGTGCCGGGCGCTCCGGGCGCCTGGCGAGCTCGCGCAGGACCGCGACCGTGGTGCGGTTGTTGCCGCACAGCAGCGCGGTGACCGGGGCCGTGCCGCCGAGCATCCGGGTCAGGGCGAAGCGCAGCCCGAGCGGGTCGGGGCGGCCCATGGCGATCCAGGACTCCTCGACGGCGCGTCCGGCGTCCGCCATCGCCTCCCGGTAGCCGGCCAGGCGCTCGGCGGCGGTGAAGATGTCCGGGGCGTCGCCGAGGTAGCCGATCCGCCGGTGGCCCTGCCGCAGCAGGTGCGCGGTGCCGGCGGCGGCTCCGGCCCGGTTGTCGGCGAGGACGGTGTCCACCTCCAGGCCCGGCATCGGCCGGTCCAGGCTGACCATGGCCGTCCCGGCGGCCAGCTCCGGTGCCAGGTAGGCGTGGTCGGCCGAGGTCGGTACCACGACGAGGCCGTCGACGCGCCGCGCGCAGAAGCCGAGAGCGAGTTCGCGCTCCCGCGCGGGGTCCTCGGCGGAGGAACCGGTCAGCAGCAGCGAGCCGTGGGCGCGGACCACCTCCTCCACCGCGCGGCTGAGCTGGGAGTAGAACGGATCGGCCACGTCCTCCAGGAGCAGCCCCACGCTGCCCGTCCGGGCGCCCTGGCGCAGAAGCCGGGCGCCGTCGTTGCGCCGGAAACCCAGCGCCTCGATCACCGACCGGACCCGCAACGCGGTGGCCTCGCTGACGCCGGGCTCCCCGTTGACAACGCGGGAGACCGTCTTGAGCCCCACACCCGCCGCCGCGGCCACGTCCTTCATGGTGGGCCGGACCGGAAGGCCGGGACGTTCCGTGCTGGCTGGCATCTGTGGCCACCGACCCTTCCGGGGGAGCGCGCGGGAACGCCCGACTGCGGCTCAGCATAGACAACGTTGCCCACGTGCAGGAGTGGTGATTCATCCTGTCAGAAGGATTGACGCATCGTCAGCCAGCGGGTCCAATCGAGCAACGGCGACAACGTTGTCACCCGGAGGAGGTGTGCCGTGGCGGAACCGTTGCTGGAAGCACGCGGCCTGGTCAAGCGGTTCGGGCAGGTGCAGGCGCTACAGGGGGCCGACTTCGCGGCGTACGCGGGCGAGGTCGTCGCCCTGGTCGGTGACAACGGCGCGGGCAAGTCCACGCTCGTCAACATCTTGTCGGGCGTGCTCGCCCCGGACGCGGGCGAGATCCTGCTCGACGGGGCACCCGTCCGCTTCGCCGGGCCGCAGGACGCCCAGCGGCACGGAGTGGAGACGGTGTACCAGGACCTGTCCCTGGCACAGGATCTGGACGCTCCGGCCAATCTCCACCTCGGCCGGGAGCTGCTGCGCGGAGGTCTGCTGGGCCGCCTCGGCGTGCTCGACCGGCCCGCGATGCTCCGGGAGGCGGTGCGGGCCTTCGCCGATCTGGGCGTCACGCTCAAGGACCCGGCGGCGCCGGTCGCGACGCTCTCCGGCGGCCAGCGCCAGTCCGTCGCCGTGGCGCGGGCCGTGGCCTTCGCACACCGGGTCGTCTTCCTCGACGAGCCGACGGCCGCGCTCGGCGTGGTCCAGCGGGCGCGAGTGCTGGACACCGTGCGCCGGGTCGCCGAACGCGGCATCGCCGTCGTGCTGATCAGCCACAACATGCCCGAGGTGCTGTCCGTGGCCCACCGCGTCGAGGTCCTCCGCCTCGGCCGCCGCGTCGCCTCCCTGCGGGCGGCCGACACCACCATCGAGGACCTGGTCGGCGCGATGACCGGTTCCCTGGACCGCGCCCCGGCCCCGCCAGAGCCCGCCACCCGCGAGGAGGAGACCCGATGACGACGTCGGCCCCACCCGCCGAGCCTCCCGCCACCCCCGCGTGGGTGCCGCTGCTGCGGCGGGTGGCCGGGATCAGTGAGCTGTGGACGTTCCTGATCCTCGCCGCCCTCGTCGTCTACTTCTCCCTCGCCGCCCCCGGCAGGTTCTTCACCGCCTACGACCTCACCCAGATCGCCGTCAACGCCGCCATCTACCTCGTCCTCGGCGTCGGCATGACCTTCGTCGTCATCACCGCCGGCATCGACCTGTCCATCGGCTCCGTGCTCGTCCTCGCCGCCGTCGCCTCGGGCGAGTACACCCTGCACCACGGCGGGGCCCAGGCCGGGTGGGGGAGCGTCGCCGTCTGCGTGCTGATCGCCCTGGCGGTCGGGGCGGCCTGGGGTGCCCTGCAGGGCGCCGTCGTCGCGACGGGCAAGGTGCCGCCGCTCATCGTCACGCTCGGCGGGCTCGGCGCCGCCCTCGGCATCGCCGAACTCGCCACCGGCGGCCAGGATCCCGCCGACACCGCGGCCGCGCACCTGCAGAACAGCCTCGGCTACGGCAAGCTGCTCGGCATCCCCTGGCTGGTCATCCTCGCCGCGGCGGTCACGCTCCTCTTCGGTCTGGTGCTCGGCACCACCCGCTTCGGCACCCACACCTTCGCCATCGGCTCCAACCCGGCCGCGAGCCGGCGCGCGGGCATCCGGGTGGGGCGTCACCTGGTCAAGGTCTACGCGCTGATGGGCCTGCTCGCCGGGCTCGGCGCGGTCATGTGGCTCGCCTCCTACGGCACCACGTCGATCGCCGGTCACTCCACGGACAACCTCAAGGTCATCACCGCCGTGGTGCTGGGCGGCACCAGCCTCTTCGGCGGCCGCGGTTCCGTCCTGGGCACCGTGATCGGTGTCTTCATCCCGGCGGTGCTGACCACCGGACTGATCGTCATCGGCGTCCAGCAGTACTGGCAGGACGTGGCGGTCGGCGTGGTCCTGGTCGCCGCCGTGTACCTCGACCAGATGCGCCGCCGCACGCGCGAACGCACCTGAGACCGGACCATCCCACGACGCGGAGAAGGGACATCCACCCATGTCGACACGACGCGCGCTGCTGGCGGTCGCCGGCGCCGCCCTCGCCCTGACCACCACCGCCGCCTGCGGTTCCTCCGGTTCCTCCGGTTCCGGCGCCGGGCAACCGGCCGGTGCCGTCAGCCACAAGAGGATCGAACTGATCACCGGCGTGAAGTCCGACCCCTTCTACATCACCATGACCTGCGCGGCCCAGGCGGAGGCCAAGGCCAAGGGCCTGGACTTCACCGCCGACGGATCGGCCCAGTGGGACGTCTCCGTCCAGCGCCCGCTGATCGACTCGGTCGGTGCCGCGCACCCGGACGGCCTGATGATCTCCCCGGTCGACACCGAGGCCCTGACACCGTCGCTGCGGCAGATCCAGTCCGGCGGAACGAAGATCGCTCTGGTGGACACCTCCGTGACCGACCCCTCCGTCGGGATCACCCGGATCTCCTCCGACAACGAGAAGGGCGGGCAGGTGGCCGCCGACGCGCTGGCCCAGCAGATGGGCCAGAAGGGCTCGGTCATCGTCATCAGCGTCAAGCCGGGCATCTCCACCACCGACGCCCGCATCAAGGGCTTCACCGAGGAGATGGGCAAGTACCCGAACATCAAGGTGCTGCCGACCCTCTACGACAACGACCTGCCCGCGACCGCCGCCTCCCAGATCCAGTCCACCCTGGCCGCCCACCCCGACCTCGGCGGGGTCTTCGCCGGGAACACCAACACCGGCCAGGGCGTGGCCACCGGCCTGCAACAGGCGGGCAAGCAGGGCCAGGTCAAGGTGGCCGCCTTCGACGCCGAACCGGACGAGATCACCGCCCTCAGGAACGGGACCCTGCAGGTCCTGGTCGCCCAGGACCCGGCCGCGATCGGCACCGAGGCGGTCGACCAGCTCGCCGCCGCGTTCGAGGGCAAGCCGGTGCAGGCGTCGATCGGGACCACGATGGTGGCCATCACCAAGGACAACCTGGGCGATCCGCAGATCGCCAAGTACGTCTACAAGGCCTCCTGCTGAACAGGCCGGGCCCCGACTCCAGGGGAGCCGGGGCCCGGTGGCCGTGCCCGTGGATCAGCCGAACATGCCCGGCACGTAGTCGCCCGCCGGCTGGCGGTTGATCACGTTGATCCGGTTGTAGGCGTTGATCACGGCGATCAGGCCGATCAGCGCCGCCAGCTGCTCCTCGTCGTAGTGCTTGGCCGCGGCCTCCCACACCTCGTCGCTGACGCCGCCCGCGGCGTCGGCGATCCTGGTCCCCTCCTCGGCCAGCTCCAGTGCCGCCCGCTCGGCCTCGGTGAAGACGGTGGCCTCGCGCCAGGCGGCCACCAGGTTCAGCCGCACGGAGGTCTCCCCGGCGGCCGTGGCGTCCTTGGTGTGCATGTCGGTGCAGAAGCCGCAGCCGTTGATCTGGCTCGCCCGGATCTTCACCAGCTCCTGCGTGGCGTGCGGGACACCGGAGTCGTGGACCACCTTGCCGGCGGAGTTGATGTACTTGAAGAAGGAGGCGCCGATGCTGCTGGCGAACAGGTTCAGGCGGGCTTCCATGTCGATCTCCTTGGCCGTTTCTCGATGGCTTTCACTGGTATGACAAACGGCGGCGCGTGAGTGTGACAGCCACGGCGAAAAAGTTCCGGGGATCTGGGGACCGTCCTATCCGCGCGACAGCTGCTCGGAGAGCACCGACGGCAGGCCCGTCCAGTCGCAGGAGACGAAGGAGGCGTGCGCGGCCGCCAGCTGGGCCACGCGGGCGCTGGCGTCGGCGGCGGTGGGGGTGGTGTCGGAGAGGGCCGGGGTGACGTTCTGGGCGTCGGTCATCACCAGCAGGTAGTGGTTGGTGTCGTACCAGGAGGTGTCGATGCCGCCGTCGACGAAGGCGTTCGCGTCGCCGTCGAAGACGACGAACCACGGGCGCAGGCTCGCGTCGGGGTAGCGGGTGCGCGGGTCGCCGGAGGAGGCGCCGAGGACGGAGGGGAAGATCTGGGCGTCGCCCAGGTGCCCGGACGCCTGGAGGGCGGAGAGGTGCTGGGCGTACTCGGTGTCCGTCCAGAGGTGGTCGAACGGGTTGTCCATCTCGAACGTGCCGGGGATCGCCTCCAGGATCACCTTGTCCGCGAGCGCGGCCCGGGTGGGCCAGGCGTTCGCGCGGGCGGCGGCGTCGAGGGTCGGGTAGCCGGCCATCAGGTCGGCCGGGCGGTAGACGTCGCTGCCGAGGTGGGCCTGGACGAGAGCGTCGAGCTGCGTCGGGCCGAGGTCGGCGTTCGCGTCGAAGCCCGCCTTCATCTCCAGCTTGATCATGATCGGTGCGTGTCCGGGGTGCGCGGCCAGCCAGATCCGGATGTCGTCCAGGCAACTGCCGAGGTCCTTGTTGGCACCGCCCTTGTAGAGGTCGGCGGCGCTGCTCGCGTCGACGCAGTTGTTGCTGTTGCCGAGCGGGTTGGCGTGGCTGACCTTCCACTCGTGGGTGATCGGGTCGACCCAGGTGTCGAGTTCGATCAGCGAGGCGCCGGTGTCCAGCGCCTGGGCGAGGTAGGGGAAGGCGGCGGTGTCGTTGTAGGTGTTGTGCAGCCCGACCGAGGTGCCCGCGGCGAGCGAGAGCGCGCCGTTGTCGTGCGTCGAGGCGGCGGCGGAGCCGCCGGACAGCGCGAGCGGGGCGAGGCAGGCGGCGGCGGTCAGCAGGCAGGAGACGAGACGACGCGGGACGGGCATCGGTCCTCCGGGAGGCGCGAAGGGGGCCGCGCGCGGCACGCGTCGGCCGCGTGCAGCGATTGGCATGCACGCGGCGCGATGCTAGCCCGGTCGGGTGGACAATGGATGACGCGTCGTCAAAGAGCGCTCTCTGCTGCACAATGTCCGGTGGTCCGGAGGGTGTCCGGACGGCACGGAAGGGGGAGTCCGATGCGGGAGCAGGACATCGAGACGGTGCGGGCGTTCATCGAGGAACGCAATCCGCACGCCTCGCCGGAGCTCCGGCAGGCGCTGCTCGCGGACTACGTCGCGCTCGGCGACGCGGTGGCCACGATGGAGGGCTTCTGGGAGCGCCTGGAGTCGTCCGACCCCGACGACTACGTCGACGGCATGCTCCGGTTCGCCGGCGTCTGCAACGGGGTGACCCTGCAGGCCCTCGCCAGGGACCGCGCCCAGTACATCGTGCAGAACAACACCGAGCCGGAGCTGCCGTTGGAGCAGTGGAACGAGCGCGTGGAACTGGCCGGGACCGGCTTCATGGACGGGTTCGTCATCGGCGCCCGGTTCATGCGCCTGCGCGCCGCGGGGCCGGCTACGGCCAGCGAGGCGGAAGCACCGAGGTGACCCGCTCGACGAACTGCTTGAAATCGCTCATGAAGTCGGCCAGGAACTGCTGCGTGGTCGGGTCGGTGACCTCGCCGTCCTCGTCGAACAGGCCCGGGGTGAACTGGATGTAGCCCTCCGGGGCGTTCATCTGCGGGGAGTTGCAGAAGCTCAGCACCGAGCGCAGGCTCTGCTGGGCAACCGCCGTGCCGATCTTGCCCGGTGAGGTGCCGATGACCGCCGAGGGCTTGTGGGTGAAGGAGTTGGTGCCCCACGGACGGCTCGCCCAGTCGATGGCGTTCTTCAACGCCCCCGGGATGGAGCGGTTGTACTCCGGGGTGACGAAGAGGATCGCGTCGACGGCGGCGATCGCCTCCTTGAGTGCCAGACCCTCCGGCGGGTAGTCCGCGTCGAAGTCGTGGTTGTAGAGCGGGAGGTCCTTGATGGGGATCTCCTGGAACGCCAACTCGGGCGGCGCGACGCGGATCAGGGCCTTGGACAGGACGCGGTTGATGGACTTCTGGGACAGGCTGCCGATGAAGTAGCCGACCTTGTAAGTGCTCATACCGGGCAAGCTAAGGCGCGTCCCGCCGCGCGGCGACCGGTATGGGCCGCTCGCGTTAACGGCGCTAGATCGTGACGGGGCCGTTCGGCGTCGCGAACTCCACCGCGACCAGGCCGGGCTCCTCCTCGTCGACCCAGGTGACGTCGATCTGGTCCAGGGGGTGGTCGGCCGGTTCGCCGAGGAACTCGGCGATCGCCGCCGCGTCGCCCGCGATCGAGACGCCCTGGATGCGGCTGCCCGTGCGCGGGTCGGCGCTGGGCCGCTCCTCGGCCGGCACCAGCCACTGCAGGAAGTACGGCAGCTGCGGGTCCTCCATCAGCTCCAGCAGGCCGATCTGCTTCCAGCGCAGGTCGAAGCCGTCCGGGCGGACCCGGTGGCCGTCGGCGGAGGTGCGGCCCAGCCGGGCCTCGACCGGCGTGATGTCCTCGACGGAGACCACCCAGCCGAGCCACCCGCCGCCCTCCTCGGCGCGGCGGGCCACCGCCTGCCCGAAGGGCGCCCGGTCGGCGGCCGGGTGGTCGAGGGTCGTCACCACCTCGACGTAGGTCCCGCCCGCCAGCGGCAGGATGAAGTTCCTGGTCCCGAAGCGCGGGTGCACGCCCCCGTCCACGAACCCGGCCCCGAGGGCCGAGCCGATCCGCTGGACGGTCGAGACGAAGCTGCCGCGGTCCACCGCGTAGGAAACGTGATCAAGTCGCACCGCGCCATCATCACCCGACGGCTCGCGTCCCGCTCGCCCGCCACGCTGGCAGCGCTGGATCTTCAGCCGAGGCGCGGGTCGACCATCGTCATTCCGGCAGGTGAGGCGTCCGCGACGCCCGGCAGCAGCGCCGCCGCCTCCGTCAGGCCCACCACTCGCTCGATCAGGCGCTGCGGGCGCAGCACCCCGCGCTCGATCAGGGCGAGCATCGCCGGGTAGTCGGCGGCCGCCATGCCGTGGCTGCCCAGCAGGTCCAGCTCCCAGGCGATGACGCGGGCCATCGGCACGCGCGGGTGCCCGGCCACGGGCGGCAGCAGACCCACCTGGACGTGCCGACCTCGCCGCCGCAGGCTCAGCAGCGCGTCCGCGCACGTCTGCTCGCTGCCGACCGCGTCCAGCGCGACGTGCGCGCCGCCACCGGTCAGCGCGGCGACGCGGGTGGGGACGTCGGCGCCGTCCGTGCCGTCCGTGCCGTCCGTGCCGCCCGCACCGTCCGTGCCGTCCGTGCCGTCCGCGAGCAGGACGTGGTCCGCGCCGAGGGCGAGCGCGGCGTCCAGCGCGCGTTGATGGCGGTCCACGACGACCACGCGGGCGCCGAGCGCCTTCGCGATCATCACCGCACTCAGGCCGACCCCGCCCGCCCCGACCACCGTCACCCATTCGCCGGACACGACCCCGGCTCGCCGGGTCAGCGCCCGGTAGGCCGTCGCGAACCGGCAGCCGAGGCTCGCGGCGGCCTCGAAGGAGACGCCCTCGGGCACGGCCACCAGATTGGTGTCCGCCGCGTGCAAGGCGACGAGCTCGGCGAAGGAACCCCAGTGGGTGAACCCGGGCTGCTGCTGATCGGGACAGACCTGCGCGTTGCCGCCGCGGCACTCCTCGCAGCGTCCGCAGCCGCAGACGAACGGCACCGTCACCCGGTCACCGACGGCCCACCGCGCAACGCCCGCGCCGACCGCCGCGACCACCCCGGCCAGCTCGTGGCCGGGCACGTGCGGCAGTGCGATCTCCTCGTGCCCGGCCCACGCGTGCCAGTCGCTGCGGCACAGTCCCGTCGCGTGCACGCGCACCACGACACCGCCCGCCGGTGCCACCGGGTCGGGCACCTCCCGCACCGCGACCGGCTCTCCGATCCGGTCCATCACCACTGCCCGCACCCTCGACCTCCCTCACCCTCGACCCCGGTTGCGGCCAACCTATCCGCAGGTGCCGAACTGATCGTCGTGTCCCCGGCTTTCGGACCCGCTCGTGGGTACAGTGCAAGAGCGGAGGGTGCGGGCCTGTCGCCTTCTCGGCGCGCCCTGGCGTCCTCCCTTCTTCCGCCAGCCCGACTGCGGAGTTGCTCGACCAGCACGGAAGGATTGCCATGTCCGAGAACATCGACGCCAATCTCGACGCGAGCGCCCAGGGAGCCGGGGGTTGCCCCGTGGTCCACGGGCGAGCGCCGTATCCGACGCAGGAAGGCAGCGGCAACCAGCTGTGGTGGCCGAACCAGCTGAACCTGAAGATCCTGGCGAAGAACCCGGCCGTGGCGAACCCGCTGGGTGAGGACTTCGACTACGCGGCCGCCTTCTCCGCGCTGGACCTGGACGCCGTCAAGCGCGACATCGGCGCGGTGCTGACCACCTCGCAGCCGTGGTGGCCCGCCGACTTCGGGAACTACGGCCCGTTCATGATCCGTATGGCCTGGCACAGCGCCGGTACCTACCGCATCCGGGACGGGCGCGGTGGTGGCGGCACCGGGCAGCAGCGCTTCGCGCCGCTCAACTCCTGGCCGGACAACGCCAGCCTGGACAAGGCCCGTCGTCTGCTGTGGCCGGTGAAGAAGAAGTACGGCAAGGCGCTGTCCTGGGCCGACCTGATCATCCTGACGGGCAATGTCGCCCTGGAGGACATGGGCTTCACCACCTTCGGCTTCGGCGGCGGCCGGGTGGACGCCTGGGAGCCGGACGAGGACGTGTACTGGGGCCCGGAGACCACCTGGCTCGGCGACGAGCGCTACACCGGCGACCGCCAGCTGGAGAACCCGCTCGGCGCCGTGCAGATGGGCCTCATCTACGTCAACCCCGAGGGCCCCAACGGCAACCCGGACCCGATCGCCGCCGCCCGCGACATCCGCGAGACGTTCTACCGGATGGCGATGAACGACGAGGAGACCGTCGCGCTGATCGCGGGCGGCCACACCTTCGGCAAGACCCACGGCGCGGGCCCCGCCGACCACGTGGGTCCGGACCCGGAGGACGCGCCGATCGAGCAGCAGGGCCTGGGCTGGAAGTCCGGCTTCGGCACCGGCGTCGGCAAGGACGCCATCACCTCCGGGCTGGAGGGCATCTGGACCAACACCCCCACCAGCTGGGACAACAGCTTCTTCGAGATCCTCTTCGGCTACGAGTGGGAGCTGTTCAAGAGCCCGGCGGGCGCGCACCAGTGGCGGCCCAAGGACGGCGCGGGCGCCGGCACCGTGCCGGACGCGTTCGACCCGGGCAAGCGCGTCGCGCCGACGATGCTCACCACGGACCTGTCGCTGCGCCTCGACCCGGTGTACGAGCAGATCTCGCGCCGTTTCCTGGCCGACCCGGCCGCCTTCGCGGACGCGTTCGCCCGTGCCTGGTTCAAGCTGACCCACCGCGACATGGGCCCCATCGCCCGCTACCTCGGCACCGAGGTGCCCGCCGAGCAGCTGCTGTGGCAGGACCCGATCCCGGCCGGCAGCCGCTCGCAGATCGACGCCTCCGACGTCACCAAGCTCAAGGCCGCCATCGCCGAGACGGGCCTGACCGTCTCGCAGCTGGTCTCCACCGCCTGGGCCTCGGCCGCCTCGTTCCGCGGCAGCGACAAGCGCGGCGGCGCCAACGGCGCCCGCCTGCGGCTGGAGCCGCAGAGCGGGTGGGAGGTCAACGAGCCGGCCAAGCTGGCGGTCGCGGTGCGCGCGCTCGAGGGCGTCCAGCAGGCGTTCAACACGAGCGTTACGGGCGGCAAGCAGGTCTCGCTCGCGGACGTCATCGTGCTGGCGGGCGGCGTCGGCGTCGAGCAGGCCGCCGCGGCCGGCGGAATCACCGTCGAGGTGCCGTTCACCGCGGGTCGCGGCGACGCGACGCAGGAGCTGACGGACGTCGAGTCCTTCGCCGCGCTGGAGCCGAGCGCGGACGGGTTCCGCAACTACCTCGGCAAGGGCAACACGGTGGCGGCGGAGTACCTGCTGCTGGACAAGGCCAACCTGCTGACGCTCTCCGCGCCGGAGCTGACCGTGCTGGTCGGCGGCCTGCGCGTGCTGGGCGCCAACCACCAGGACTCCGCGCTGGGCGTCCTGACCGACAGGGTCGGGACGCTGAGCAACGACTTCTTCGTCAACCTGCTCGACCTGGGCACCACCTGGACCCCGACCGCCTCCGACGCCGGAAGCTTCGAGGGCCGCGACGCGAGCGGCCGGGTCAAGTGGACCGGCAGCCGCGTCGACCTGGTCTTCGGCTCCAACTCCGAGCTGCGCGCCGTCGCCGAGGTCTACGCGGCCGACGACGCCAAGGAGAAGTTCGTCCGCGACTTCGTCGCCGCCTGGGCCAAGGTCATGGACCTCGACCGCTACGACGTCGCCTGAGCGTCGCTCACCCCGAGGCACACAGGAGGGCCGCGCGCAGGTCGGCGCGGTCCTCCAGCCGGGCGAGGTTCCGCCCGGTCAACTCCTCGATCCGGCGCACCCGGTAGTGCACCGTGTTCACGTGGACATGGAGGGTCCTGGCCGCCCGGGACCAGGAGCCGTCGAGCTCCAGGAAGACCGCGAGGGTGTGCAGCAGCGAGACCGCGTTGACGCGGTCGTGCGCGAGCAGCGGCCCGAGCAGCCGTTCCCGGTAGGCGTCCCGCACCTCGGCCGGGACCCCGCGCAGCAGCGCGGCCAGCGAGCCGAGCCCCTCGCTCCCGCAGACGCCACCACGGGCCTGCGACGCGAGCGTCCAGTCGGCCTGGGCCAGCGCCGCGCGCAGCGGGGCGAGCGCGGGGGCGACGCACGGACCGGTGGCGGCGGTCAGGTCCGCCTCGGCCCGCGCGGTGGCGAGCGCGGCCCGCAGCCGCGGCCAGGCCTGCCGCAGCGCCGCCGCCACGGCGGCCTCCGGCGCCGCGCACAAACCGGTCGCCGTGCCACCCTCCGCGGCGCTCGGCGCCGGCGCGACGACGAACGGTGCGCCCGTCTCCTGGAGCGCCTCCGCGAGCGCGGCGGCGGCCCAGGCCGCAGGCCCGGCCTCGCCTCGGGCCACGACGGGGGTCAGCGGTGCGCCCTCCGGCAGCCCGCATCCGCGCAGCGCCTCGGCGAGCTCGTGGCCCGCATCGGCCTCGCCGGGATGGCCCGGGCCCCCGCCACCGCCCGCGCCGCCGCGCGTCGGGGCGCGCAGGAGGTCGACGATGCGGGTGCCGCCCTGCCGCTGCGCCGTCGCCGTGGAACGCTCGCGGGCGGCGAGCGGGGCGAGCAACTCAGCCAGCCCGCGCAGCACGGCCGCGGCGGCGGGCGCGGGCTCGGCGTGCGGCCGCAGCAGCCACCCGTCGAAGGGCGTCCCGCCGGGCTCGCCCACGGCGAGCCCCCAGCGCGCGCTGCGTGCGGGTGGCGCGGACGCGTCGGCGCGCTGCGCCTGCGTCGCCTGGCGTGGCAGCGCCGGTGCCGCGGAGCTGCCGAGCAGGCGGCCCGCGGTGGTGTGCAGGGTGCAGTGCGGCAGGCCGAGGTCGGTGACGGCGCGGGCGAGGATCGCCGAGGGTTCGGCGTCGGCGTGCAGCAGCGCGAGCAGGTCGCGGCGGACCGCCGCCGGGAGGGCGGCCGTGCCCTCGGCCTGGTGTTGCAGGTCGCCCCAGAGACGCAGGTAGACGCGGTCGGTGACGGCCCGGAAGCTGGTCCCGGCCGGGACGGTGAGCAGCGGGATGCCGTGCTGCCGGCACGCCTCGGCGAGCTCGGCCGGGACCGTGCCGTGGGTGCCCTCGCCGGCCAGCAGCGCGGCGGCCTCGGCGCTGCGCAGTGCGGTGGCGAACCGTCCCGCGGCCTGCGCGGCGGCCACCGGGTCGGTGGCCAGGTCGTCGGGGCGCCACCAGACCAGACCGGTCAGCACGAGTTCGCCCTGTCGCAGGTAGCGGGCGGGGTCCTGCAGATCGGTCGAGGTGACGCCGGTGACCTCCCGGTCCAGCAGTTCCGGTGTGGCCCAGGCGACCTCGATCCGCAGGTCCTCCAAACGCAGCAGATCCCCGACGATCACGTTCCGTGCTCCTTGTGTTCCGCGCCGGTTCCCGTTCTCGCGGTAGCAAGGAGGAAGTGCGCCAAAGCATCGTAGATGCGAGCTCAAAGCCCCGCCAGGCCTGTCTGCTGCGTGGACAGCCCCATCCGTCCCCTCTTGCCGGTCCACGGCCCGCCTGGAGGGATTGAAACAACCGTCGACGCGGGCGCGCGAGTGGCCGTGCGTACGGAGACTTCCGGTCCGAACTGGAGGATTCACCAAGGGCGGCAGAGGATGTGATCACGCCGTCGTCCGCGAAGCCAGTCCGCCTCTCCGCTGGCCACCCTCGGCGTCACCCTCCCCGTGCTGGCCGCGCCGATGGCGACCGTGCGGGCCGAGGGGGTGCCCTTCGGCGTCAACCTCTTCGCCCCCAACCCGGTACCGGTCGACCCGGCCGCGTTCCGGCGCGACGCCGGCAGCCTGGAACCGCGGGCCCGCGCACATCCTGGGTCGCCTCGGCTCGCGCGTGTGACGCCGCGCGGCCGAGCGCCACGCCAGGACCTGCGCCGCGACCCGCGCGAGGTCACCCGCCGGATCCGACCCTCCCGCTCCGGACCCGACCCTCCCGGGCCGCGGGCGGCCCGGGAGGCGGGCGACCACCCCGGCGCCACCGGTTCGAGCCGTTTGCCTGGGCAGCGTTACGAGGGCCAGTCGAACCCGAGCGTCTCGGCGGCCGCGCGGCTGCCGCCCGTCACGCGGGCCCAGCCGGTCGGCGGGCCCGCGGCGAGCCGGGCCACCGCCGCGTCGACGACGTCGCGCGGTGAGGCGTCGCTGGGGACCGGAAGGGCCCAGAGGAACTGAAGGCGTGGCTCGTCGGCGCCCTGCTCCGACGAGCGGCGCGGGTACCAGAAGGTGACGTCCAGCCGTTCCCGGTCGTCGAAGTGCCGGGCGATCCACCCCGGCGCGCACTCCCAGCGCTCCAGCAGGTCCGGCTGCTCCGCGAACCGCTCGCGCAGCAGGCGGGCCGCCGCCATCGCCGGCCACTCCCAGGTGCGTCGCGCGGCGGCGCGGGCGAGGGCAGCGTCGTAGGCAGCGGCGTCGAAGCGGTAGGTGGGCAGCTCCGGCCTCGGCGGCTGGTCGCGCCGAGCCGGGGGCCGGCGCCAGTCCCGCCACACGACGGTGTCGTCCTCGCGGACCACCGTCACGTACAACGCGCCGCAGCAGCCCTCCGTGCACCACGCCTCGGCCAGGCGCACCTCGCGCGGTTCGGGGTCGGCCCGCAGCACACCGCCGTCGAGCAGTGCCTCCGGGCCGTAAGCGGCGCCCAGTTCGAACGCGCCCGCGATCACCGGCAGGCCGTCGACCAGCACCCGGGTCTCGACCCCACCGCCGGAACCGGCCCGGGGTCGAGCGCCTTGCGCTCGTCCGACACGCTCACCGGGCGGGGGTGGACTCGATTCGCTTGGTCATGACGCGGATCCTGGCAGCCGCGGCGGGCCGGGCACAACCGGTTTCCCCGGTGTCAGGAGAACGACACGTCGTAGGCCGCAGGTCCGGTCTGGGTGAAGTCGACCTGGCCCGCGAGGTTCTTGAAGCGTCCCGTGCCGCCGGTGACGGCTCCGTCGAAGTGGATCGGGTAGCGGGCGGCCAGTCCGGGCCGGGGAGCGGCGGCCTCGAAGGCGATGGTGCCCTTGTCGCCGCCGACCAGGCGGATGATGCCGGAGCAGAAGATCAGGTCGGTGCGCAGCGAGATCGAGTCCTTGTTGCACAGGTCGTAGACCATGCCCACCTGGGTGGCCGGCTTGCCGGTGGTGACGGTGCCGACGCCGCCGAAGGCCTGCGGATCGCCGGAGAAGTCGAGGTGGAGCGCCTTGGGCGGCTTCCACCTGGGGGTGGGGGCGGCCGAGACGGACGAGGTCGCGGCGGCGAGCACGGCCGCGGAGAGCGCGACCACGATCCAGGGCTTCTTCGACGTCAGAACGTGGCGCACGCCGTCCTCCTGATCCAACGCGGCCAGGCCCGACGCCGGCGCGTATCTTCAGGAAAAACGACAAGGTGCCCGCTGTACGTCATGCGCGGCGGTGTCCGCGCCGCTTTCCCCCGTTCAGCCCGCAACGTTCAGCCCGCACCGTTCGGCCGCGCACCGTTCAGCTGTACGACGTTCAGCCGCGCAGCGCGGTGTCGCAGCCGACGCAGACCCACGGGGTCAGGTTCGCCGGGTACCAGTGCGCGCCGGGGGAGTCCGGGTGGTAGCTGTGTCGCTCCAGCGGTGCCGTGTCCTGGCCGCAGAAGGTCCGGTCGGCGGGGTCGTCCGGAGTGTCGGGGTCGCTCGGGGCCGCGTGGACCGCGCGCAGGCCGGCGATCACCCAGGTCTTGCCGTCCAGGTCGGGCTTGTGGCCCGCCTGCGGTTCGATCAGCACGATGATGCCCACGTCTCCACCATCGCGCGCCCGCGCGGGGCGCGCGACACGAGCCGGGGGAGTCGCCCTGCCCCGGTTGCCGGTGCCGGAGGGTGGTGCTGAGCTGGAGAACATGAAGGCGAACACAGGAGATCGCTTGCGGTTCCTCGGACACCACGTGGGAACGCCCGACCGCTACGGACGGGTTCTCAAGGTCATCGGCCCGGACGGAGACCCGCCCTACGTGGTGGAGTTCGACGACGGCCACCAGGCCGAGGTCTACCCCGGCTCCGACTGCGAGCTGGAGCACGCCGGCGCCGAGAAGCGGTGACCCGCAGAGCAGCCGTGCACATCAGAGATACGAGGCGTCCGGGTGGATGGTCACCACCCGCGGATGGGCCGACCTCGCGGACGGACGCGCGTCCGGCCTGATCCGCACCGAGGCGCCCGGCCCCACGTCCGCCTCGCGTCCGTCCGGCAGCGTCACCCGGTACGGCGGCGCCCCCGCAGCCGCCGACCCTTCGGAGCCCTGTCCCATCGGCCGGCTGCCCTTGGCAGGTCGCATCCCGACCGCCTCCCTTCCGGGGCGAAGACGAACTCGAGCCACACCAGTCTAGGAGCGCCATGGCGACCCCGCAGAGCATCGTCGCGCCGTCCTCGCGCGCCGCCGTGATTCTCGTCGGCACCATCGCCGACGGCGGCGAGCAGACCGTGCGCGACCTGCTGCCGGACCTCGCGGGCATCGTCCGGTCGGTGGGCTTCCGGGTGCCCGGCGGCGGCCTCGTCTGTGTTGCGGGAATCGGCTCCGACGCCTGGGGCCGGCTCTTCCCCGACGGACCGCGCCCGAGCGAGCTGCACCCCTTTCCGGCCCTGGACGGCCCCGTGCACCGCGCCCCGGCGACGCCCGGCGACCTGCTCCTCCACATCCGTGCCCAGCGCGCGGACCTCTGCTTCGAGACGGCCCGGCTGGTCACCGACCGCCTCGGCGACGCGTTCACCGTCGTGGACGAGGTGCACGGCTTCAGCTACTTCGACGAGCGCGACCTGCTGGGCTTCGTCGACGGCAGCGAGAACCCGCAGGGCGCGGCGGCCACGGCGGCGGTCCACCTCACCGACGAGGACCCGCCGTTCCGCGGCGGCAGCTACGTCGTCGTCCAGAAGTACCTGCACGACATGGAGGGCTGGGCCAAGCTGACCACCGAGGACCAGGAACGCGCGATCGGTCGCAGCAAGCTCGCCAACGTGGAGTTCCCCGACGAGGACAAGCCCGCCGACTCGCACGTCGCGCTCAACACGATCGTGGGAGAGGACGGGAAGCAGCGGCAGATCCTGCGGTCGAACATGCCCTTCGGCGCGGTCGGCACCGCCTCGTACGGGACGCTCTTCATCGGCTACGCCCGCACCCCCTCGGTCACCGAGCAGATGCTGCGCCACATGTTCCTCGGCAACCCGCCCGGCACCACCGACCGCATCCTCGACTTCTCGACCGCCGTGACCGGCGGCCTGTTCTTCGTCCCGAGCGCGGACTTCCTCGACGCCGTCGGGAGCTGAGCGACGCGGGCGAAGGACGGAAGTCCCGCCGGGACAGGGCGATCGCCGGGTTCGCGGGCGCGCCGCGCGCCGTAGCGTCGGATGGGTGATCAGTGTTGCGGAGAACCTGGACGCCACGGCGGACGCGGCAGAACACAAGGCGCGGGAGCTGCGGGCTCCCGCGCGGATGCTGGTCTCCTCGCTGCTGGCCGGCGCGTTCATCGGGATCGGCGAGGTGCTGCTGGTCGTGGCCGTCTCGCCGCTTGTGGAGGGCCACTCCCAGTGGGCCCGCCTGGTCGAGGGCGCGGTCTTCCCGCTCGCCCTGACGGTGGTGATGTTCGCCGGGGCGCAGCTGTTCACCAGCAACGTCATGGTGATGCTCGTCGGCGCGCTGACCGGCCGCACCGGCTGGCGGGACCTGGCCGCCAGCTGGGGGTGCTCGCTGACCGGCAACCTCGTGGGCGCCTTCGTCTTCGCCGCGATGGTGCACGCCTCCGGCGTGATCGCCGCGCCCGAGGCCCACCGGATGCTGGCCGAGATGGTCCACGGCAAGGAGGCCCTGACCGGCGGCGAGCTGTTCTGGCGCGGAGTGCTGTGCAACTTCCTGGTCTGCCTGGCGGTGTGGATGTTCGGCCGGGCCACGGGGGACGGTGCCAAGACCGTGGTGCTCTGGCTCCCCGTGCTCGTCTTCGTCGCCATCGGCTTCGAACACTGCGTCGCGAACATGGCCGTCTACGCCCTCGGCATCTTCGACGGCTCGGCCACGGCGACCGGTCTGCTGCGCAACCTCGCCTTCGTCGTCCCCGGCAACATCGTCGGCGGCGGCCTGCTCGTCGGCCTCGCCTACTGGATCGTCGGCCGCCGTCGCCCCGGCTGATCGCCCTCCGGGGCGTGGCCGACGAGGCCCGTCAGACGGAGGCGGGCGCCGCCGCCCTCGGTGGTGGGGACGGACTCCGCGACGAGGTCGGCGCCGTGGGCCCGCGCGATCTGACGGGCCATCGCCAGGCCGAGACCGGAACCCGGCAGTGAGCGGGCCGTGCCCGCGCGGTAGAAGCGGTCGAACAGGTGCGGCAGGTCCTCGTCGGCGATCCCCGGACCGTGGTCGCGGACGGAGAGCTCCAACGCCTCGCCCGACGGGCCGTAACCGACCTCGACCTCCACGGGCCCGCCTTCCCCGCCGACCGCACCGAACTTGGCGGCGTTGTCGAGCAGGTTCGCCAGCAGCCGTGACAGCCGGGCCGGGATGCCCTCGACCAGGGCGTCCCCCGTGCCCGGGGCCGTGGTCAGGGTGAACTCCTGCCCGGGCCAGTGCCCCCGCGCCGCGGTGACGGCGTGCTCGACCAGGGGCAGCAGCCGGAACCGCTCCACCAGCGCCTGCGGCTCCTCGTCGCGGGCGAGCTCCACCAGGTCGTTGACCATGCCGGTCAGCTCCCGCAGCTGCCGGCCCAGCGCGCCCGCCGCGCGCTCGCGCTGGGCTTCGGTCAGCCGGTCGGCGCGGGCCAGCAGCTCGGCGTTGGTGCGCAGCGCCGTCAGCGGGGTGCGCAGCTCGTGGGAGGCGTCGGCGACCAGATGGCGCTGGGCGGCCACGGACTGCTCCAGCGCGTCGAGCATGGTGTTGAAGCTGTCGCCGAGGCGGGTGATCTCGTCGGGGCGCCGCCCGGGGGCGGCGTGAGAGGTGATCCGGTGACGGGGGTCGCGGGTCGCGGTGATCCGCTCCACCGTGGCGGTCAACCGGGTGACCGGACGCAGCCCGGTCCGCGAGACCCACCAGCCCAGCAGCGCCGCCAGCAGCACTCCCGCGGCGCCGAGCGCCGCCATCAGCGCCGCCGACTGCGCGACGGCCCGCTGCACCCCGTCGGAGCGCAGCGCCACCTGCAGCGCGGTGCCGGAGCGGAACCGGGTCACGAGCATCCGGGCGGGCTGCCCGCCGACTGTCGTCACCGTGTAGTACGGCGCGCGCGTCCCGGCCGCGACCTCGCGCACCGGCGGGCCCACCGGCAGGAGGTAGCCGTCGTCCGGCGCGTGCGGGTCGCGGGCCGGGTCGGCCGGGACGACCTGCGCGCAGGCGGGCGCGGCCAGGTACTGGCACTGTCCGGCCAGGACACTCGGCGGGGCGTCGCCGTGCTGCTGGACGGCGACGGTGGCGGCCTGGGTGAGGTCGAGGTCCAGCTGGTGGGTGAGCTCGTAACGGATCAGCGCGAAGGCCGCCCAGCTGAGCCCCACGGCGACGGCCGCGACCGCGAGCGCGGCCGCCAGCGCCATCCGCCCGCGCAGCGTCAGCGAGGGCAGGCGCGCCGCCACGCTTGCGCCGGGCGTCGGGCCGGCCCCCGCCTCCGGCGTGCGCGGCGGCGCCGCGGTTCGGCGGCGGCGACGCCCGCCCCGGTTCCCCGGGCCGCCGCCGCTCACTGAGCGGCCAGGCGGTAGCCGACGCCGTGGACCGTCTGCACCAGGCGCGGCTCGCCCTCGGCCTCCAGCTTGCGGCGCAGGTAACCGACGTAGACGGCCAGCGAGTTGGAGTCGGGCCCGAAGTCCCGCCCCCAGACGCGGTCCAGCAGGGTCTCGCGGGTGAGGGTCTGTTCGGGGTGACGCAGCAGCAGCTCCAGCAGGGCTGCCTCGGTGCGGCTGAACTCCAGCGGCCGGACGCCGCGTCGGCCGGTGCGCGCCTGCGGGTCCAGGACCAGGTCGGCGTAGTGCAGTTGCTCGTCGGGCCCGACGGGTACGGTGCGCCGCAGCAGCGCGCGCACCCGGGCCGTCAACTCGTCCAGGGCGAACGGTTTGACCAGGTAGTCGTCGGCGCCGGCGTCCAGGCCGTCGACCCGGTCGCTGACGCTGTCCCGCGCGGTCAGCACGAGGACCGGTGTGCGGTCGCCCAGCGCCCGCAAGCGGCGGCAGACCGCGAGGCCGTCCAGGACGGGCATCATCACGTCCAGCACGACCGCGTCGGGTTCCGCCGACGCGATCGTGGTGAGCGCGTCGTGACCGTCGACGGCGGTGAGCACCTCGTAGCCCTCGACGGCGAGGCCGTCCGCCACCGCGTCGCGCACCTCGCGGTCGTCGTCCACCACCAGGATCCGGGTCACCCGCCGCTCCTTCCACCGTGCCTGCGTGCCCACTGTAGATCGGTGCGGAGGCCGATCTCTTAGAACACTCTTAGTCCAGGTCACCACGGTGGAGGACATGCACACTCCCGTATCGGTGGTCATCGGCGCCGGAGGAACCGGCGGACACATCTACCCCGGGCTCGCGCTGGCGGAGGCCCTCAGAAGGGCCGACCCCGCGGCCGTGGTCTCCTTCGTGGGGACCGAACGCGGACTGGAGACGCGCCTGGTCCCGCAGGCCGGCTACCGCCTGCACACCGTCGACATGATCCCCTTCGACCCCTCGCTCGGCGCCCGCCGCTACCTGCTCCCCGCGGACCTACTGCGCTCGGCCCGTCAGGCACGCCGGGTGATCGAGCGTCAGGGCGCCCAGGTCGTCGTCGGCATGGGCGGCTACGCCTCCGCGCCCGCCGTGCTGGCGGCGAGACTGGCCGGGCTGCCCAGCCTGGTCCACGAGTCCAATGCCGTCCCCGGGCGGGCCAACGTCTTCGCCGCGCGGCTGACGCGGCACATCGCGCTCGCCTTCGAGCGCAGCCGCCCGCACCTGCCCGGCGCGAGCCGGCAGACGGCCGTCACCGTGGGCATGCCGCTGGCCGGGCCGCTGGCACGGTTGGACCGCGGCGCCCTGCGCGACCAGGCCCGGCGGGAGCTCGGCGTCCCCGACGGGGCCCGGCTCGTTCTGGTCAACGGCGGCAGCCTCGGCGCCCAGCGGCTCACCGAGGCCGCCCTCGGCCTGGCACGACGTTGGCAGTACCGCCCGGACGTCCGGCTGCTGGTCAAGACCGGGCCGCAGCAGTTGGAGCACGCCATCCGCACGCTGGAGCTCGACGGCGGCGCGGCCGTCGCGCGGGCGGTGCCCTACCTGGACCGGATGGACCTCGCCTACGCCGCCGCCGACGTGGTGGTCTGCCGCGCGGGCTCCGCGACCGTCGCCGAGCTGGCCACCACCGGCATCCCGGCGATCCTCGTTCCCTACCCGCACGCCCCGGGCGACCACCAGTTCCACAACGCCGAGGTGCTCGCGGACGCGGGCGCCGCGCACATCCTGCGCGACGGCGCGACCACGGTCGAGACGCTCGCCGCACTGCTCGACCCGTTGCTCGCCGACCCCGCCCGCCTGGCCGCCATGAGCGGCGCCGCCGATCCCGGTACCCACGCCCAGGCCGCCGACCTGCTCGCCGCGCTGGTCCTCGGCCTGGCCGGCCGCACTCCGAACCTTCCAAATCCTCCGCACCTCATGGAGCCCGCCGCATGAACCGCACCCCGCAGCACCAGACCACCGTCGAGGCCGACTGGACCGGCCGCACGGTCCTCGTCACCGGCGCGGAGGGCTTCATCGGCTCCATGCTGGTCGACCTGCTCGTCGCGCGCGGCGCGAGCGTGCGCGCCTTCGTCCACTACAAGCCCTACGCCGAGCGCGGCCACCTGGCCGCCCACCTCGACGACGACCGCGTCCAGATGCTCGCCGGCGACGTCTGCGACGCGGGCCGCGTCCACGACGCCGTCGCGGGCTGCGACACCGTCTTCCACCTCGCCGCCCTGATCGGCATCCCGTACAGCTACGACTCGCCCGGTGCCTACGTGCAGACCAACGTCGTCGGCACCGAGCACGTGCTGGAGGCGTGCCGACGGCACGGCGTGCGGCGGCTGCTGCACACCTCGACCAGCGAGGTCTACGGCACCGCGCGCACCGCGCCGATCGGGGAGGACCACCCGTTGCAGCCGCAGTCGCCGTACTCGGCATCGAAGATCGCCGCAGACATGATGGCCCTCAGCTTCCACCACGCCTTCGAACTGCCGGTGACGGTGGTCCGCCCGTTCAACACCTACGGCCCGCGCCAGTCGGCCCGCGCGGTGATCCCCGCGATCCTGGCCCAACTGCACTCGGGCGCACGGGAACTGCGGATGGGCTCGCTCTCGCCGACGCGCGACTTCACCTACGTCACCGACACTGCCGCCGGGTTCCTGGCGCTCGCCGACTGCGACCGCGCCGTCGGCGAGGTCGTCAACCTCGGCACCGGCCAGGAGATCTCCATCGGCGACCTGGCCCGCTCGCTGATCGAGGCTTCGGGCCGGACCGACGTCGAGATCACCGTCGATCCGGCCCGGCTGCGCCCGGCGGGCAGCGAGGTGCACCGGCTGCTCTCCGACAACTCCCGGGCCCGGCGCTGGTCCGGCTGGCAGCCCCGGGTGTCGCTGGCGGAGGGCCTGGCCGCGACCTCGGCGTGGGTCGCCGAGCACCCGTACCTCTTCGCCCCGCGCCGCTACGCAGTCTGAGGCGGCGTCATGTCCTATCCCAGTGACGCGAGATGTGCCTTGTAGCCGGCGCCGAATCCGGTCGGCGTGCCGTCGTAGGAGCTGATCAGCGCCGGGCCGCTGCCGCAGGACCAGGTGTTCCAGGTCCACGCCAGGTACGAGGCACCGGCGCTGTCCAGCCAGGGCAGCAGGGTGTCCAGGTAGCCGTGGGCGCAGTCGTTCTCGCCCAGCTCGCCGGTGACCAGCGGCACCCTGGCCAGGACGGGGGAGAGCTGGGCGCTCCAGCAGGAGCTGGAGCTGCAGGAGTTGAAGTTGTACGAGTGCCAGGACGCGACGATGTTCCCGGTCGGGTCCAGGGGCTCGTAGGACAGCCATTGGCTCAGGTCGTTGGCGTAGGCCAGCCCGCCCGCCATCACCACGTTGGTGGCGCCGGTGCTGCGGACGGCGTTGTCCATGGACTGCATCCCGGCCACCTGGTAGCCGATGCCGGGGCAGGTGCCGCCGTTGAGCCAGCAGTTCCAGCCGCTGGTCTCGCTGCCCGTCGCCCGCTCCGGGTAGGGCTCGTTGAACAGGTCGAAGACGACGGCGTTGTCGCCCTTGAAGGTCTGCGCCACCGAGGTCCAGAACGGCACCGCCCCGGCGGCGTCCGGCATCGGCTTCTGGCACACCGCGGTGGCGCCGGAGCAGCCGGAGGAGTTGCCGGTGTAGACGCCGTCGGTCCAGTGCAGGTCGAGGACGACGTCGAGCCCGTTCTGCTCCAGCAGCGCCACGTACGCCTTGATGGCCGCGATGTAGTTGGTGCCCGCGTAGGCGGCGTTGACGCCGTTGGTGCCGAGCCAGCAGTCCTCGTTGAGCGGCACCCGGACCGCGTTGATCCTCCAGGAGGTCATCGCGGTCACCGAGGCCTGGTCGACGGGGCCGTCGAAGATGCCGGTGTTCTGCACGCAGGCGAACTCGGCGCCGGAGCGGTCGACGCCGTGCAGGGTGACGACCTTGCCGGCCGCGTCGACGAGGTGGTTGCCGGACACGTGCAGGGCCGGTGCGGGACCGGGCGTGCCGGTCGCGCTGGGGCTGGCGGTCGGACTGGGGGTCGGGCTGGCGCTGGCGCTGGCGCTGGCACTGGGGCTTGAGCTGGGACTGGGCGACGGCGAGCCGCTGCCGCTGCCGCAGGCGATGCCGTTGAGGGTGAAGGCAGTCGGTGCCGCGTTGGTGCCGGAGTAACCGAAGTTGGCGTCCGTCGTGTACGAGGCGCCGGACGCGATCGTGGTGGCCCAGCTGGGCGCGGTCACCGTGACCGCCTGGCCGGACTGGCTCCAGGTGCCGTTCCAGCCGGACTGGAGGGTCTGGTTGCCGGAGTAGGAGTAGCCGAGGGTCCACGAGGTGAGCGGGGCTGTCCCGGTGTCGGTGACGGTGATCGCGGCGGTGAAGCCGGTGCCCCAGTCGTTGCTGACGGCGTAGCTCACACCGCAGGCGGCGGCCGGCGACGAGGCGGTGGTGGCCGCGGTCGCGGTCAGCGGGAGGGCGGCGGCGGTGAACCCGCCGAGGACGGCGGCGACGGCCGCCAGTCGGGCGCGAGGGCGCATGGAAGGCACGCTCCTTGACGGTGGGTGGTTCCGGAGAAGGAGTGCTCCCTGCTGCCCCGGGCGTCACGGTAGCGGAGCGGACGGCGCCATGACAGACCCGGTGCGACACTCCGCGTGGAAGTTTCCTGAACGCGGACAAGACTCTTGACGGACAGTCAGTGGCTGCCAAGATTGGGAGCGCTCCCACCTGCTGAACGCGTTGACCTCCGACGCCCGCCCCCTGGATCTGGGACCGCTCCCACCATCGAAAGGTACTCACCGTGGCGCATCCACCCCTGCGCAGACGCCGCCGGATCGCGGCCGTGGCCGCGACGCTCGGCATGGCCTGGCTCGTCGTGCCGCTCGCGACGGCTCCGGCCGCCCACGCGGCCGCGACCCACCTCGCCAACCCCTTCGTCGGGGCCACCCCCTACCTCAACCCCGACTACGTCAAGGAGGTCAGCACCCAGGCCACCGCCGACGGCGGCACCCTCGGGACCGCCGAGAACAAGGTCGCCGGCTACCAGACCGCGATCTGGATGGACCACATCGGCGCCATCGCGGGCGACAGCACCCATCTCGGCCTCCAGGCCCAGCTCGACGACGCCGTGGCCGCCGGGGACAACCTCTTCGAGGTCGTCATCTACGACCTGCCGGGCCGCGACTGCGCGGCGCTCGCCTCCAACGGCGAGATCCCGGCGACGGCCGCCGGGCTCACCGAGTACGAGTCGCAGTACATCGACCCGATCACCGCGATCCTCGGCAACAGCAAGTACGCCAACATCCGCATCGCGGCCGTCATCGAGCCGGACTCGCTGCCGAACGCCGTCACCAACCAGAGCAAGGCCGCCTGTCAGACGGCCACGCCCTACTACGAGACCGGCGTCGAGTACGCGCTCAACAAGCTCCACGCGATCACGAACGTCTACGACTACCTCGACATCGGCCACTCGGGCTGGCTCGGCTGGTCCAGCAACATGACCCCGGCCGCGCAGGAGTTCGCCAAGGTCGCCAAGGCGACGACGGCCGGCTTCGCGAGCATCGACGGCTTCGTCAGCGACACCGCGAACACCACTCCGCTGGACGAGCCGTTCCTGCCCAACTCCACGCTCCAGGTGGGCGGCAACCCGCTCGACTCGGCCAAGTTCTACCAGTACAACCCGGAGTTCGACGAGCACCACTACGACGAGGACATGCACGCCGCGCTGGTGACCCAGGGCTTCCCGAGCAGCGTCGGCATGATCGTCGACACTTCGCGCAACGGCTGGGGTGGCTCCTCCCGGCCCACCGCGCTCAACTCCACGCCGACCACCGTCGACGCCTATGTCGCCGCCAACAAGGTGGACCAGCGGCCGTTCCGCGGCGACTGGTGCAACGTCAACGGCGCCGGGATCGGCGCGCGGCCGCAGGCCCAGCCCTACGGCAGCAGCGACCCGATCATCGCGTTCATCTGGGTCAAGCCGCCGGGCGAGTCGGACGGCGACTACCCGACGGCCACGCACTCCCACGGCGACCCGCACTGCGACCCGAACGGCACGCAGACCGACGGCAACGGCGGCACCTACCCGACCGACGCCATCCCCGGCTACGACGTCCCCGCCGGTCAGTGGTTCACCGCGCAGTTCCAGCAGCTGGTGACCAACGCCTACCCGAGCCTGGGCGCCTCCAGCGGCGGTGGCGGCGGCGACACCACCCCGCCGAGCGTCCCGACCGGCCTCACCGTCACCGGCACGACCGCGAGCAGCGTCTCGCTGTCCTGGACCGCCTCCACCGACAACGTCGGCGTCACCGCCTACAACGTCTACCGGGGCGCCACCAAGGTCGCGACGGTGACCAGCGGCACCACCTACACCGACACCGGCCTGACGGCCTCGACGAGCTACTCCTACACCGTGACCGCCCAGGACGCGGCGGGCAACGTCTCGGCGGCATCCACCGCCGTCACCGCGACCACCTCCGCCTCCAGCGGCGGCGGGGGCGGGGGCGGGAGCCACGGCTGCACCGCCGCCTACACGATCAGCAGCGACTGGGGCAGCGGCTTCAACGCCAACGTCACCGTCACCAACACCGGGACCGCCGCCACCACCGGGTGGAATGTCACCTGGACCTTCGGCGGCAACCAGGCGGTCTCCAACACGTGGAACGCCACCGACACCCAGAGCGGTGCGAGCGTGACGGCCACCAACATGTCCTACAACGGCGCGATCGCGGTCGGCGGCAACACCAGCTTCGGCTTCGGTGCCACCTACAGCGGCACCAACGCCGTGCCGACGCTCACCTGCACGGCCTCCTGACCGGCTGACGCGGTGTGAGGCACCGGGACCCGCCACCTTCGTGGCGGGTCCCGGTGCCGCGCCGGCTAGGCCGCGGTGCGGCGGGAGTGGCCGGCGCGCTGCTGCCGGGCGGCGAGCTCGCCCATGGCCGTGTGCCAGGCCTCGGTGACGGCGGTGTGGGCCTGGGCCGTCGCCTCGGTCACCGAACCCGTGAGCCGGACGGGCGCACCGAGGGTGACCTGGATGTGGGGACGCCGCAGCGGTGCGGTCACCACCCCGGCCACCTGCTTGAGGGTGCTCCCCGACGTGATCCGCCGCGAGCCGGCCTGGCCCAGCGGCACCACGGGCGCGCCGGTGGCGAGCGCCAACCGGGCCAGCCCGGTGCGGAACTCCTGCGGCGCGTCGTCACCCGAGTCGGGGCGGCGGGGCACGCGCCCCTCCGGGTAGATCACCACGACCCGTCCCTGTCGCAGCTCGCGCTCGGCCGCGTCGAGGGCGGCGGCGGCCTGCGCCGTGCCGCGACGCACCGGGATGTGGCCCTCCGCGCGGAGGATCCGCCCCAGCGCGGGGATCCGCCAGAGCCCGGCCGCCGCCAGGACCACGGGTCGCGGCTCACCCAGCCGCCGGAGCGCGGCCAGCACCACGCCGGGGTCGATCAGCGAGCTGTGGTTGGCCGCCACGATGCAGGGCCCCTTGGGCAGTTGTCCGGGAGAGACGCGGAACTGCCCCAGCAGGGGCACGACACGGCGGGCGAAGGCACTGAGCATGGGGCGAGTATCGCCGCCGCAGGGGGCGGCGCGCCTGAGTCGGCGTACTCAAGGAGGCTTCCCGGTTCGGCGGGCAGACCGTCCGCGCCAGCCACGCGATGTTCTGACGCACCTTCAAGAGTCGAACGTTGTTGGGGGGCTTGACGGTCTTTTGGGTTCCTGGCTCCATATCGGGAGCGCTCCCAATTCCGTTTGTCCTCCAAGCAGAGGAGACAGGGCCGTGACCGTCAAGCCGACGCTCGCCGAGGTGGCCCTGCACGCGGGCGTGTCCACCGCCACCGCCTCCCGGGCGCTCAGCCGGTCGACCCGGGTGAGCCGGGAGGCACGGGCCGCGGTGGAGCGGGCGGTCGCCGAGCTCGGGTACGTCCGCCACCGCGCCCCGCGCGCGGGGTCGCGTGACACCGGCGCGGTCGCCGTCGTGGTCTGCGAGGACATGCTCCACTACCAGTCCGACCTCTTCTACAGCCGTCTGCTGGTCGCCGTCGAGCGGGCGCTGGTGCCGCACGAGCGCGAACTGCTGGTGCTGACCGCGCTGCGCTACACATCCCGGCCCTCCCTGCTGCGCTTCCTGCGCGGCGGCCACGTCGACGGGGTGATCCTGGTCGGCCTGCGCGGCGACGACGCGCTGCCGCGCCTGCTGCGGGCGGCCGACGTGCCCGTGGTCTCCATGGGACGCCCGCCGGGCGGCGCGGACGTGCCCTTCGTCGACGCCGACAACGTCGGCGGCGCGGCGGAGGCGGTCCGCCATCTCCAGTCGCACGGCCGCCGCCGCATCGCCACCATCGCCGGCCCGGCCGACATGTCCGTGGGCGTCGACCGCCTCACCGGCTACCGCCGGGCGGTCCGGCTGGCGGGCACCGCCCGCGAGATCGTCGCCCACGGGGACTTCACGGTCGCCTCCGGGGACCACGCCATGATGCGCCTGCTCGACCACAGCCCGGGCCTCGACGCCGTCTTCGCCGCCTCCGACCCCATGGCCGCCGGCGCGCTCCGCGCCCTGACCCGCCTCGGCGTCCACGTCCCCGACGACGTCGCCCTCGTCGGCTTCGGTGACGACGCCCTGGCCCGCCGCACGTCCCCCCTGCTCACCACCGTCCGCCAGCCCGTCGAGGAGATGGGCGCCCGCGCCGTCACCGAACTGGTGGGCGGCGCGGTCCCGGGCCGCGTGGTGCTCGGAACCCAACTGGTGGTCCGTCAGTCGGGCTGAGAGGTGCGCCGGCCTGCCCGCGGCGGGGCAGACCGGCGACTGTGGGTCAGCCTCCCGGGGTGATGGTGGGGAAGAGCTGGGCGAAGGAGTCGAAGGCGGTCGCGATGTCCGCCTCGGCCCAGAAGCGGTGGTAGTTGAAGACCGGTGCCGCCCCGCCGTTCAGGTAGGTCTGCACCTTCGACCACTGGGGGTCGTTCTTGTACCACTGCCGGATGGACAGGAAGGTGTTGGTGTTCGTCGAGCTCAGCACCGTCCCGTCCGGGTAGGTGCCGGTCCAGCCCGGTGGGACGTAGAGGCCCTGGTGGGTGGTGGAGCTGTAGGCCTGGGTGAAGCGGCTGTAGTCGGTGCGGGTCTCCGGCGCGGAGTAGCCGAGGGTGTCGGAGTATTTGCTGTGGACGATGTCCAGGATGTGCTGGGCGAAGTCCCGGGAGGTGGTGTCCCCGGACTTGGCCGCGTAGTAGGTCAGGGTCTTGGCCAGCGAGCCGGCCACGCCCAGGTCCGTGGCGCTGCCGCTCGCGGTGACGTGGAGCGAGGCGTTGGCGCCGGGGCTGGACGCGTTCCAGGTGTCCGGCGCGCCGGTCCAGGTGAGCGTGCCCGGGGTGGTCAGCGTGCCCGTGGTGGGGTCGGCCGTCGAGACGGACATCGCCCACTTGACCCACTTGTCCAGCACGACCTTGGCGTTGACGTCGCCGGTGGCGTAGTAGTACTCCGCCACCCGCTCCATGGCCCAGGTCTGGAAGCCGAACCAGGAGTTGCTCGCCGGGTCGTGGTACTCCGGCTCCCAGTCGTAGTAGAGGCCGTAGAAGGTCGGGTCACCGGCCGGTGGGGCCGAGACGTCGCCGTAGTTGCCGCCCCAGCTGTTGGTCGCGCCGCCCGCGATCGCGCCCTCGCTGGACTGCAGCCACCGGAAGAACTGCAACTGCTTGGTCAGGCTGGAGGACCAGTCGGCGGCGGCCGTCGGGGACTTGGGGGTGAGGTCCGGGTCGTTGGCCAGGGCCCAGGCGGCCAGCGGGTTCTGGTAGCCCTGGTGCGCCGTGGAGCCGGAGATGCGCCAGGACCAGGAGCCGTCCGCCGCGCCGCCCCAGGCGAAGTACCAGGTCAGCAAACCGAGTTGCTCGTTGGCCTTGGAGGTGCCGGCTGGGCAGGTCATCGAGCCGTTGCAGTTGCCCGCCTGCTTGAAGTACTTGTCGTACAGCGCGTAGCGCAGGTAGTCGCCGAGCTTGGACGCCTTGGCCAGCGTCCCGCTGATGACCGAGGACTTGCCCTGCGCCTTGGCGTAGGTGTCGGCCCAGTACGCCGCCTGCACCAGGCGCGCGTCGGCGTCCGGGGCATCGGTGAACTTGTACTGCTTGGCGTAGGAGCCGCCGCCGTCGTTGAACAGGCTGAGGAAGCCCGAGCCGGTGCTGCCGTAGGTGAAGACGTCGCAGTCGGGCTGCGGGATCGTCTCCCAGACCGACTCCTCCGGGCCGCGCTGGTAGGAGTTGATCAGGCTCGGTTTGCTGGTGCCGTCCTCGCACGTCCCGAAGCCGTACTTGTTGTCGGTGTCCATGATCCAGGCCGGCGAGTACATGTCCGAGGTGCCGTAGGTGGACGTGAGCTCGGCGGCGAGCGGGTCGGTGCCCACCGGGACGGAGGAGTTGAGCTTGACCGGGTACTGGTCGGGCTGGGGCAGCTCCGGCCCGTAGGTGGCGGGCTTGGCCGGGTTGTAGGTGGACTGGCCCGGCTGCTGGGCGTGGCTCGGGATCATGTACGTCTCGAGGTTGGTCCAGGCGTTGTTGAAGCCCGACCAGTCACCGGTCACCCGCCCGTAGTCGGCCTCCAGCCACAGCCAGTAGCTGTAGGTCTCCGAGGTCGTCTCGTGGCCGTAGTCCGGCGCCTCCACGATCAGCGTCTCGACCGAGTGGTACGGGATGCCGAGCGGGCTGAAGTAGCCGTTGTTCGGGTTCTTGATCTTCGAGTAGAGGTCCAGGAAGTACTGGTCGTACCCGGAGACCTTGGCCGACTCGGTCGCGGTGACCGAGGCGGCGCCGTAGCCCGTCGCGGTGGCGGTGAACGTCGCCGTGCCGCCGACCTGGGACGCCGAGGTTCCCGCGGTGACGGTGACGTTCTGCGCCGTGTTCCAGTTCGACGGCGTGAACGTCAGCGTCGCGGGGGACGCGCCCAGGTCCGTGTCCGTGCCCGACTGCGCCACCGCGACCGTCACGTTCGCGGTCGGCGCGGAGGAGAGCGTCACGCCGAAGGTTCCGGTCGAGCCCTGCTGCACGGTGAGCGTGTTCGGGTTGACCAGGATGCTCGGGCCGGTCACGTTGATCGCCACCGGTCCCGAGGTGGTGGTCAGGCCCGCGTTGTCCGTCGCCACGGCCGTGATCGAGTACGTGCCCGCCGCGACGTTCGCCCAACTTGCCGTCCAGGGCGCGGCCGTGGCCGTGGCGACGAGCGTCTGGGAGCCGGTGCCGGAGCTCGCGTAGTAGTCGACCTTGCTGACGGTGCCGTCCGGGTCGGCCGCGGTCGCGGCCAGCGGCACCGTCGCGCCCGGCTGGAAGACCTGCCCGGGCGTCGGCGAGGTGACGCTCACGGTCGGCGGCTGGTCCGCGCCGCCGCAGACCGTGCCGTTGACCGCGAACACCGTCGGCGCGGTGTTGGCCCCGGAGTAGTTGAAGTTGGCGTTCGTCGTGTAGCTCGCGCCCGCCGCGATCGACGCGGCCCAGCCGGGCGCGGTGACGGTGACGTTCTTGCCGGACTGGGTCCAGGTGCCGTTCCAGCCGCTGGAGAGCGTCTGGTTGCCCGCGTAGGCGTAGGTCAGCACCCAGTTGCCGATCGCGGTGGTGCCGGTGTCCTTGATGGTGACTCCGGCGGTGAAGCCGGTGCCCCAGTCGTTGGTGTCGGCGTAGGTGACACTGCACGACACCGTGGCGGCGGCCGCCTCGGTGGGCATGGCGAGTGCCCCGCCGCCGGTGGCGACGAGCGCGAGCGCGCCCGCCGAGGAGAGCAGCGCCAGCAGCCTGGCACGCAGATGACCGCGTCTCATGCGCGACCTCCCGGATTCGGGTGGGGGAGCGTTGACGCGGTGATTGTGAGCTCGCTGTGCGCGTACTGTCAGGCCGCGCCCGGAGCGCGCGGCTCCGGCCGCCACCGGTGCACCGCGGACCTGCGCGGATGCCGGAAGGGCCGGGCCGGTGGCCGTGTACATTCCACGCCCGCCCCCTCGGAGCGACGCGCCCGGCGGCGGTCGGGACGGGGTCGGGACCGGGGCGGGACGGGGTCAGAGTGGGGTCAGGGTGGGGGAGGACCCTCGCCGTCGTGGCCGTTGTGAATCCGCCGCCGGGCCGTCTCCCAGCGCTGGCGCAGGTCGGCGCGGAGGCTGTCCCACTCCCGGCGGACCTCGCCGTCCGGAGGGCGCTCACCGCGGCGGATGCGGTCCAGTTCGACGCCGATCTCACGTCCCAGCGCACCGCAGGCGACCAGGACCAGCATGATCACGAACAGTGTCGAGATCATCGCGAAGACCGCGCCGACGGGCCCGTAGCGGGAGGCGGAGACGCTGAAGTAGTGCGGCAGGTAGGCGGTCGCGCCGACCGAGTAGGCGGCCTCCAGGACCCCCGCCGCCAGGGCGAACGGCAGCAGCTTCGGCCAGGCGAGGCGGCGGCCGCTCAGCAGCCAGCCGGTGAGCATCAGGAACCCGGCGCTGAGCGGTGTGGTCAGCAGGGCGGAGGCCAGCCCGAATCCGAGCCAGCCGCCGGTCGCCGCGCGCAGCCAGCCGGCCATGGCCAGATAGGCGGCCAGGGCGGCGACGGAGAGCAGCGCGTTGGGGGTGTTGCGCACGCTCAGCGGTTTCAGTTCCCAGGTCTGTTCGAAGAACCGCTGCTCGGCACGGGTGAAGCTGAGGATGGAGATGAGCAGGAACAGCGCGCCCAGGACGCTGGTGCCGGTCTGCTCCGAGGCGGTGAAGATCTGCCGCACCGCCTCGGCCCCGCCGCCGGTCAGCGAGTAGCGGGCGATGATCCGGCTCGCCGCGTCCTCGTGTCCGACGACGTTGAGCAGCGGCGCGCACAGGATCGTCAGCGCGATCAGAGCGGTCAGCGCCGTGGACGCCAGCGCCATGGCCCGGTCGAACCCCACGATCCGCTGGAACCGGCCCACCACACGGAGCGCGAACGCCGGGCGCAGCCAGAAGGTCAGGGATCGCAGCACACGCTCGATTCAACGCCCGCCCGCGCCGATCGGCCACGCGGCGGTCATCTGGCGGTCACGCCTCAGCGCGCCATCGGGGCCATGGCGGTGGAGCGGCCGGAGAGGAGTGCGAAGGTGGCGTCCAGGGCCGCCGTGGCCTGCGCCGGGTCCGGATAGACCTTGCGCATGATCTGCAGGCCCTGGACCAGGGTGAGCAGCAGCCGGGAGCCCGCCTCGGGGGTCAGGCCCGGGGCGAGCTCGCCGTCGTCGGCGGCACGGGAGAGCTGCCGGGTGAAGGCGTCCTCGGCGATCGCGAGGCTGCCCCGGGCGAGCCGGGCGACGTCCTCGTCGTGGGGGAGCAGCTCGGCGATGCTGTTGACGCTGAAGCAGCCCGCGTTGCCGCAGGCGGCGTCCGCCGCCAGCAGGCGGTCCAGGACGGCGCGCAGCTGCGGCAGCGCCGGACCCTCGCTGTCGAGGGCCGTGTCGAGCAGGGTGTTCTGGTGGTCCAGGTAGCGGGCCAGCGCGCGGACGAAGAGCTGGTGCTTGTCGCCGAACGCCGCGTAGATCGAGCCGCGCCCCAGGCCCAGCTCCTCGACCAGGTCGCTCATGGCCGTCGCCTCGTAGCCCTTGCGCCAGAAGAGCAGCATCGCGCGGTCGAGGATCGCGTCCTCGTCGAAGGTACGTGGTCGGGCCATGCGTCCACCGTAGCGAATGGGGCGGGGAAAAGCGGCATTTATTTGACCGCTCGTTCCAGAACGCGTAGGTTATGGAACGAGCGGTCCTGAACTACGGGGCTGACATGATCATCCAGGAGTTCCCCATGAAGGCAGCGGTCATCCACCAGTACGGCCAGGTCGGCGACGTCGTGACGGTCACCGAGGCGCCCACTCCGGCCGTCGGGCCGCGCGACGTGCTGATCGAGGCACGGGCGGCCGGCGTCAACCCGGTGGATCACCTGATCGTCAAGGGGTTCCTGCGCGCCGGGGAGCTGGAGCGGCCGGTCGTCATCGGCAGCGAGGTGGCGGGCGTCGTGGCCGCGCTGGGCGCGGAGGTGACCGACCTCGCCGTGGGCGACGAGGTCTTCGCCCGGGTCGACCCGCGCGTCGGCGGGGCCTTCGCCGAGTACGTCGCGGTGGACCGGTCGCTGGTCGCGGCCAAGCCCGAGGCGCTGACCTTCGCCGAGGCCGCCTCGCTGCCGCTGGTCGGCCTCACCGCCTGGCAGGCGCTCACCGAGCAGGCGAAGGTCGGGCCGGGCACCCGGGTGCTGGTGCACGGCGGCGCCGGCGGGGTCGGCTCCGTCGCCGTCCAGCTGGCCAAGCACCTGGGCGCCGAGGTCGTCGCGACCGCGAGCGCCGACGGCGTCGAGCTCGTGCGCGAGCTCGGGGCCGACCGGGTCCTCGACTACCGCGCCGAGCCGTTCGAGGAGGTCCTCGCCGACATCGACGTCGTCTTCGACACCGTCGGTGGCCCGACCCAGGACCGCTCCTTCCGGGTGCTGAAGCCCGGCGGCACGCTGGTGTCGATCGTCCCGATCGCCGACGCCGAGGCCAAGCAGGCCGAGTGGAACGTCGAGGCGCGCTCGTTCATGATGCGCCCGCACGGCGAGCAGCTCGCCCGACTGGCCGACCTGGTCGCCACCGGCGAACTGCGACCGCTGCTAGAGACGACCTACCCGCTCGACGCGACCGTCGAGGCCCTGCAGAAGGTCGAGCGCGGCGGCGCCCGCGGCAAGACCGTGATCACCATCCCGGCCTGATTCCCGGCCTGGCCCGCCCGGGCCGACCTGAGTCCCGGCCTGAGGACCGGCCTGGCCCGCCCGGGGCCGGCCTGGGTCCCGGCCGTGGGGCTCGGCCTGGGGCTCGGCGGCAGCGCCGAGCGGGCGCGGCCGGTGCAGACTGAGGGGAGGCGAGCCGCGCGCTGCGGCGCCCCGGGAGCGTCCGGGCCCGCGTGGCGCGCCACGGAGCTGCGGTCATGAGAGCGATGCGGATCTGGGCCCCTGGACTCCCCGACGCGACGGACAAGAACGCCGTCGAGGAGATCCTGCGGGCCCACCAGCAGCGGGGGGTCCGCGTCCAGGCGGCACTGCGCGCCTCCGTCGTCGTGGTCGCGCTCGCCGTGTTCCTGCTGATCACACCGCGTGAGCACCCGGGCGCCACGCTGGGCCTGATGCTCCTCTACGCCGCGTGGAGCGCGGCGATGATCGTCACCTCCTGGCGCGGTCCGGACCTGCGGCTCCTGGCGCTGGCCGTCCCTCTGGTGGACCTGCCGCTGCTGACCGTGATCCTGTCGGTGTCCGGCGACTTCACCGACCCGAACTGGTCCTCGCCGTTCAGCGAGGACGCGTTCGTGTTCGTCCCCCTGCTGGCCGCCTGCCAGCTGCGGCCGTGGATCACGGCCGTCTCCGGCGCGGGCGCGACGCTGACGTACGCGATCGCCTCGGACATCGGACACCAGCACGCCAACCCCGACCTGCAGTTCACCGTCGGTCACGCGCTCTTCATCGCGATGATCAGCGTGGCGGGTGTCGTGCTGTCGCTGATCCAGCAGTCCCGCGTGCGCATGATCGTCGAGCTGGCCGGGCAGCGCTCCCAGCTGCTGGCGCGGACCGTCGCCGCCGGCGACCGCGAGCGGCGGGATCTGGCCGAGGCCCTGCACGACGGCCCGCTGCAGAACGTACTGGCCGCCCGGCTGGACCTGGACGAGGCGCGTGACGCGCCGACGCACGGCGGCGGGCTCGGCGAGGCGCTCGGTCGCGCGGAAGGGGCCCTGCGGGAGGCGGCACGGCAGCTGCGCTCCTCCGTCACCGAACTGCACCCCGCCGTGCTGGAGCGGGCCGGGGTGGCCCGGGCGCTGGAGGAGCTGGCCCTGCGTTCGGCCCGGCGCGGCGGCTTCGAGGTGCGGTTCACCAGCGACGCCACCACGGTGGGCCGCGACGCCGACCGGGTGCTCTACCAGTGCGGGCGCGAGCTGCTCGCCAACGTGGTGCGGCATGCGCGGGCCACCCACGTCGAGGTGCTGCTGGCGCTCGCCGGGCCGGTCGCCGTGCTGGAGGTCACGGACGACGGGGTGGGCCTGCCTCCGGGGCCGCGAGCCGTCGGCGGCCGTCTCGCGGACGGGCACATCGGCCTGGCCGCGCAGCGTGTGCGCGTCGAGGAGGCGGGCGGCACCATGGTGCTCACGGCCAACGCCCCCCGGGGGACCGCCGCACGGATCACCCTTCCGCTGGACGGCGCGGGCGCCGTCACGCGGGGAACGGGAGCGTGAGCGCGATGGGACGCACCGTCCTGGAGAACGCGAAGATCAGTGTGGTGGTGGCCGACGACCATCCGCTGTACCGGGAGGGGGTGCGCAGGGCGCTGGTGCAGAGCGGGCGGATCGACGTGGTCGCCGAGGCCGAGAGCGGCCGCGAGGCCCTGGCGGCGATCCGGGAGCACCGGCCCGATGTGGCCCTGGTCGACTACCAGATGCCCGGTCTCGACGGCATCGCCGTCGTCCACGCCGTGGTCCGCGACCAGTTGCCGACCCGGGTCCTGGTGCTGACCGCCTTCGAGGAGAGCGCGCTGGTCTTCAAGGCGGTCCAGGAGGGCGCCGCCGGGTATCTGCTCAAGGACTCCTCGCGCGACGAGATCGTGGGAGCGGTGACGCAGGCCGCCTCCGGCGCGACCGTCCTGCCGGCCGGGCTGGCCACCGGGCTCGCCGCGGAGATCCGGCTGCGCCACGAGTCCGACCAGCCGGTGCTGTCCGAGCGCGAACGCCAGGTGCTGGAGCTGTTCGCCGCCGGCAAGAGCGTCCCCGACGCGGCCGCCGAGCTGTTCCTCTCGCCCAGCACGGTCAAGACCCACGTCCAGCACCTGTACGCCAAGCTCGGCGTCTCCGACCGCGCCGCGGCCGTCGCGGAAGCCCTGCGGCGCGGCCTGCTGGAGTAGCCGGTCCAGACCAGTTCATCCTCCCGATCCACCGATCGGATGACCCTGCGCGCGCCCGGGCCGAAGGACCTTGGTGGTGCGGGCCGAACGGCCCGCACGGACCGACACCACAGCGGTCCGGGAGTCAGCGAAGCAGGTAATGACATGAAGACGACCCTTCTGATCACCGGCGCAGCACTCACCCTCGGCACCCTGGCCCTCACCACCGGCCCCGCCACGGCCGCCACCACCTCCGGCGGCGTCATCAGCGTCACCTCCGCCAAGGACGCCGCGGCCCCCATTCACGGCGGCAGCGACGTCAACCTGAGCGGGACCTGCCCCGTCGACGCGGTCAAGGTGGACGGCATCTCCTCGCCGTTCTTCGCCGGTGGCCACGCGACCATCGGCAAGAACGACCCGCAGGCGTTCACCGGCACCGCCACGGTGCTGCCCGACATCCCGTCCGGAGCGCACGGCGTCACGGTCACCTGCACCGGCAAGAACGGCAAGACCGAGTCCTTCACCGGCTCCTTCACCGTCTCGCCGGCCTCGACCCCGACCACGCCGGTCACCCCGGCCCACCCGTCCACTCCCACCACGCCCACGCACCCGTCCACCCCGTCCACCTCCGGGAGCTCCGGTACGGTCCCCGCCGGGGCGCCCGACACCGGTGCCGCGGCCGGAGGCGACAACGGCGCCCTGTGGCCGGTCGTGATCGGCGGCGCACTCGCCGGTGGCACGGTCTTCGCCATCTGGAAGGCCCGTCACCAGCACAACTCCGGCCAGTGAGCGGCTCCAGGCGCCGGCAGGCGCGAGGGCGCACGCGCACGCTCGTCCTCGCCCTGTCGGCGGCCGTCCTCGCGGCGGCAGTCGGCTGTTCCTCGGCGCTCACCACCGACCACCCGGCTGCCGGGGCTCCCGCACCCGGCACCACCGCCTCAGCGAGCGCCGCCCCGAGCGGCACTCCGGCCGCCACGGCGCCGCTGTCGGCCTCGGCGCCGGAGCGGCTGGAGATCCCCGCGATCGGAGTGGACACCTCGCTGCTGCGGCTGGGGCTCGCGGCGGACCGGACCGTGCAGGTACCGCCGATCGCAGCGAACGCCCCGGCCGGGTGGTACGACGGCTCGGTCACCCCGGGGGAGCGCGGCTCCGCCGTCATCCTCGGCCACGTCACCGTCGGCCAGTACGGCGACGGCGTCTTCCTCCGGCTGGGAAAGCTCGCCCCAGGTGACCGGATCGAGGTCACCAGGGCGGACGGCACCACCGCCGACTTCACCGTCACCGACACGCACACCTACGCCAAGTCCGCCTTCCCCGACCAGTTGGTCTACGGCCCGGACCCGCAGCCCGTGCTGCGCCTGGTCACCTGCGCCGGGAGCCCGGACCCGGCCACCCGCACCTACCCGGACAACCTCGTCGTCACGGCCGTCCTGACCGGCAGCACCGCGAGCACCGCCGGCTCCGGCAGTGCCGCCGACACCCCCGCCACCAGCGCCACCGGCCACGGAGGCTGACCACCCGGGAGATCCCGTCATGCGCCCCCACCGTCCGCTCGTCCCCTGCGTCGGCCGTGCCTCGCGCGGCCTCGCCTTCCAGGCGCGGCTGTGCCGTCGTTCGCTGCGCCGCCGCGCCTGCTGCCCCGTGCTGCACCTCTCCGGCGAGCTCGACGTCGCCGCCGGACCGGCGCTCCTGGTCGCCGTGGGACGCGTCCTGGCCCGAAGGCCGGGGCGCGCGGGGACGGGCCTGGTGCTGGACCTGGACGGGCTCACCTTCTGCGACGCGGCGGGTCTGACGGCGCTGTTGCGCGGCCGACGCCTGGCCGAGGCCGACGGTGCGGCCGTCTACCTCGCGGCGCCGCCGCGCACGCTCTCCCGCATCCTCGTCGTCTGCGGCTTGCAGCGGACCTTCCCGCTCCACCCGGCCGCGCCGCGCGGGGCGTGAGGTCACCGCCGTCCGAGCCGCCTGCGCACCGCGCGCACCACACCGAGGCGTCGCGGGAAGAGCCGTGCGTACCGCTCCGCCCGGCTCTCGGCGCCGTAGCTCAACTGATAGGCGTGGAAGGCCAGCCCCGCCGCCGCGGCGAGCTGACCGATGGTGCCGGGCTGGGCCCGCAGGCCGGTCAGCACGGGACCGGTCCGGTAGCCCTCCCGGTCCAGGAACAGCAGGTGCCGGGAGGGGGCAAGTCAGACGAGTTCGGCGACGCCGTCCGGGTCGGCCTCGTCGGCGAGCCGGACCGCGCGGCTGCGTCCGCGCGTGTCGTGAACGGTCAACTCCGATCCGTCCCAGCGCAGATAGGGCCCGGTGTGGCGCTCCCTCGCGCGGGCGCGGGCGGTGCACCGGCCCGAGGAGCGCGGCCCCGCGGCCTTGCCGCTCCCGCGACCCCGAAGTCCCCGCCCACCATCGCCGTCCCCCGCCGTCCCCCGCCGTTCCGTGCCGCTCTCGACGCGTCAGAAGCTGATCTCGACGGCCACGATGGGCTTGCGGTGGCGACGACCCGTCAGGGAGGCCCACACGTCGCCGATCCGGGCCAGCAGGTACTTGCGGCCCAGGAGCCGCCGGACCATCTCACGGCCCTCGTCGTCCAGCAGGCGCCCGGTGCCCTCCGCCTCGGCGGCGCCCGGCGCGATCCGGCCGCGCACGTCGCAGACCACCACCTTGGCCCTGGGGTTGCGACGCAGTCGCTTGACCTTCCAGGAGTCCGCCTCGGTCCACACGTAGAGGCGTCCGCCGTCGACGACGTGCCAGACCGGCGTCGCCACCGGGGAGCCGTCCTTGCGGTAGGTGGTCAGGCTGACGTAGCGGGCGCGCGTCAGCGCGTCGAGCGTGCGGGGGTCCAGTGCGGTCACGCGGCCGACCCTACCGCGCGCCCGCCGTGGCGAGCAGGCGGCGCAGGGCGGCGTCGCCGGGCGGGCCCCAGGTGGCCTTGCCGCCGGGCAGGCCCCGGCGGCCGGCCTCGCCGACCCGCAGGCAGGCGAGGGCCTTCGCCACCGCCCAGCCGCGGGCGCGGCGCAGGGTCGCCGGGTCGGGGGAGGGCGAGTAGGCCCGGAAGAAGGGTTCGGCGGCGCCGTCCGGGAGCAGCAGCCAGGCGGCGGCCAGGTCGCAGGCCGGATCACCGGCGAAGAGCGCGCCGAAGTCGATCACCCCGCACAGGGTGCCGTCGGCGGTGAGGACGTTCGCGGGGTGCAGGTCGCCGTGGATCCAGAGGTCGGGGCCCGTCCACACGGGCGCCGCCGCCGCGTCCTCCCAGATCGCGCGCACGGCGTCCGGGTCGGGGATCAGCCCGAGCTCGGTGGCGTCGTCCAACTGGTGGGCGAAACCCTCGGCGTGGTCGGCCAGTGGCCCGCCGCGGTCGTGGCTGGCCGGGGCGTCCGCCGGAGCCGGCCGGTGCAGGGCGGTCAGGAAGGCGGCCAGGGCCCGCGCCGCGTCCGCGCCCCGGGTGACGGGGGAGCGGTCGGCGGGCTCGCCCCGCACCCAGGTGGTGACCAGCCACGGCCGCGGGAAGAGCGCGCCCGGTGCGCCGAGCCGCTGCGGCACGGGGACCGGCAGCGGCAGTGCCGGGGCCAGCACGGGCAGCCAGGCGTGCTCCTTGAGCAGCAGCGCGTCGGCGGCGTCCGTCGCCCAGGGCAGCCTGACCGCGAGGTCCTCGCCCAGCCGCCACACCTGGTTGTCCCACCCGAGCGCGCCCAACCGCACCGGCCGGTCGGCCAGATCGGGGTGCTGCTCGCGCAGCAGGTCGCGCACCAGCTCGGCCGTGATCTCGATCGTGGAGTGGGTCATGCGGGGCAACGGTAGCCGGGTGGTGGCCCGTCCGTCCCGAGGTCGGGCCACCACCCGGCCACCGTCGCCGCGCTTCGGGCCCAAGGCTTCGGGCTTCAGGCGGTGCCCGCGAGACCCTCGGCGGAGGCGGTCTCGTCGGCTTCGCGCAGCTGGTCGAGCAGGCGGTCGCGGTCGGCGAGCATCACCGTGAGGATCCGTCGGGCCGCCGCGAGGAGGTCCGCCACGTCGGTGCCCGCGAGCTCGTAGCAGACGTTGGCACCGTCGCGGTAGGAGACGACGATCCCCGATCGCCGCAGCACCGCAAGGTGCTGGGAGAGCGTGGACGGTTCGATCTGCAGGTCGGCGAGGAGGTCGCGGACGGGACGCGGTCCGTGCTGGAGCAGCTCCAGCACCCGGATCCGGGCCGGATGGCCCAGCAGCCGGAAGAACTCGGCCTTGACCTGGTAGAGCGGCGCGGCGGCCATCAGACCTCGAGGTCCTGCTCGATCAGGTGGAGCTTGCGCCGTGCCATGGCCAGGTTGGCCCGCTGGCGGTCCAGCGCGAGGTACAGGAAGAGCCCCTGCCCGGAGCGGCCGGTGAGCGGACGGATGATGTGGTACTGGCCGGTCAGGGTGATCAGGATGTCCTCGATCGCGCCCTCCAGACCGAGCATCTCCATCGTCCGCAGCTTGGCCCGCACCACGTCGGTGTTGCCGGCGGCGGCCGCGCCGAGGTCCAGCTCGCGGCCGCCGCCCGCGCTGCCGAGCGCCAGGCCGCTGTTGTAGTCGACCAGGGCCACCCCGAGGGCACCCTCGATCAACATCGCTTCCTTCAGTGCAATATCGGTGTTCGCCATGGCCAGGGACCGTAGTGAGCGCTGAAACTGACGCGCTGACGAATTGAGGAAAAGCGCAACTGCTCACCTGCGTCTGTGTATGATCCCTGGCTCACCACGACCGGAGCGAGACGCCGTGACCCACTTCCTCGTCGTCGGCGAGAGCGTCGCCGACATCGTCCGCACGCCCGGGCGGCCCGATGTGCCGCACCCGGGCGGCAGCCCCGCCAACGTCGCCTACGGGCTCGCCCGGCTCGGCCACGACACCGCGCTGCTGACCCAGCTCGGCGACGACCCGATGGGCGCGCTCATCCGGGCCCATCTGCTCGCGGCGGGTGTGCGCCTGCTGGACGACGGGCAGCGGGACGTCCGCACGCCCACCGCGGTGGTCTCCCTCGACGGCGACGGGAAGGCGTCCTACGCCTTCGACATCGCCTGGACCCTGCGACGGCCTCTCCCGCCCGTGGGCGACCCCCGCCACGTCCATCTCGGCTCGGTCGCCGCCGTCGCCCAGCCGGGCGCGGACGCGGTGCTCGCCCTGGTCGAGCACCTGCGCGCGGAGGCCGGACCGCAGGCGGGCGGCGGGGTGACCGTCAGCTACGATCCGAACGTGCGACCGGCGTTGATGGGCGGGCACGCGGCCGCGCTGCCTCGGGTCGAGCGGTGCGTGGCCGTCTCGGACGTGGTCAAGGCCAGCGACGAGGACCTGGCCTGGTTGTACCCGGACGAGCCGGAGGCGGCGATCGTCTCCCGCTGGCTCGGTTCCGGTCCGTCGCTGGTCCTGGTCACCCGGGGTGCCTCCGGTGCGGCGGCGTTCACGGCCTCCCACACCGTCACCTCCCCGGCGGGCCGGGCGGTGGTGGTGGACACCGTCGGCGCCGGCGACTCCTTCATGGCGGCCGGCCTGCACGCGCTGCGCACGCTGGCTCCGGACCGCACCGCCCTGGCGGCGCTGGGCCCGGACGCCCTCTCCGAGCTGCTGCGCCAGGCCACGACCGCCGCCGCGCTCACCGTCTCGCGCGCCGGCGCCAACCCGCCGGACGCGGCGGGACTGCGGGCCGCGCTGGGGTAGCCCGGTCGCCAGGCCGTCGCCCGGACAGCCGGGGTCACGGGGCGTCCGAGTAGCCCGAGCGTGTGGACTTGTGGCCCGACGCGATCGCAGACCGTTCGATGCGGGGAACTCCTGACGCAGCATCAGTCGAAGCGGGGCTTCCGCGCCGCTTCGTAGCTCGTTCCTCGTCCACAGGAGGTTCTCGACCGTGAAGCTCGTACGCACCACCGTCATCGGCCTGATCGCCGGCGTATCCGTGCTCGGCGTGGTCAGCCCGTCGTTCGCCGCCGCCCCGCGCAGCACGGCGACGGTGCAGACGCACCACCGTCACCACCACCACCCGCGCTGCGACCGTGACCGTGACCGTGACGACCGCTGGTGCCGTCGTCACCACGGTGTCGACGCGGGCGGTGGCGGTATGGCGGACGCTGTCGCCGGTCGGACCGCGCACCTCGGTGCCTGACCAGCTCACCTGCGGTGGCGGCCGCCGTCGTGCGGCCGCCACCGGTCTGCTGCTCGCCGTTGCTCTGCTCAGCCAGGCCCTCGCGGGCTGTGGAACCGACCACCCCCGCCCGGCGGCCGGCGTGGCCGCGGCCGACGCGGCCCACGGGCCGAGCCTCCCGTCCGGAACCCCGGCGGCCACCGCATCGGCCTCCCCCGGCGCGCCCGCGCCCGCCATGGCAGCCTCCGTGCCGGTCCGCATCGTGATCTCCCGGCTGGGCGTGAACGCGCCGCTCATGAGCGTCGGCCGGGCCGACGACGGAACGGTCGCGACGCCGCCCTACTCCGTGCCGAACACCGCCGGATGGTTCTCCGGTTCGGTCACCCCCGGGCAGGAAGGCACCGCCGTGGTCGTCGGCCACGTCGACACCCACACCGGGCCCGCCGTCTTCTACCCCCTCACCTCCGTCCGCAAGGGCGACACGGTCCAGGTGCAGCGCACCGACCGCACCACCGCCACCTTCACGGTCGACGACATCCAGGTCATCCCCCGTGACGACTTCGACGAGGACGAGGTCTACGCGAACACCGGCCGCCCGGAACTGCGTGTGATCACCTGCGGCGGGGTCTTCGACCGCGCCACCCAGGAGTACTCCAGCAACGTCGTCGTCTACGCCCACCTGACGACGGCGCCATGAAGCGGCCGGCCCGTCTGGTGATCTGCCTGGTCGTGCTGGTGTGCGGCCTGCTGGCCGTGCCGCCGCTGCGGGCCCTGCTGGCCGCAGGGCGGCCCCCGGCGCCCACGCGTCTCGCCGACGACACGGCGGCCCGATCCTGGAGACCACCGGCGCGCACGGGCGCGACCGCGGCGGGGCCTGCGCGGTCCGCGGTCGCGAGACCGAAGGCGACGTCGAAACCGGTCCCGCGGCACCGGTCCTCCTCCTCGGCGGACTCGCTCAGCAGCGACCTCACCCGCGACCTCGCCGCCTCCTCGGGACACGCCGCCGTCGCGGTGCTGGACCTCACCGACGGAGCCACGCTGCAACGCGGGGACACCGCCCACCACTTCGTCACGGCCAGCATCGCCAAGGTCGACATCCTGGCGGCCCTGCTCCTGCAACGGCAGGACGAAGGCCGCAGCACCCTCAGCTCCGCCCAGCGCGGGCTCGCCACCTCGATGATCGAGCAGAGCGACAACGCCGCCGCGAACTCCCTGTTCCGGCAGGCGGGTTCGTCCTGGGGACTGTCCCTCGCCAACCGCCGTCTCGGACTTACCGACACGAGCGTGCCCGACCCCTGCTGGGGCCTGACCCGCACCACGGCCGCCGATCAACTGCGGCTGCTCCAGGCTGTCTTCACCGACCGTTCCGCGCTGAACCGGTCCTCCCGCGCGCTGCTCCAGGAGCTCATGGGGCAGGTGGAGTCCGACCAGGCCTGGGGGGTCAGTGCGGCCGGCCTGGACTCGCCCACCGCCCTCAAGAACGGCTGGCTGCCCCGCCCCGACGGAACCTGGAGCGTCAACAGCATCGGCCGGGTCGGCCGATCGGGGCACATCCTGCTCGTCGCCGTCCTGACCGACCGTCAGCCGACGGAGGACTCCGGCATCGCCCTCGTCGAGAGGGTGGCGCGCGCTGCGGCCTTCGCCCTGGTCCCATCGGTGGGCCGGCCGGCAGGTTAGCCGGCGCCACCCGCCAGCTCCTGGACGGCGGCCTCGGCGACGCTCTCCACCAGCGAGATCCCGTCGGCCATGCTCGGGTTGCCGTCCGAGAGTACGGCGACGAGGTAGGTGTGGCCGTCGCGGTCGACCTCGCCGATGCTGTTGACCACCCACAGGCCGGTGGCGCTCCGGGGCAACCAGCCGTTCTTCAGGGCGTAGTCGTCGCCCGCGCCCGCGGCTGCGCTGACGCCCCAGTCCTGGTCCGCCTCGACGTCGCCCATCAGGGAACGCACGTAGTTTCTTGAGGCCGTGCTCAGCCTGCTGCTGGCGCCGCTGCCGAAGATCTGCCGGAGCAGGGCGAGTTGGTCGGCGGAGGTGGTCGTGGTCAGGCCCCAGTAGCCGCCGGTCCCGGCGGTGGTGCGGTGCAGTCCCAGCCGGGCGTTCGCGGCGTCCAGGGCGCCGGCCCCGCCCAGCTCCTCCAGCAGGCTGGTTGCGGCGTCGTTGTCGCTCTGCTCGATCATGAGGGTCGCGAGCTCGCGCTGGTCGGCGGTCAGGACGGAGCCCTCGTCCTGACACCGCAGCAGGAGCGCGGCCAGGATGTCCGCCTTGACGATGCTGGCCGTGACGAACAGGTGGCCGGTGTCGCCCCGGCTGAGCGTGGCCCCGGTGCCCAGGTCGGCGACGGACACGGCTGCGTGGCCGGCCGCGGCGGCGAGCGCGGAGTCGAGGTTCTGCGCCACGTCGGTGTCCGTCCTCGAGGGTGTCGGGCTGGGGGTCGGCACGGAGGCGCGCGTGGGGGAGAGGCTGGGGGAGGCCGTCGCAGGCACTGTCACCGGGGAGGACGGCGGGGAGGACGGTGGACTGGTCCGGCCGGGTGAGACCCCGGCCGACGCCGTCCTCGCCGGACCGTGGGCGAAGGCCGAGCGCGTGACGAGGACACCGACGGTGACGGTGGCCAACAGGCCCACCAGGACGAGGAACGCGCGCCGGGCGCCGGTCTGCAGCATGGGGTGCGACGGTAGGCGGCCCGGATGAGACGGGCCTGGAAACCGGCTGGCCATCCCCTGACGGGGCACGCCCCTGACGGGTCACCGTTCCTGACGGGGCACGCCCCTGACAGGTCACCGTTCCTGACAGGGCACGCCCGTGACAGGGCACGCGTGGTTCCCGTTGTCCGTGGGGCCTGGCAGGCTGGACGCGACGGAGGGGGAGTTCATGTCACTTGTCGCCGTCGGCCCTTCGGCCGACCCGTCGCTGTTCCTCAGCACCCTGGCCGGCACGCTCGCCGTGTGCTTCACGATCGGTTTCGCCGGGCTGGGGCTGGTACTGGGCGGAGACCTGCCGACGGGCGCGCGGACCAAACTGATCGTCTTCGTGCTCAGCGCGGTCGACCTGGGCGCGGTGGCGGCGCCACTGCTCCTGCTGTGGGCGCTGGGGACGGAGCACCCCTTCTTCACACCGACCGCCGGCTGGGTGGACGTCTGCAGCCTGGGCGTTGCGGCGGTCGCCGCCGCGAACGTGGTGCTGCTGGCGGTGTTCGCGGTCCTCCCGTCCACGCGCGAACGCGTGGTCAAGGCCTGGAGCTTCCTGCGGGCGCCCTCGGAACGGGAGTTGCCCGACCGGATCGCCGGCACCCTCAGGCTTCTCGCCGAGCACCACGCGGCGACCACCACGCCGCCGCACCCCGACGGCGGCGAGGTCGCACTGACCGATCGGGAGCTGCTCGCCGAACTCCTCAAGGTGGTCACGGTCCTGGCCGAACGCCTCCCCGTGGAACGGGACGCCGAGTCCGGCTGAGTCTCAGTCGAACTCCCTGCCCCGGCCCGCACCCGACAGAACCGGTGCGGGAACTGTGGGGTGGGAGCCCGCCCGAGGGTGCGGGTGATTCGCACGCCCGGGTCGCCGACGCCCTCCACCCCTGACCCCATCCCGTCACCGCGGCCGGACACCGGAGCCGCACCCGACCGTCGGGGTGCGGCTCCCGGCGTCGCCGGCCGTCGATCAGACGTGCTGGTCGATGTAGGCGTTGACCAGTCGGGCGATCGCGGACTGGCCGGAGGCGGTCGGGTGGCCCATCTCCTGGCTGGTGCTGAGATGGATCGGCACCACCCAGGAGTCGTGCGCCGCGCACGCCTCGTGGCCGGCCAGGGCGCTGCTGACGTCGACGTAGTTCACGCCGGCCTGGGCGGCGGCCGCGCGGATCACGCCGTCGAGCTGGACGGCGAGGGCGTTGAGACCGGTCCGCTTGTCGTTGGTCAGCCAGTGGCAGCCGGGATCGACCTGCTGCTGCGTGGCGGGGAACAGGCGCGGGTAGCCGACGACGAGGATGGTGGCGTCGGGGTCGGCCCGCCGCACCGCGGCGTAGTCCGCGGCGAGGACCGACCGCTCGGCCTTGATCTTGGTCGCGGCCTTGGCCAGGACCCCGTCGGTGTCGCAGTCACCGTGGCCGTGGAGGTAGATCAGGAAGCAGTCCGCCAGCACCGCCGAGAACCCGACGTCGTTGCCGCCCATCGACAAGGTGACCAGGTCCGGCCGGGGCCGGAGGGCCTTCAGCGCCGTCAGTTGGTCCGGCTGCCCGTGGACCTTGCCGGCCAGCGCCGCCGAGGTGGCGCCGGAGCAGGCGAGGAGCTGCTGCGAGACCAGTGTCTTGGGGCTGAGCCTCAGGAGCAGCCGCGGCCAGGCCTCCGCGGAGCGGTGGCAGTCCGCGGGGGTGGTGTGGTCGTAGGTCCCGGCGCCCTCACCCGAGGAGTAGGAGTCGCCGAGCGCGGCCAGGTGCTGCTTGCCGGTGATCGACAGCAGCCGGAAGGTGTAGTCGGCGCTGCCGGAGCCGCATGGTCCGGACACGACGCTGCCGGTCAGCACCAGGTGGTAGACCCCGCGGTCGGCGTAGGCGTGGTCGGCCAGGAACTCGATGCCGTCGGGCCCTCCCTTCTTGGTGAAGTCCTGCCCCTTGCCGCCGTCCCCCCAGTTCATGTGGATCTTGAACACGCAGTCCGACGTGTCGCCGAAGTTGTAGATGCTCATGGTGATCTGCGGGTTGTGGCTGCTGCAGTCCGTGACGAGTGTGTCCGCCAGGTCGCAGTGCGCCGACGGCGCCGGACTGCCGGCCGAACCGCCCGCCCGGGCGCCCGCCGGTCCGTTGACCGACGGTGTCCCCGTCGCGGCGAAGCTCGCGCCCGTCGGCCCGAGCAACGCGCAGGCCATGGCCACCAGCGCCACGACCCAGACCCGCCATCGCCTTCCGTGCATGGATTCCCCCCAGCCGGCCTGACCTGCCCGCACCGGCGGTGCGGGGTTCGAGGCGGCCTCAGGATGCCCTCCGGCCGGGCCCGACGTGCCGTATTTGATCAACTGATGCCGATCTCATACCTTTCGGGCTCGTTGCGCTTCTTCTGGCGGTCCTCAGGTGGCGGAGCCGGCGGCGGCACCGGTGGCCAGGTCGGTGCCCCAGCGGGCGATGTCGGCCTCGAGGTCGAGGGCCCGCATCTTCGTCTCGTCGTCGGCCGCCGGCCAGTCCTCGCGAGGCACCCGCCACATCACCTCGAACTCGTTGCCGTCCGGGTCCTTGGCGTAGAAGGACTTGGAGACGTGGTGGTCGGTGGCGCCGACCAGCGCCCCGCGCTCGCTCAGCGCCCGGCCGACCTCGGCGAGCTCGCCCAGCGTGCCGACCTCCCAGGCCAGGTGGTACAGGCCGACCCGGCCCTGCTGCGGACCCGGCGCGCCGGCGCCGAGGGCGAACAGGCCGAGGTCGTGGTCGTTCTGCGTCTCCTGCGCGCTGAGGAAGGCGGCCCGACCGGGGATCTCGACGTCGACCTTGAAGCCGAGCACCTCCGTGTAGAACGCGACCGAGGTCGCGACGTCGCGGATGTAGAGGACCGCGTGGTTGAGGCGGCGTACGGGCATGGGTGGTCTCCTAGCGAGGTTCGACCCTGAACGGAACTGGTTCGACCATAACCATTGCTTCGAATTTGAACAAATGGCGGGTAGGGATCCGTGCCGCGCGCAGGAAGGGCACCGGCGTTCGCGAGCGAACGCCGGCGCCCGGAGCTGGAGGCAGGGGCCGGTCAGTCGGGTTTGGGCAGGGTGTTCGTCGCCCAGCCCGCGAGCACGGCGATGACACCGGCGAACAGGAGCGTGGCCACGAGGTTGCCGGCCCGCTGCGAGCCGCTCAGCCCGCCCAGCACGGTGACCAGCAGATAGGCGACGTAGGACAGGCCGAGGATCACCAGGAACGCCTCGAAGGCCCGGGACGTCCGCATCTGCAGGGCGTACAGCACGAGCGACGCCAGCAGTGTCGCCGTGAAGATACCGGCGCACAGGGCCCCGAGGTTCGCGACGCCGTCGTCGAGCGTCGTGGAGCTCTCGAAGGCCATCAGGTTGGTCATGCCACGCAACACCATCGTGATGGCCACCGCGGCAAGGATCGCGAAGCCACCCGCGAGAGCTGCCCGGGCGCAGACGGCGGAGACGGACAGCCGCTGACCTTGCGGGGCCGCACCCGGGCCAGTGGCCGACCGCGAGGCCGGCGGCCGGGCCGAGTGCGGAGTGGGGAGAGAAGTGTGGGCCATGGCCGGCTCCCATCGCCAGGACGTACGGGCCACCTTCCATCGAATACCTCTTCGGCGCCGTCCGCTCGCGGGAGGAGCCCGAACGAGTGGTCCGGTGGCCCTGTGGCCGGCGGTGTGCTGGGGGACCGGTCGCGGGTGCGCGCGGAGCCCGACGCTCCGTTTCGCGGGCCAACAGAGGGGCTGCTGTGGCGGATTGGACAATTCAGCCGTCTGCCCTGGACGCGGCGAAGGGAGTTCATCCTTTCGTTGGGTGCCGTTTGCAACAGCTACTGGGTGGATTGCCTAACGTGCGCTGACCACACAATTCGTGGAAGGACATCGCACATGCGCCGCGCCACCAAGATCTCCGCTCTGGCCGTCAGCCTGGCCGTTCTCGCCGTCGCCGGAACCGCCGTCGCCGAGTCGAACAGAGGCAACGACAACGACTGGCCCTATGCTCAGCACAGCTCCAAGGTCTACACACTGGCCGCCGTCGGCGACATCGCCTGCGAGCCCGACGACGACGAGAACGCCGGCACCCCGACGGCGCTCAAGTGCGGCAGCCCCACCCTGGGCGGCATGAGCGCCGAGTTCGCGACCGCGCAGCAGGCCACCGACATGCACCCCGACGCCGTGGCCCTGCTCGGCGACGAGCAGTACCAGGTCGGCAAGCTGACCGACTTCGAGCAGTCCTTCGACCAGGCGTGGGGCGGCCTGAAGATGCTGGAGCGCCCGGCGCCGGGCAACCACGAGTACTACGCGTACGCCAAGAAGGGCGACAACGAGGCCGGGCAGAACGGCAACGGCTACTTCAGCTACTTCAACGGCCACAACCAGGCAGGCACCCCCACCAGCCAGGGCCAGGCCGGCGACGACACCGACAGCAACCAGGGCTGGTACTCCTACAACCTCGGTAACTGGCACATCGTCTCCCTCAACGCCGAGTGCGACTCCGACGCGTTCAAGCACGACTGCTCCACCACCGACAACGGCCTCCTCGGCCAGGAGACCCAGTGGCTCGCCCACGACCTGGACATCAACTCGCGTCCGTGCACCATCGCTTACTGGCACCAGCCGACCTTCACCGCGACCACGGCCTCGACCGCCACGGTGCCCGCGTCCGCGCCCGGCGCCGGCGGCGTCGAGGGCGCGGCGGCCGACGCCTGGTGGCAGCTCCTCTACCAGCACCGCGCCACGCTGATCCTCAACGGCCACGAGCACGCGTACGCGCGGCTGCGCCCGATGGACCCGACCGGCCAGTCCGACCCGAAGCACGGCATCCCGGAGTTCATCATCGGCTCCGGCGGCGAGGCCCTGGACTCCCTGGCCGGCACCCCCGGCAACTGGGCCAACCCCAACGTGGTCACCGCCCAGGCCGGCGCCTTCGGCGTCATGAAGCTCACCCTCAAGTCCCACAGCTACAGCTGGGACTACCAGCCCGTCCTGGCAGGCCCGGGCTTCGACTCGTCCGCGCTGCAGTACAGCGACACCGGTAGCGGCACCTGCAAGTGAGACCCCGGCCCGGCCCGGCTGCGCGGACCCCGGCGGGTCCGCGCAGCCGGCCGTGGCGTGACCGTGGTGTCACAGGTCGGCGATCGCTCGTCCCATGCGTTCCACCGCCTCGCGCAGTACCGCCGGGGAGGTCGCGAAGTTGAGGCGCACGCGACCCGCTCCGCCGGTGCCGAAGACGTGCCCGGAGCTGAGCGCGACCCGGGCCTTGTCATGGAAGAACTTCGCGGGACCGGCCAGGTCGCTGACCACGCCGGGGCCGTCGGCCTGGTCGTCGTGCAGGTCGAGCGCGGTGCAGTCGAGCCAGGCCAGGTAGGTCGCCTCGGGCCGGTGGTACGTGACGCCGGGAAGGTGCTGCGCGACCAGGTGGCCCAGCAGACGCCGGTTGGCGTCGAGTCCGGTCAGCAGCTCGTCGAGCCAGTCGCGGCCGGAGCGCAGCGCCGCGGTGTGGGCGATGACGCCGAGGTGACTGGGGCCGTGGCTGACCTCCTCGGGCATGCGCCGCAGGTCGGCCGCGGCCTCCGGGCCGGCGTAGGCGACCGCGGCCTTGAGCCCGGCGAGGTTCCACGCCTTGGACGCGGAGGTCACGGCCAGGCCGTTCTCCGCGCCGGCAACGCTGAGGAAGGGGGTGAAGGCGGCCCCCGGCAGCACCAGGGGCCCGTGGATCTCGTCCGAGACGACCCGCACCCCGTGTCTGCGGGCGAGTTCCGCCACAGCCCCCAGTTCCTCGCGGGTGTGCACGACTCCGGTGGGGTTGTGCGGGTTGCTCATCAGGAACGCCGCGCCCCGGCGGCCGCCGTCGCGTGCCCGGACGAACGCCTCCTCGAGGGCGTCCAGGTCGATGCGCAGGTTCGCGCCCAGCGGAGCTTCGACGACCTGCCTGCCGTCGTGGCTCACGAAGGCGTAGAAGGGCGGGTAGACCGGGGAGCCCACCACGACGGCGTCACCCGGGTCCGTGACCAGTCGCAGCAGTTCGACCACGCCCAGCATCACGTCGGGCACGATCGCGGTGTTCTCGACCCGCAGACCGTCCCAGTGCCAGCGGTCGTGCGCGAAGTCCGCGAGAGCCTCGGCGTAGGCACGCCCGTGGGGGTAGCCCGTGTCGCCCAGCTCGATCGCCTCGTGCAGGGCCGCCACGACGGCGGGGGCGAGCGGGACGTCCATCTCCGCGACCCACAGCGGGAGCACGTCAGCGGGGTAGGCGCGCCATTTCATGCTGGTGCGCCGCCGCAGCCGGTCGAGGCTCAACCGGACCAGGGGGTCGTTCCGGCCGGCGTCCGCTGTCGTGAGACCTTCACTGTCCATACCGTCCATCACACTCCACCGAGGGGCCGACCGGAAGCGGCCACGCGCCCGGTGACGTGACGCTCGACTCGCCCGTTCGGGCGGTGGTGATGCGGGAACGGCTGCGGAACCGGCATCATCCCGAGGGAAGGTGTGACGCGTACGAGGCAGCATGAGGAAGGACCCGCCCATGCCCATTGCAACGGTCGACCCCGCAACCGGCGAGACACTCAAGACCTTCGACCCGCTGGGACCGGAGGAGCTCGAACGGCGTCTGGCCGCCGCCCACGCCGCCTTCCGCCGCCACCGCGTCACTGACTTCGCCGAACGGTCCCGGCTGCTCCACCGCGCCGCGGACCTGCTGGACCAGGACCGCGACGACATCGCCCGCACGATGACCACCGAGATGGGCAAGCCGCTCGCCGCCGCACGAGCGGAGGCCGCCAAATGCGCCAAGGCCATGCGCTGGTACGCGGACCGCGCCGAGGCCCTGCTGGCGGACGAGCACCCCCTGCCGGCGGATGTGAAGGACTCCGGCGCCGAGCAGGCGCGAGCCGTCTACCGGCCGCTGGGCGTCGTCCTGGCCGTCATGCCCTGGAACTTTCCGCTGTGGCAGGTGATCCGATTCGCGGCACCCGCTCTGATGGCCGGCAACACCGGCCTGCTCAAGCACGCCTCCAACGTCCCGCAGACCGCCCTCTACCTGGAGGACCTCTTCCGCCGGGCCGGCTACCCCGAAGGATGCTTCCAGACCCTGCTCATCGGTTCCGGCGCCGTCGAGGCCGTGCTGCGCGACCGCAGGGTGGCGGCCGCGACCCTGACGGGAAGCGAGCCCGCCGGCCGTTCGGTCGCCGCGATCGCCGGCGACGAGATCAAGAAGACGGTCCTGGAACTCGGTGGCAGCGACCCGTACGTGGTGATGCCGTCGGCCGACCTGGAGCGCGCCGCCCGCACAGCCGTCACGGCCCGCGTGCAGAACAACGGGCAGTCCTGCATCGCCGCCAAGCGCTTCATCGTGCACACGGACGTCTACGACGCCTTCGCGGGACGCTTCACCGAGCTGATGGCCGCGCTCACGGTGGGCGACCCCATGAACGAGTCCACCGACGTCGGCCCCCTCGCCACCGAGCAGGGCCGCGCCGACCTGGAGGAACTCGTCGACGACGCGCTCGGGAACGGGGCGGTGGCCCTGTGCGGGGGCAAGCGCCCTGCGGCGCTGTCCCGCGGCTGGTACTACGAGCCCACGGTGCTGGCCGGGGTGACCCCGCAGATGCGCATCCACCACGAGGAGGCGTTCGGCCCGGTGGCCACCCTGTACCGGGTGCGGGACCTGGACGAGGCCCTGGATGTCGCCAACGACTCGCCCTTCGGTCTGAGTTCGAATGTCTGGACCCGCGACGAGGAGGAACAGCGGCGCTTCGCACGGGACATGGGGGCCGGCGGAGTCTTCTTCAACGGAATGACGGCCTCCCACCCGGCTTTCCCCTTCGGAGGCGTGAAGCGCTCGGGGTACGGCAGGGAGCTTTCGGGGCACGGAATCCGGGAGTTCTGCAACATCACGACGGTGTGGCACGGAGCCGTCTAGAAGTGGCCCTTGAAGGGTCGTCGACCGGGCCGAGCAGCAGGCGGCGGGCGCAGCCGCGGCCGTCTCCATCGTGTGCGGTGTACATCGTGGATTCGGCCGTCCGTCATCTGCGCATTCCCGGTGGTTCGCCGTCGATGTGATCCTCGTCCCATTCGTGGCATCCGTTCGGGAAAAGACACTTGACGTGTCGTTACCGACCCTTCCGGCGGGTTAGAGTGATCTTGTCGGGCCGCCCCGCAGCGCGGATCCGGCTCCTCCATTCGGTTTGCCGCCCCGCTGGTCAACACGCCAGGCGGGTTGCGGCATGGCCTGCTTCGTGCGGGATCCACCACACGCGGACACCTCATCCAGGGACCGTTTCCGATGGCGAGGGCGAAATCCGGCCCCGGGCGACCCCCGGGGCCCGGGGGGACTTTGGGGAGGTAGATTGGCTGCGCAATTCCGTGCTGCCCGCACGGACGACATCGACGAGCTGCTGACGCTCTATCGGGCGGTGTACGGCAGCTCGTACACCCTGCCTCTCGGCACCGACCGTGAGGTGATGGCGCGGGAGATCGAATCCCCCACCACCACCTGGCTGGTGGCCCGGACCGGCCCGCAGGGGCCGCTGGTCGCCTCGATTCTCGGCACCGTCTCTCCTTCGGAGCGGCTGGGGAAACTGCAGGGACTGGCAGTGCACCCCGACGCCCGCGGTGGCGGCATCGCCCGGCAGGCGGTGCGGGAGCTCAGCGACCAGATCCTGGGCGAGCAGCCGGTGGACTCCGTCTACGCGACGGCACGCACCAACTCCACCGCGCCGCAACGCATCTGTCTGCAGAGCGGGTTCCGCGCCCTCGGCGTGTTCCCGAACCTGCGCAAGTCCGACCGCCACGAGACGATGGTCCTCCTCGCCCGTCACCGCCCCGGTGTGCTCGAACAGCGCCTTCCCGTCCCGCGGGTGCCGGCCGGCCTGGCCGGCCTGGTCGACGCGGTGCACGAGACCGTCGGGCTGCCCGACGCGCCACGCCCCACGGTGGACGGGCGGACTTCTCCCGACCCTGTCCGAGCGGGCGCCGCGTCCGCGTTCGAGCTCGTGGACGCGCCCGCGTTCGTCCGGCGCCGGTTCACCGAGGCGGTCCCCGAGCCCGGGGACCGGTTCTACCCCTTTCATGCACCGAACGTGCTGCTCACGGCCGAGGACGGCGGCTTCGAGGTCTACGCCCAGCTGAACCGGGGCGACGGCTACTGCGCGCTGGTCGCCACGGCTCCGGGGCTCTCGGAGCGCGGCGGCGACCTCGACGCGGTGATCAGCACCCTGTCCGACCACGGCGCGCTGCACGTCGAGATGCTGCTGCCGCTGGACCGCTACGCGGACCTGAACCTGCTGCTCGGCAACGGGTTCCTGCCGGCCGCCGCCTATCCGGCGATGCGCCTGGAGGGCGACGGCTACCGCGACTACGTGGTGATGGCACGCACCATGAAACCTCTCGACTTCCGCGGCCTGGCCATCGACGCCGCGTTCCGCCCCTTCACCGAGCAGTACATCGAGCTGTGGAAGCAGCAGTACCTCAACACGCACGGGATATTCCATTGAGCCAGTACCTCGAACCGGTCGCGGTCCCGGACCCGGCCGCGCTCGCGCACGTCCAGCAGTTGTGCGACATCGCCGAGCCCTACATGGTCGGCGCCGAACTGGACGAGCTGTTCGTCCGGGCGATGAACGAGTCCAACGCCTGGCACGCGGCCAGGTCGCCGTTCTTCGCGCGCCTCCTCGAGTCCGGCCCCACCGCCGGTGCGCCGCTCGACGGCATCGACGAGCTGCACCGACTCCCTTACGTGCACGCCAACTTCTTCAAGGCTCACGAGATCGTCTCCGTGCCGGAGCAGGACGTCGCGCTGCACGTCACCTCCTCCGGCACGACCGGGCAGAAGTCGCAGATGTTCTTCGACCACTGGACGCTGCGCAACGGACAGCGGATGGTCGCGCGGGTCTTCGACTCCTACGGCTGGCTGGGCGAGGAGGAGCCGGTCAACTACCTGCTCTCCAACTACCAGCCGCGGCCCGGCCTCAACCTCGGCACCTCGTTCACCGACGAGTACCTGTGCCACTTCGCGCCGGTGCGGTCCGTCGAGTACGCGCTCAAGCACACCGGCGCCGGGCACGAGTTCGACCCCTTCGGCTGCGCGCGGGCCCTGCTGCGCTACGCCGAGGAGGGCGCCCCGGTGCGGATCCTGGGCTTCCCCGCCTTCCTGTCCTTCACCCTGGACCGGATGCGTGACCTGGGCCTGCCGCCGGTGCGGTTGGACCCGCGCTCGCTGGTCGTCTTCGGCGGCGGGTGGAAGGGCCACGCCGACAAGCAGGTCGCCAAACCGGAGCTGTACCGGCGCATCCACGACCAGCTGGGCATCCCGGACGAGCGGATCCGCGACGGCTACGGCGCGGTCGAGCACTCGGTGCTGTACATGGAGTGCGCCAACCACCGGCTGCACGTGCCGACCTGGTCGCGCATGCTGGTGCGCGACGTGGGCACGCTGGAGCCGCTGCCCTACGGGGAGCGCGGCTACGCCCAGTTCGTCTCCCCGTACATCACCTCGGTGCCGGCGCAGTCGGTGCTCATGGGCGACCTGGTCTCGCAGCACTCCCCGGAGGAGTGCGGCTGCGGGCTGCCCACGCCCTGGTTCGCCGTGCACGGGCGGGCCGGGGTCAGCCGGAACCGCAGCTGTGCCGTCGCCGCCGCCGAACTGCTCAAGGGAACGTCATGACGATCGATCAGCACTACTGGCAGGGCGCCTGGGTGGACGACGCCGAGGTCGAGAAGCGTCTCGACGCACTCGGCGAGGACGTGCGCGCGGCGCTCGGGCAGCAGCTCGGCCCGCTGGTCGTGCTGGCGGCCTGCGACCTCCTCTCCGCCGCCCTGGCCGACCCGCAGAGCTCCCAGTCGCTGCGCCTGGCAGCCGAGTTGCAGGCCTCGGGCGTTCCGGCGCACGAGGCGGCCCGCACCCTGCGCGACGTCGCCGAGGCGCTGGGCCGGGAGCCGCTGGAGACCAAGCTCATGCGTGAGCTCGGCGGGATCGACCCGGGCCGGCTGGCCCGCTTCGACTTCCGCCGCGAGATATTCGAGGGCTGGCTGCCCGTCGGTCTGCTGGTCCACGTCGCCCCGGGGAGCGCCCCGGCGGCGGGTGCGCTCAGCGTGGTCGAGGGCCTGCTGGCGGGCAACGTCAACGCGGTCAAGACCAGCGGCGGTTCGCGGTTCACCCAGATGCTGCTGGCGGAGCTCGCGGAGCTGGACCCCAGCGGCCTGCTGGCCGCGCGCACGATCGTGCTCAACTTCCCCTCCAGCCGCACCGAGTGGCTGCGCCGCCTGTGCGAGCAGGCCGACGCGGTCGCCGCCTGGGGTGGCGAGGAGGCCATCGCCGGGGTGGCGGCGCTGGTGCCGCCGGGCTGCCGTCTGATCGACTGGGGGCCCAAGCTGTCCTTCGGCTATCTCACGCAGGACGCCTGGGCCTCGCCCGAGGCGCTGCGCGGCATCGCCGACGACATCTGCCGGCTGGACCAGCAGGCCTGCTCCAGCCCGCAGGTCGTCTACCTCGACACCGACGACAACGAGCAGGTCTTCGCCTTCGCGGAGCGTTTCGCCCGCGTCCTGGACCAGACCGTGGCCGCGCTCTCCCCGGCCCCGCCGGAGCTGCTGGAGCGCGCCGAGATCAGCAACACCGTGCTGGTCGCCAGGCTGGAGGAGCACCTGGGCCTGACCCGGGTGCACGAGGCCGCGGACGGCACCTGGCGGGTGCTGGCCGACACCCGCATCGCGCTGCGCGCCTCGCCGCTGCACCGCACGGTGTGGGTCAAGCCGCTCCCGCGCACCCGCATCGTGGAGGTGCTGCGCCCGATGCGCCGCTACCTCCAGACGGTCGGCCTCGGTGCCTCCCGTGCCGACACCGCGCAGCTGGCGCAGGCCGTGCTCGCCGCGGGCGCGCAGCGCGTCACCGTGCCGGGCCGGATGCTGGACAGCTACGACGGCGAGCCGCACGACGGCGTCTACGCGCTCCAGCGCTACAGCCGCCGTGTGGACGTCCAGTTGGACGCGCGGTTCAGCGGCGACGCGTGCCTGGACGACCTGGTCGCGGCCCGGGAACTGGCGCCCCCGAAGGCCGAGGTGGTGTCCAAGAACGACTTCGAGCTGCTCCAGGACGACCTGAGCCGGGCGGAGGTCTTCTTCCGCAGCGGCGGCAGCGCCGGCGCGCCCAAGCTGTCCGCGTTCACCTGGGACGACTACCACGAGCACATGCGCTCCGGCGCCGAGGGCCTGCTCGCGGCGGGCTTCGACGTGCGCACCGACCGTGCGATGAACCTCTTCTTCGGCGGCCTGCTCTACGGCGGCTTCTCCAGCTTCTTCTCCGTGCTGGAGACGCTGCAGGCGGTCCAGTACCCGATGGCCGCGCAGGAGGACCACGCACTGGTCGCCCGCTCGATCGTCGAGCACGGGGTCGACACGCTGTTCGGCATGCCCAACTACCTGCTGCGCGTCTTCGCCGCCGGTGCGGCCGAACTGCGCGCCTACCGGGGCGTGCGCAAGGTGTTCTTCGGCGGCGAGCACTTCCCGCAGGCTCAGCGGGACTGGCTGCGCACCGAGTTCGGGGTCGAGGTGATCCGCTCGGCCGCCTACGGCAGCGTCGACGCGGGTCCGCTGGGCTACCAGTGCCCCGACGCCCCGGACCGGGTGCACCACCTGTTCAGCGGCCTGCACACGCTGGAGATCCTGGCGCTGGACGAGGACCGCCCCGCCGCCGTGAGCGAGACCGGCCGCCTGGTGTTCACCGCCCACACTCGGCGCGGGCAGCGCCTGGACCGCTACGAGATCGGCGATCTCGGGCGCTGGACGCCGGGCGAGTGCCCGTGCGGCCGGCGCACGCCCCGCTTCGAGCTGCTCGGCCGGTTCGGGGACATCTTCCGCAGCGGCAGCCACTTCCTCAACGTCCGCCGGTTCCTCGCCGTGGCTGAGGAGACCCTGGGCCACCGGGGCGCCCTGCAGATCGTCCTGGACGAGGACGCCACCAGCGAGTCGCTGACGGTGCGCCTCGAGGCGCAGGCAGGGGCAACGGAGGCGGGGGCAACGGAAGCGGGGGCCGCGGAGGCGTCGAGCGCCGAGGTGACCGCGCAGGCCTTCCTTGACGGCTACCCGGAGCTCGCGGCCGCGGTCGTCCGGGACCGGCTGGTGGACCTCCACGTGGAGCACCTGCCGTCGGACGCCTTCGAGCGCACCGCTGCCAGCGGCAAGCTGCCGGCCGTGGTCGACCGCCGGATCCGCAACCGCTGACCGGTACCAGCTGCCCGCTGGCCGCTGCCCGCTGCCCGGGTCGGACGGCCTCCATGGCGTCCGACCCGGCGCCGACCCTCCCACGAGACGACACGGACGAGACCCGGACCCGATGAACCAGCAGCAGACCACCACGGCGGAACTGATCGCCTTCGTGCGGCAGCACTCGCCCTTCTACCGTGACCTCTACGCCGGCCTGCCCGCCGCGACCGGCGACCTGACCGCGCTGCCCCTGGTCGACCACGCCGCCTTCTGGCAGGCCCACGGCGCCACCACCAGCAGCGTCCTGACCAGCCCGCACGACGACGGGATCGTCTTCAAGACCGGCGGGACCACCGGCGCGCCCCGCGTCTCGCGCTACACCCGCGACGAGTGGCGCGCGATGTGCCACCGCTTCGGCGAGGGCCTGCCCGCCGCCGGGCTGCTCCCGGGCGACCGGGTGGCCAACCTCTTCTACGCCGGGGAGCTGTACTCGAGCTTCGTCTTCACGCTCAACCTGCTCCAGGAAGCGCCGATCCCCACCGTCCAGCTGCCGATCGGCGGCGCCGCGCCGCTCGACACCACCATCACCACGCTGCGCGACTTCTCCGCGACGGTGCTGGCCGCCCCGCCCACCTCGCTGTGCCGGCTGGCCCGCGAGGTCGTCGCCGGGCCGGGCACGCTGCCGGACGTGCGGCTGGTCCTGTTCAGCGGCGAGGCCTTCTACGGCGACCAGCTCGCCCTGCTGGCACGGGCCTTCCCCGCGGCCCAGGTCCGCTCCATCGGCTACGCCAGCGTCGACGCGGGCGTCCTGGCCGGGCCGGTGGCAGGCGAGGCCGACGCGCGGATCCACCAGGTCTTCACGGCGGACAAGGTCGTCGAGCTGCTGGACCCGGTCACCGGCGAGCCGATCGAGGAACCCGGCCGTCCCGGCCGCGTGGTGGCCACGGACCTCGCCCGCAGGCTGATGCCGGTCATCCGCTACCCGGTCGGCGACCTGGCCGAGTGGACGGACTTCCCCCGGCGCCGGTTCCGGCTCCTCGGCCGCTCGGAGGAGGGCGCCCGCGTCGGCCCGGTCACCGTCTACCTGGAGGACCTGCGCGCCGTCGTCACCGCGGCCGACCCGGCCCACCGGGTCGCGGACCTCCAGATCGTGCTGCGCCACCGTGACGAGCTCGACGAGCTGGTGCTGCGTCTGGCCGACAGCGCGCCCGGCGAAGGCGGCCGCGACGCACTGGCCCACGCCATCGCCGGACGTCTGGGCGAGACCCGCCCGATGTTCGACGACCACGTCCGCCGCGGCCTCATCCACCCACTCGCGGTGGAGTGGGTCACCGCCGCGGACCTGACGGTCAACCCGCGCACGGGCAAGCTCGTCCGTCTCCTCGACGAGCGCATGGGCTGACCACCGAGACCGTGCCTGCCTGCGCTGCGGGCGGTCAGGCCCGCCCGTGGGGCTCCTGCGCGACCGGCGCTGACCTTTTGCCGACCACGGAGGGTGCGACACGCGCCTGAGCTGGGAAGGACACGCGGGGGCTGTGATATGCCCGACATATTGCCATCAAGGTCGGGAACGACCATGCTTCTACGCACGTAGAACCACGCTGAAGGCGAGGCACCGCACATGTCGGAATCCGTCAGCAGTTCACCGGGCTCGCAAGGCTCGCAGGGGTCGATGCAGGGAGTGCCGCGCGTCGTGCGCGCGGCGCTGGTGCAGACGAGGTGGACCGGAGACACCGAGTCCATGGTCGAGCTGCACGAGAGGTACGCGCGGGAGGCAGCGGCGCAGGGCGCGCAGGTGATCGGGTTTCAGGAGGTCTTCAACGCCCCCTACTTCTGCCAGGTGCAGGAACCCGAGCACTACCGCTGGGCCGAGCCCGTGCCGGACGGGCCCACGGTGACGCGGATGCGCGAGCTCGCGCGCGAGCTGGGCATGGTCATGGTGGTGCCCGTCTACGAGGTCGAGCAGTCCGGCTTCTACTACAACACCGCCGCGGTGATCGACGCCGACGGCAGCTACCTCGGCAAGTACCGCAAGCACCACATCCCCCAGGTCAAGGGGTTCTGGGAGAAGTACTACTTCCGCCCCGGCAACCTCGGCTGGCCCGTCTTCGACACCGCCGTCGGCCGCGTCGGGGTCTACATCTGCTACGACCGCCACTTCCCCGAGGGCTGGCGCGCGCTCGGGCTCGCCGGGGCCGAGATCGTCTACAACCCCTCCGCCACCAGCCGCGGCCTCTCCGCGTACCTGTGGCAGCTGGAGCAGCCCGCCGCCGCCGTCGCCAACGAGTACTTCGTCGCCGCGATCAACCGCGTCGGGGTCGAGGAGTACGGCGACAACGACTTCTACGGCACCAGCTACTTCGTGGACCCGCGCGGCCAGTTCGTCGGGGAGCCGGCCTCCGACAAGGAGGAGGAGCTGGTCGTCCGGGACCTCGACCTCGGGCTGATCGAGCAGGTCCGCAACCAGTGGGCGTTCTACCGGGACCGGCGTCCCGACGCCTACGGCCCGCTGACGGAGGCCTGAGCGCAGATGACCGACGACGCGAAGCGACTGGTCGACCGGCACCGCGCGGTCACCCCCTCCTGGCTCGCGCTCTACTACCGCGAGCCGCTGGAGCTCACCCACGGCGAGGGCCGGCACGTGCACGGCTCCGACGGCCGCCGCTACCTGGACTTCTTCGGCGGCATCCTCACCACCATGACCGCCCACGCCCTGCCCGAGGTCACCCGGGCCGTCGCCGACCAGGCCGGGCGCATCCTGCACACCTCGACGCTCTACCTCTCCACCCCGATGGTCGAGCTCGCCGAGCAGCTCGCCGAGCTGTCCGGCATCCCGGACGCCAAGGTCTTCTTCACCACCTCCGGCACCGAGGCCAACGACGCCGCCCTGCTGCTGGCGACCAGCTACCGCCGCTCCAACCAGGTGCTGGCGATGCGCAACAGTTACCACGGGCGTTCCTTCTCCACCATCGGCATCACCGGCAACAGCTCGTGGTCGCCCACCAGCCTCTCGCCGTTGCAGACCCTCTACGTCCACGGGTCCGTCCGCACCCGGGGTCCGTTCGCGCATCTGGGCGACGAGGCGTTCGTCGAGGCCTGCACGGCCGACCTGGAGGACATGCTGTCCCAGGTCGGCGGTCCCGTCGCCGCGCTCATCGCCGAGCCGATCCAGGGGGTCGGCGGCTTCACCCACGGGCCGGACGGGCTCTTCGCCGCGTTCAAGCGGGTGCTGGACCGCCACGGCATCCTGTGGATCAGCGACGAAGTGCAGACCGGCTGGGGCCGCACCGGTGACCACTTCTGGGGCTGGCAGGCCCACGCCGAGGCCGGCCCGCCCGACGCGCTCACCTTCGCCAAGGGGCTGGGCAACGGCCTGTCCGTCGGCGGCGTCGTCGCCCGCGCCGAGCTGATGGACTGCCTGGGCGCCAACTCCATCTCCACCTTCGGCGGCAGTCCCGTCACCACGGCCGGGGCCCTGGCCAACCTGCGGCACCTGCTGGAGCACGACCTCCAGGGCAACGCCCGTCGCGTCGGCGCGGTGCTGCGCGAGCGGGTCGAGACGGGGGCCCGCCACCTGCCCGTCGTCCGCGAGGTGCGCGGCCGCGGGCTGATGCTCGGCGTCGAGCTCGTCGACCAGGCGGGGGAGCCGAGCGCAGCGGCCGCCGCGCTGGCCCTCGAACACGCCCGTGACCTCGGCCTGCTCATCGGCAAGGGCGGCCCGCTCGGCAACACGCTGCGCATCGCGCCGCCGCTGTCGCTGACCCGCGACGAGGCTGAGCAGGGCGCCGAGCTGCTGGTCCAGGCCCTGGACCGGACGCAGAAGGAACTCTTCTCGACCGAGGAGGCGCTGTGACCCACGGACGCACCGTCATCCGCGGTGGCCTGGTGGTCACCGCCGCCGACGAGCTGCACGCCGACGTGCTGATCGAGGGCGAGCGCGTGGTCGCGCTCGCCGCGTCCGGCAGCGAGGCCGCTTCGGCCTGGCAGGCCGACCACGTGATCGACGCCACCGACTGCTACGTCATCCCCGGCGGCGTCGACGCGCACACGCACATGGAGCTGCCGTTCGGCGGCACCTTCGCCTCCGACACGTTCGAGACCGGCACCCGTGCCGCCGCCTTCGGCGGCACCACCACGATCGTGGACTTCGCCGTGCAGAGCGTCGGCCACAGCCTCCGCGACGGCCTGGACGCGTGGCACGAGAAGGCGCAGGGCAACTGCGCGATCGACTACGCGTTCCACATGATCATGTCGGATGTCACCGAGGACTCGCTCAAGGAGATGGACCTCCTCGTCGAGGAGGGCGTGACCAGCTTCAAGCTGTTCATGGCCTACCCGGGCGTGTTCTACAGCGACGACGGCCGCATCCTGCGGGCGATGCAGCGTTCGGCCGCCAACGGCGGGCTGATCATGATGCACGCGGAGAACGGCATCGCGATCGACGTGCTGGTCGAGCAGGCGCTGGCGGCCGGGCACACCGATCCGCGGTACCACGGGGAGGTGCGGCGTGAGCTGCTGGAGGCGGAGGCGACGCACCGGGCGATCCAGCTCGCGCGGGTGGCGGGCGCGCCACTGTACGTGGTGCACGTGTCCGCCGAGCAGGCGGTGGCGGAGATCGCGCAGGCGCGCGACCTCGGGCTGAACGTGTTCGGGGAGACCTGTCCGCAGTACCTGTTCCTGTCCACCGACAACCTGGCGGAGCCGGACTTCGAGGGCGCGAAGTACGTGTGCTCGACGCCGTTGCGGCCGAAGGAGCACCAGGCGGCGCTGTGGCGGGGGCTGAGGACCAACGACCTGTCGGTGGTCTCGACCGACCACTGCCCGTTCTGTTTCGTGGGGCAGAAGGAGCTGGGGCGCGGGGACTTCTCGAAGATTCCCAACGGCCTGCCGGGCGTGGAGAACCGGATGGACCTGCTGCACCAGGCCCACCTGGACGGGCACATCTCGCGTCGCCGCTGGATCGAGCTGGCCTGCGCGACCCCGGCACGGATGTTCGGCCTGTACCCGCGCAAGGGGACGATCGCCCCCGGTGCGGACGCGGACATCGTGGTCTACGACCCGCACGACCGGTACACGATGTCGGCGCAGACGCACCACATGAACGTCGACTACTCCGCCTACGAGGGCCGCCAGGTGACCGGCCGGGCGCGGACGGTGCTCTCGCGCGGTGCCGTGGTCGTCGACCGTGGCCAGTACCTCGGCCATGCCGGTCACGGCACGTTCGTGCCGCGGGCGACCAGTTCGTACCTGATCTGAAAGGCGCGTGTGTGATGGATATCGGCCTCGTCCTCCAGACCGATCCGCCGGCGAAGTTGCTGGTGGAGCGGATGATCCGCGCCGAACGGGCCGGGTTCACCCACGGCTGGACGTTCGACTCCTGCGTGCTGTGGCAGGAGCCGTTCGTGATCTACAGCCAGATCCTGGCGGCCACCGAGCGGTTGACGGTCGGCCCGATGGTCACCAACCCCGTCACCCGCACCTGGGAGGTCACCGCCTCCCTGTTCGCGACGCTGAACGACATGTTCGGCAACCGCACCGTCTGCGGCATCGGCCGCGGTGACTCCGCCCAGCGGGTCGCCGGGCGCAAGCCAGCCACGCTGGACCGGCTCTCGCACGCGATGCACGTCATCAAGGAGCTGGCGGAGGGGCGGGAGGCGGAGGTCGACGGCACGGTCATGCAGATCCCGTGGATCAGCGGTGAGCCGAAGCTGCCGATCTGGATGGGCGCGTACGGGCCGAAGGCCCTGGAGCTGACCGGCCGTCAGGCCGACGGCTTCATCCTCCAGCTGGCCGACCCGTTCCTGACGGAGTGGATGGTCAAGGCCGTCCGCCGCGCGGCGGAGGAGGCGGGCCGCGACCCGGCGTCGGTCACCGTCTGCGTCGCCGCACCGGCCTACGTCACGGACGGCTCGGACGAACAGCTCGCGCACGCGCGGGAGCAGTGCCGCTGGTTCGGCGGCATGGTCGGCAACCACGTCGCCGACCTCGTCTCCCGCTATGGCGAACACAGCGGGCTCGTGCCGGACGCGCTCACGGACTACATCAAGGAGCGCCAAGGCTACGACTACTCCCACCACGGCCGCGCCGGGAACCCGGACACGGCCTTCGTCCCGGACGAGATCGTCGACCGCTTCTGCCTGATCGGCACCCCGCAGCAGCACCAGGAGAAGCTGGAACACCTGCGCAGCCTCGGCGTGGACCAGTTCGCGATCTACGCCATGCACGACGCCGTCGAGTCCACCATCGACGCCTACGGCGAGCACATCATCCCCACCCTCAGAGGCTGACCCATCCAGGGCCGTGCCCTCGTAGATCACCCAGATATACGAGGGCGCCAAGCACGTCCAGCGCATCGTCATGGCGCGCAACCTGCCGTAATCACAGGTCAGCGGCCTGATGCCAGGTGATCGACGGACGCCTTTCCTGCCTTGAGAGGGCGTCGAAAAGGCCCGTGTTGCGCCTAAGTTGCGTGGGAGATCGGACGCAGCTTGAAGAGGCGTCCGTCGATTGCCCGCATGGCCCGCTCGTGCGAGTCGGGCAGCATGTGGATGCATGTACGGTCCGTCCAGGGGACGATCTTCTGGCCGATCCACTTGGGATCGAGCTACATCGGGTCGGCCCGAAGGGCCCGCGCTCCACGTCGTGCCAGGCGCCGATAAGGAGGACTTCCGAGTCCGCTCCACCCGGATCACGGTCGTCTCTGTCTCTCCTGGGGCCCGGCTGGTGCGGGCGTGGTTCTGATCTGGCATCCGCAGGTGGTGGATATCCGGTAGGGGGACGGTGCCTGTGTCGTCGAAGGCAGAACTGCTGCAGCTGCTCGAGCCGTCGGCCGAGAAGTGGCCGCTACCGAGCCGGGAAGAGATCGTGCGGGGTTATGGCAGCGCACTTCCCGCCGACTACATGTGGCTGGCCGAGACCTACGGGCCGATGGAGATCTCGCGGTACCTGAGCATCTTCCCCCCGCTTGCGGCCTCTGAGATCGGGACGCGCTCCGGTGTTTTTCCGATCTCTGCAGAGCTGTCCGAGTTCCCCGAGGAGAACAAGGGCCTCGAGCCCGCGTATCTGAAGCCTGGTGGTCTGCTCATGTGGGGCTTCAACCAGAACGACGACGTCGTCTTCTGGAGTCCGGTCGGCGATCCGGACACATGGCCGGTCGTCATCCGCCGGGACCTACCCCGGTCCGGCCCGAACTGGACCCGGTACGACTTCGGCATCGTCGAATTCCTGGTGCGCACCTTCCACGGCCGGCTGGCCGGCAACCCCTTCAGCGGTGGCGACCTCTGGAACAACAGGTCGCCGACCGTCGAGCGGGGCTGAAGCCCGACGCATGCCGCTCCTCGGCCCCTTGCTCCAGGTCTTCGCCCTGCTACTGCCGGCCTCGAGCGGCCGGGCGGGGGCTGATGGGACGGGCGGTCAGTTTCGCGGGGCGGGGATCGCCGCCAGCAGGTCCCGCAGCGCCGCGTCGACGTCGGGGCGCGGGCTGCGCCCCCGGGCCGCTGGTCGGTCGGCGAGGGCGCGCCGGACCTTGCCGAGGGTCGCGGCGGCGAGGGCCTCGTCCGGCTCGGGGAGACGCAGGGTGAGAGCGCGGACGGGGGCGCGGAGCTCCAGCAGGACCTCGGCGGCGGTCGGCCGGCCGTCGCGGCGCGCGCCCACGAGCCGGAGCCCGGCTCGGTGGATGCGGTGTGGGCGGCTGCCGGCCGCCACGGCGTCGAGGGCGGCGTCGAAGTGTGCGAGCGGGCGCGTGGTGTCCGTCCCGCCCTGTCGGGCTTCGAGCAGTGCGCTCAGGGCGGCGAGCGCCGCGGCCATGCGGGCGCGCAGCGCGTCCCCGGTCCGCAGCGGCAGCAGGAACCAGCCCACGGCGACGGCGACGGCCGCGCCGAGGGCCAGCGCCTGCACGCGCACGAGCAGCAACTGCTGCGGGGATTCTCCGAAGTAGGCGTACAGGAGGGACAGGGCTGTGGTGATCCCGGCGGCGTGGAGCGCGTAGCTGTAGGGGCGGAGCGCCGATGCGAGCGCCAGGACCAGGAAGATCAGCGCGACGCAGACGGCCCCGTGCGGCTCCGTCACTGCGGCGAGGGCGGCCGCCGTCAGGGTGCCCGCCATCGCGCCCAGGCCGCGCTCGGCGCCCTTGAGGGCCAGGTCGCCGCGCCCCACCGTGCCGAGGTTCACCACCATGGCGCTGAGGACACACCACTGCCAGTGATCTCCGAACAGCAGATGTCCGGCGGCCATTGCGCCGGTCAGTGCGATGACCATCTGCAGCGCAGTCCGTGAGCTCGGGAGCATGCCCGCGCGGGCCTTTCGCGGCGTGGACGCAGCGGGGCGCGCAGCGGGGCGTGATGCGGGGCGCGGCGCCGGGCCGGGCAGGCCGGTGAGGCGTGCGCCGATCCGGCGCACCGCCCGCACCCAGCAGAACGCGCTCAGCCCGACCAGCGCCGTCCACCACGGGGACCCGCCGCCGGGCCCGCCGGATGAGGCCATCAGGCAGGCGATCAGCGCCAGCGGCGCCATCGCCCCCAGCCGCGTCGCGACCGGACCGAAGCGTCGGACCCAGATCGAGGTGCCCATCAGCGCGACGAACGCGGCCCCGCCGACGACCAGGTGCCGTGCCAGTTCGCCACCGGCCCACGCGCCGGCCGCTGCAGCCGCGGTGAAGAGCAGGGCCGCTCCTGCCTTCTCGGGCCACGGCTCGCCTCCGGGCCGCCGGGACAGCATGAACGCGAACACCACACCGGGCACGGCCAGCACGGGTGCGGGCAGTCCGGCAAGACCGGCGACGACCGTCGCCGTGGCGAAGGACAGCAGGACGGCCGCCAGCATCAACGCGGCTTGGTAGACATTGCGTACCATATGAACCCCATGATGATGTGTTTCCCTGGGTGGTCGCTCGCATAATAGTAATGCCAAGCTTACTATCTGCCCCATGGAGACCGACGACCGCGCCCACGCGCTGCTGCAGGGCATGCTCCGACTCGGCACGCGGCTGCGCCATGAACGCCCGGCCGGTGCGCTGACGGCCAACAAGACCATCGTGCTCGGCCACCTGCACCGCAACGGGCCCTCTACTCCGAGCGCCGTCGCCGCAGCCGAACACCAGCAGCTGCAGGCCTTGACCCGCACCTTCGCCGAACTGGAGGCGGACGGTCTGCTCACCCGGGAGCGCTCGGAGACAGACCGGCGGGCCTCCATCCTGTCGATCACCGACCACGGCACGCGTGTGCTCGCCGGGGACTTCGCGCAGCGTGCCGCCTGGCTCGGCGCGGCCCTCGCCGAACTCACCGAAACCGAGCAGCAGCTCCTGGTCCTCGCCTCACAACTGATGATCCGCCTGGCCGACGCCAACACGTGAGCCGGTCCGGGCGGCTGAAGGTCGGCGTTGGCACGGCCGCCTCGGCGGTTCGTTCGCTCCGGGGCCGGGGCCGGGGCCGGGGCCGGAGCCGGGCAAGGCGAACGTGGCGGCCGGCATGGGCAGCGGTCCGTCGGCGCGGGCGAGACCCGTTGGGGCGGGCCGGCGGCGGGCGGGGTTGGTCCAACGGCGCCGGAAGGTTTATCGTCTACTTAGTAGAACGACCGGTCTTTCTCTCACTCGGCCGGCCCTGCTTTTGCGCGGTCCACTCGCTGTGTGAGCCCAAGCCGCCTGCGCCCGTGGCGGATGCGGCCGGACCTCCGACGGCGGATCCTGGCGATGCCTGGAACACGGCACGGCGAAGTGTCCGACCAGGCCCAGGCGCGAACGGACCGGGCCTTTCACCCGGTCACGTCGCAGGGTCCCTTCGGGATTCATGGAACGGAGCAGTACATGTCCGACATCCCGGGCGCGCCCGCAGGGCCGGGGTCCCGCAGGAGGGCATCGTGCCGGGCGGATGTCAGTGGATCAGCCGTGTGCGCGGATCAGCCGTACGGCGTCCGGCAGGGTCGTACGGGCAGCCGTCGAGTCGTCCAGGTAGCCCGCGACCATCGCCCCGTCATAGAGCATCAGCAGCGCGCCGGCGGCCGACTCCGCGTCGGCGTGTCCGAGCCGCGTGAGCAGGTCCAGGAAGAGCGCACGGAGCCAGTCCCGGTGGGAGGCGACCAGCCGACGCACCGGATGGGCGGCGTCCGGGTACTCGGCGGCGGCGTTCATGAACGGCGATCCGCGAAACCCCCGCTCCCGGGCGTGCTCGGCGATCGCCCCGAAGATCAGGTCGATCGCTTCCGCGGGCGGGTGCCCCGCGACCAGCGGTTCGGCCACCGACCGGTAGAACGCGTCCTTGGTCATCAGGTAGGCCACCACCAGGTCGTCCTTGGAGGCGAAGTGCCGGTAGAAGGTCGCCTTCGTCACCCCTGCCTCGGCGATCAGCCGCTCCACGCCGATCGCCCGGACGCCCTCGTAATAGAACAACCGCGACGCCGCCCGCACCAGGCGCTCGCGAGGCGGGAGCTCCCTGTCGGCGGTGGTCTCGTGGCTGGTGGCGTTGGTGGTCTGCCTGGCGATGCTCACTTCCACATTGTGCCCTCGGCCCGTCCGAGAACGGCCTCCACCCCCCGGACGGCCCCTACCCCGAGCGCCGTCCGCCCTGCCCGTTCGGCCCCGACAGACGGGCCGTCCAACGAAATCGAAAGGCTTGAACCATGACTCGTCGTCTTGAGGGAACCGTGGCCCTGATCACCGGGGCTTCCAGCGGTATCGGCCACGCCACCGCTGTGGAGCTCGCCCGCGAGGGCGCCTCCGTGGCGCTCGTCGGCAGGCGTCGGGACCGTCTCACCGACCTCGCCTCGGACATCACGAACGCCGGCGGACAGGCCCTGGTCGTTCCCGCCGACATCACCGACGCCCAGGCCGCCGCGGACGCGGTCGCCCGGACCGTCGGGGGCCTGGGCCGCCTGGACATCCTGGTCAACAACGCGGGGCTGATGCTGCTCGGGCCCGCCCCCGACGCCGACCTCGACGACTGGCGCCGCATGGTCGACATCAACCTCATGGGCCTGATGTACACCACCCACGCGGCCGTTCCCCACCTGCTCAAGTCGGCTTCCCAGGACCCTCGACAGGTCGCGGACATCGTCAACATCGGCTCCGTCGCCGGCCGAAGCGCCTTCGCCATGTCCGCCGTGTACTGCGCCACCAAGTTCGGTGTCGGCGCCTTCACCGAATCGCTGCGCCAGGAGCTGGCGCGTCAGCACGTCCGCGTCTCCGTCGTCGAGCCCGGCAGCGTCGACACCGAACTGCGCGCGCACAACCCCGACCTCGTTCAGCAGTACATCGCCAGCTCTCTGGGCGACATCGAGCGACTCCAGAGCCAGGACGTCTCCGACGCCATCGGCTACATCGTCACCCGCCCCCGGCACGTGGCCGTCAACGAACTGCTCGTACGCCCCACCGAGCAGGTCTGAACACCGGGCGCGCCGGACGGCTGCGACGGCCTCCTCGCGGAGTGCTGACGGACCCCTCGGCCACGGAGCACTCCCTGTCCGACCATGCCCGACGCGCCAAAGAGAACGACCTTCACCTCGACCCTCCCACGTTGCTCCGGCCCTACCCGCGGTCACTCCACCGGCTGATCTACCGTCAGTCGGCGGCGCCTCGGTTATCGCCTGAGGCTGCCAGTGTGCCTGCGTTGCCTGGCTACAGCGGAGTGGCGGCCAGGATGTCGATCTGGTCGATGGTCGGCGCGGTGGCGAGGAGGGCGACCGAGTCGCCCAGGGCTGCGGCGATGCGCCCGTTCAGATGGTCGGTGCGGCCCTGCTCGTCGGCGAAGGTGTCGAAGATGCCGAACGAGGCCGGACCGAGCCGGAAGGCGAACCAGGTCACCGTCCCCCCTTCCGGCGGGCCAGATCCACCGCCTCGGTGAGCATCCGCTCGATCCTGCCGGCTTCTTCGGGGCGTGCGTCGATGCGGGCCGACAAGCCGAGCCGTGAGGTCATGTGCGCTCCAGGACGTCGGAACCAACCACCCGGCCGGATCCGGCCCTAGCTTCCAGCCGATGCTAGGTGGCCGGGCGAGCCCGGACGGCGCGCCGCACCCTGCGCTGCGACCGGGTCCGCCGATTCGGACCAACGCCCCAGTGCCCCGCCCCGGCACCCCGCCCCGCCGCTCTGGTCGGCCACCTGCGGGGGCGGCGAATTGGCCCACCGGGTCAGGTTCCCCGTGGCGTGAGGCGGCGGGGTCGGCAGCCTCGCCGTCGTCCTTTGCCCCGACCTGTCGGGTCGTTCCTCGGCCAAGCCGAGCGCCCGCCACCGGTCACTCACTCGCCCCCGGGCGGGCGCCAGTCCACCGGCGGCGGCAGTGTGCCCTGCGCGAGTATGTTCGCGTAGACGCTCTCCAGCGCCTGGCTGAGCGGCCCGACAAGCTCGCGCGGCAAGCCGTCGAAGAACAGGCGACGCACGAGTTCCACGTGTCCCACAGCGGCGGCCTCGAGTACCTTCCGGCCGTGTTGGGTCAGCCTGACCTCGGTCACGCGCCGGTCGGTCGCGGACAGGCTGCAGCTCACCAGATCCCGGTTGGCCATCCGCCGCACGTGGTGCGAGGCCCGGCTGCGCTCCCAGCCGATCTGCGCGGCCAGCACCCTGATCGGCATCAGGCCCCCGTCGGCGACGCTCAGGGCCGTCAGGACGTCGTAGTCCGGCAGGGACAGATCGCTGTCGGACTGCAGTTCGCGATTCATCTCGTAGGTCAGCCGCAGCTGAACCCGGATGTACGCCAGCCAGGCCCGTTGCTGTTCGCCGTCGAGCCACCCGCCCTCGGGCACGGGCGCGCCGCCGTTGGCATTGCGTGACATGTCACCTATGCTTTCTGTGTAGCACCAGCGTCGAGGCGTACCGCTCCCACATCATCCCGCGCGGATCGCCAGGAGCAGGAGGTCCCCATGCCGTGCGCAGCAGTGCTCACCGGATACGGATCGCCCGAGACGCTCGTATGGTCGGAAGTCGCCCTGCCCGCACCCGGGCCCGGTCAGATCAGGCTGCGCGTACACGCGGCCGGGGTCGGCCCGACCGGCCTGAAGATCCGGCGCGGCGACCTGCGAGAGGTCTTCCCGCTGCCCGACCCCGCCGCTCTCGGCTTCGAGGCCGGAGGCAGGGGCGGCCTGCGGGACGCTGTCGAACTCGCGGGCGGCCCCGCCCGGGTGATCACCCGCGCGGACGAGCACGCGGCGGACTTCGGTGTCGCCCTCTCCGCCCCCACCCCGGACCGCGCCCCTGACGCGGTCGAGCGGACCATGCCGCTCCTCGCTTCCGGTCAACTCCGCCTGCGTGCCCAGCGGCTGCTGCCGATGCGAGACGCCGCGCAGGCGCACGCCCCCCTCGAAGCAGGCGCCGTGCACGAAGAACTCGTCCTCACCGCTTAGCGGCCCATCGCAGGGCACTGTCCGGATCAACCGAGGGAGAAGCCAGATGGAGAGCCCGATCGAGGTAGTGCGCAGGTTCTGCGCGGCGTGGTCGGACAACACCGGGGCCGCCGAGCTGGCAGCGTTCTTCGCCGACGACGCCATCTACCACAACATCCCGCTGGCGCCGATCGCCGGCCGGGAGGCCATCGCCGACACCATCAGCTCGTTCATCCGCCCTGGCCCGCCGGGCATTGAGCACATCGAGTTCCGTGTCATCAACATCGCGGCCAACGGACGGGTCGTCATGACCGAGCGGGTGGACGTCTTCAAAGTCAGTGGCAGATCGTTCGAGCTGCCGGTCATGGGGACCTTCGAGGTCACTGATGGCAAGATCGACGCCTGGCGCGACTATTTCGACATGAACCAGTTCACCACCCGGATGGGATAAGGCTGGACCTCAGCCCGGGTGTTCCATCGCGGACACTGCGATGGAACACCCGGAGCCGGGGGTTGGCGCCCGGCAGCACTGTCTCGGTCGTGGGCGTGGTGCGGGCGCCCGTCAGTCGAGGGTGGTGAGCGCGGCCAGGACGGCGGCGGGTTCGGTGCGGGTGGCGTAGTTGGGGTGGACGTCGATCCAGCGCAGGACGCCGGCGGTGTCGACCAGGGCGACGGCGGGCATCGGCAGGGCCGGGGTGTGGTCGGCGTTGACGGTGGTGAGGTCGAGCCCCAGGGCGGCCTGGGCCTGCCGGACGGGCTCGGTCGGGGCGGTGAGGATGCCCAGCCGGCGCGCGATCTGGTTGCCGGCGTCCGACAGCACCGTGAAGGTGAGCTCCTTGGTCTGCTGCATGGTCAGGGAGCCGTCGGGGGTCTGCGGGCTGATCGCGACCAGTGCGACGCCGCGGGTGGCGAGGGCGGGCTGCAACTGCTCCTGGTAGGCGCGCAGGGCGATGTTGCAGTAGGGGCACCAGGCGCCGCGGTAGAACACGACCACGGCCGGTCGGCCGTTCCGGGCGGCGGTGAGGGTGGTGGGTTCGCCGTGGGCGTCGAGCAGGTCGCCGTCGGGCATCACGGACCCGACGGTGGCGACGCCCGCGGGGATCCCGGCTGCGTCCAGTTGCTGCTGCTCGTCCTGGAATGCGGCCAGGACCTCGGCGGGCAGCTGCCCGGCTGACTGCTGGTGCATGGCGGACCTGCGGATCGAGGCAGAGACGCGACTGGCGTTCGAGCGCATCCATGCGGAGTTCGGCGGGATCGACGTGCTCTACGTCAACGCCGGCCCGATGGACCGCGACGACCACGGCCTGCTGGAGAGCACCCACGAGGCCTGGGAAAAGGTTCGCGGCGCGATCCATGGACCCAGGGGAGACACTTCACCGCCGCGATGGACCCGGGGGACCATTCGGTTCACCCGGGTCCGTCCGTCCCGCGCGGTCCGACTCAGCCCTTGGCGACCGCCCCGGCCCAGTCGAGGTTCACGCCCATCTGCGCGTACATGTCTGTGTAGCCGACGAAGCAGTCGAACTTCTTGACCTTGCCGTCCTGGAGGTACCAGAAGTCGGCGGTCGGTACGTCGACCTTCGCGCCGTTGGGCCTGAGGGTGCCGGCGGGGGTCGGCAGCGGCCCCTCGAAGGTGCCCTGGATGGCGAGTTCGAGGCTGATGACGTCGCCGTTGACGGTGATGCTCTTCAACTCGCGGTGGACGTCCGGGAAGATCGCGGCCATGTTCGTGAGGACATCGCCGAGAGCCTGACCCCGGTAGCTCTGGCCGGCGACCATGTCGTTGAAGACACCGTCGGTGGTGAAGCTGTTGACGAACGCGTTGACGTCCAGGCTGTGGCCCTCCGCGTCGTGGTAGGCGTTCAGTACGACGGCGAGGTTGGCTATCTCGTGCCGGGTCAGGTGGCGGTTCGTGAGCGGCAGCGCCGCCAGCTGGGCGGGGCTCAGGGCGGGGGAGGTCTGCGCGGCGCTGACGGTGTGGGCTCGCGTGCCGGCGGAGGTGGGGGTCGCGGCCTGCGACGGCGCGGCGGCGATCGCGAGACCGCTCAGGCCCGCGACCGCGGCGGTGGTGACGGCCGTCTTCCAGTTGAGCGACTTCATGACGTGCTCCTTCGGTCGGCCTATGAGGATCTGATGACCCATCAGGCAGGTGGCGTGTCACGTGCGGCGCGTTCAATTCAAACGCTTGCTTGAACTGTAGGAGCGACGGCGCTGGCTCGTCAAGCAAGTGATTGATTTAAATGCTGGGGAGCTTGGTCCCAACGGTGAAGCTGGGCGCATCGACTGACTGGCTGTCATGCAGGGGCGGTCGGAGGCGGGGGTTGCCCTGCCGCGGGGTGGCCGCCTTTGCGCGGGAGGCGGTGCCTTGACAGGAAAGTCAATCGCCCGTTTGAATAATCCTCATGGTGGCAGAGCGTACTGATCAACGCCGCGAGGCCGGGCAGCGGACCCGGGACGGCCTGCTGGCCGCAGCCGTGGAGTTGCTCGCCCAGCGCGGCCAGGAGGGCGTGACCCTCCGTGAGATCACCGACCGCGCCGGTGCCAACGTCTCCGCGGTGAGCTATCACTTCGGGTCGCTGAAGACGCTGTGCGAGACGGCGATCGAGCAGGCACTGGAGCAGTATCTGGACGCCCAGATCAACGCCGTCGCCTCACTGGACGACACCTCGGGCATCGAGGAGTTGGCCGCGGCGTTCGCCAGGCCGATGGTGCGCGCCCTGACCGTCGGTGGGCGCGATCTGGCGGTCATGCGGACGGTGGCGCGGGTCGGGATCGATCCACCACAGGGCTGGGAACGGCTGGCTGCGAAGTTCCAGCAGTCCCGCCGGGACATGGTGCGCAGGCTCTCGGTGCACCTTCCAGGAGTCAGCGAACAGGAGCTGGAGTTCCGCATCCGCTGCGCTGCCGGGATGCTGAACTGGCTCGCCCTGGCGCCCGTGGGCGCCGAACTGGCCGCCGCGCCGACCGGGCCGGCCGAGCGGTGGGTCGTCCCGGTGGTGGCCGGGGCTTTCAGCGGTTCCCCAGGGGGCCGCTGACCGGGCCGGCGCTGCCGAGCGAAACGCCGACGCCTCGCGGGTCGAGGGGCCTGGGGGCGGCTGTCGCTGAGCGCGGCGACAGGTCCCGGGGGGCGACGTGCACCAACGCGTTGTCGAAGAGGGAGGTGCGGTCGCGGGCGGCTTCCTGCCACTGTTCCGTTGCGGGGTCCAGGATCTGCATGAGGTGCTCGGCGCCCGCCCCGTCTGCACCCCGCTTGGGGGAACGTGTCGCTACAGGACTGCTCCCGGTGGCCTTCACTGTCGTTGAACCGACGGCCTCGGGCGAGTGCGCGAGGACCTGTTCGGCGAGGGCGCCCTCGACGGCCGCCCACGTCGGCAGGCCCCTCCGGTGCTCTCGGCCCCGCGGCCGCTCAGCCGCCGGCGCCCGCCAGTGTGTCGCGCGAGACCTGCCAGAGCAGGGCGGCGGCCTCGGGGTCGAGGGCGTAGTCCGCGACGCCGGTGCGGGCGCCGAGTTCGCCGCGGACGGCCTCGTTGCAGTCCTCGAAGTAGCGGCCGCCGACGCCCTCCAGGAGGGGTGAGGCGGCGAGGAGGACCGAGGTGGCCGCGCCCTGTTCGGTGGTCTTCCAGCTGAGGTCCGTGCCCCCGGCGGCCTGGGCGCGCAGGCGGGCGAGTTCCGCCTCGGAGACGTGGCGCTGGAGGTTGGTGCGGATCCCTCCGGGCATCAGGGCGTTGACGGTGATGCCGTCCGCCGCCCAGCGTCGGGTCGCCTCGACCGCGAAGAGCACGTTGGCGGTCTTGGACTGGCCGTAGGCGGACCAGGGCTCGTAGCGGCGCTCGCGGAAGTGGATGTCCTCGAACACGACCGGGGACCGGTGGTGGGCGCTGGAGCTGACGGCCACAACGCGCGCGCCGCCGTCCCGGGCCAGGGCCGCGTGCAGGCCGGTGGCCAGCGCGAAGTGCCCGAGGTGGTTGGTGGCGAACTGGAGCTCCCAGCCTTCCGCCGTGCGCAGCTCGGGCGAGGCCATCACCCCGGCGTTGTTGACCAGGATGTCCAGCGGTCCGTCCCAGTCGGCGACGAACGCGGAGACGGAGCGGAGGATCCTCCGTTTGCAATCAGGCGCGCACGCCTCTCGCCGAGCGGGCGTCGGTGAGACCTGCCCACGGTGCCAGAAGGAGGAATCGCTGTGACTGCCGCCGACCCCCGGCCGCTGCGCGCCGACGCGCGCCGCAACCGGGACCGACTTATCGAGGTGGCCGCGAGGGCGTTCGCCCAGGACGGGCCGGACGTGACCCTGGAGGCGATCGCCAAGGAGGCCGGTGTGGGCATCGGCACCCTCTACCGGCACTTCGCCACCCGCGAGGAACTCGTGGAGGCGGCCTACCGCGGCGAACTTGCCCAGCCCTGCGACTCGGCCGCGCAACTTCTGGGTTCCAGGGAACCTGACGCCGCGTTGCGCGCCTGGATGGACGGCTTCGTCCGCTACATGACGACCAAGCGCGGGATGTCCGACGCGCTGCGCGCGCTCATCGCCTCCGGGGGCGACCCCTTCTCCCACGGCCGGGCGATGCTGACCGCGGCGATCACCGAACTCCTGCACGCCGGGACCGCGGCGGGCCTGATCCGCTCGGACGCCGACCCGACCGACGTGCTGTTCAGCCTGAGCGGCCTGTCCCTGGCCGCCACGACCCCCGAGCACCACGCGCGGATGGCACGCCTCCTCGACCTCCTGATGGACGGCCTGCGTCATCACGCAGCAGTTGACACCGTCGACCCCGGGTGACGGCGTGGCCGGATCGTCCTGAAGCCTTGACCGTGTCGGTCAGGGTTGTCTGACGGCGGAGATCTCGAACTCCAGGGTGATCCTGTCGCTGACCAGGACACCGCCGGTCTCCAGCGTCGCGTTCCAGTTGACGCCCCAGTCCTTGCGGTTGATCTGGACCGAGCCCTCGAAGCCGATCCGGGCGTTGCCCATCGGGTCGGTGGCGGCGCCCTGGTAGGCGAACGGGATGGTCAGGGAGCGGGAGGTGCCCTTGATGGTCAGGTCGCCGGTCAGTGCGACGTGGGTCGCGTCGGTCTGTGCGACCGCGGTCGTGGTGAAGGTGATGTCGGGGTGGTTCGGCACGTCCAGGAAGTCGTTGGAGCGCAGGTGGTTGTCGCGCTGTTCGTTCCGGGTGTCGATGCTGGCCGCCTTGATGGTGATGGTCGCGGACGACCTGCTCGGGTCGTCGCCGTCCACGTGGATGGTTCCGGTGAACTCCTTGAAGGCGCCGCGGACCTTGGTGACCATCGCGTGCCGGGCCACGAAGCCGATCTGGGTGTGCGCCGGGTCGAGCACGTAGGTGCCGGTCAGCTGGCTGCTTGTGGTCGTCATGGCTGAACTCCGTGCGTGTCGGGTGGGTCATTCGTGTCGGGTGGGTCATTGCGGGGACGCGAAGGCCCTGGCCAGGTCGGCGCGGGCCTCGTCGTCGAGTGCGACGGTGGCGGTGGCGAGGTTCTCGGCCAGGTGGGCGCGGGTGCGCGTGCCGGGGATGAGCAGGATGTTCGGGGCGAGGTCGAGCAGCCAGGCAAGGGCGAGCTGCGCCGGTGTGGCGCCCAGTCGCACGCCCACGGCCGCGAACGTCGGGTGGGTGAGGATCCGGTTCTGGACGCCTCGCGGGAACCCGAGGGGACAGAACGGAACGAAGGCGATGCCGCGCCGTGCGCAGGCGTCGAGGACATCCGCCGAGCCCTGGTCGGCCAGGTTGAACAGGTTCTGGACGCAGACGATCTCGGTCTGTTCCAGGGCGCGCAGGAGCTGCGCCAGGGAGATGTTGCTGAGGCCGATCCCGTCGATCAGTCCGGCCTCGCGGGCCCGGACCAGAGCGGCCAGCTGGGCGTCGAACCGCGGGCCGGTCGAGTGCTGGTCGATCACGCGCAGGTTGACGGCCGCCAGGCGGTCGATGCCCAGGGTGCGCAGGTTGTCCTCGATGCCCTGGAGCAACTGGTCGGGTTCGTCGAACGGGAGCACGGCCCCGGCGGCGTCGCGGCGGGCGGCGACCTTGCTCACCACGGCCAGGTCGGCCGGGTAGGGGTACAGGGCTTCGCGGATCAGCTCGTTCACCACGTCCGGGCCGTAGTACTGCGCCGTGTCGATGTGGTTGACGCCCGCGTCGACGGCGGCGCGCAGCACTCGCAGCGCTTCGTCGCGGTCGCGCGGCGGGCCGAAGACGTTGTCCCCGGCCAGCTGCATCGCGCCGTAGCCGACCCGGCGCACCCGGTGGGTGCCGAGGGCGAAGGCTCCGGCGGAGTCGACGGTCACGGCGCGGTCCGGCATCGTGTCTCCAGGGGTTCGCGAGCGGGCTTTCAGGAGCCGTGGATCGGCAGGACCGCGCCACTGACCGGCGCGGCGGCGTCGCTGACCAGGAACGCGATCACCTCGGCCAGGGCGTCGGGGGTGACCGCGTGGTCGAGCAGGTCGGCCGGGAGGAACTGCCGGTTCCTCGGGGTGTCGATCAGCTCCGGTGCGACCGCGTTGACGCGGATCCCCTGCGGGCGCAGTTCCACGTCCAGGACCCGGACCAGCTGGGTCAGTGCCGCCTTACTGAGGCTGTAGGCGACCACCCCTTCGACCGGTTCGGTGGCCTGGCGCGCGGAGACGTGCACGATGGCGCCGGAACCGCGCTGCCGCATGTGCGGGACGACGGCCTGGGTCAGCCACAGCGCGGTGCCCGCGTTCACGTCGGTCATCAGCCGCAGCTCGTCGGGGGTCGCGGCGAGCGCGTCGCCCATGGCGAACGTGCCGATGGTGTTCACCAGCACGTCGGGCACCCCGACCTCGGCGACGATCCGCTCCAGCAGCGCCTTGGGGACGGTCGGGTCGGTGGCGTCGCCGGGTAGTTGGCGGATGCCGTCGGGTAGTTCCCGTAGCCCGTCCTCGTTGCGGTCGACTCCCACGACGGTGAATCCGGCCCCCGCGAGCCTCACGGCCACCGCGCGTCCGACGGGGCCGCCCGCGCCGGCCACGACTGCTACTCGGTCACTCATCTTGTTGCTCCCTCGCGTCCTACGTCGTCGGGATCGCCGAGCCTTGGCGGGCGTCGCCCGCCTCGACGTCGCCCGGTCCATGCGGCAAGGCTCGCGCCTCGGATGGTGAGTGATCATCACCGGAACCTGGTGATTTCCGTCCGCGTTGACAGCCGACCGGTCCGCCTGGTAACGAGTGGACGGTGTCGGCCACAACGGGAACGCCAGCGCACATGCCTCGCCGGAGCGCGGAAGGGGGCCCTGGATCGCTGCGGCTCATCGGCCGTGATGATCTTGTCGCTGCCCTGGACCGGGCCGCGACCGGGAAGGTCGCGATCGTCACCGCACCGGCGGGCAGCGGGAAGTCCACGCTCCTGCGGGCCTGGGCCGACCGGCTGGGCGGATCGGAGCGGCTGGCCTTCGTCCAGGTGCAGCGCGACCGGCAGGACGCCCAGATCTTCTGGCTGGCGCTGCTGAACGCCGTGCGCGGCCTGTCCGGGGACGCCGCCGGCAAAGCGGAGCCGCTGACGGCGTCACCGAACTTCAGCGACGCGGCGGCGGTGGACCGCGTCCTCGTCGAGCTGGCCGAGCTGGACGAGTTGGACGAGCTGGCCCGGGTGACCGGGCGGGCCGGGCCGGCCGGTCGCGTCTGCCTCGTGATCGACGACCTCCACGAGCTGGCCTCACCCGACACCTTCGCCGAGCTGACCCGGCTGCTCACCAGCCTCCCCGACGGCGTCCACGCCGTCCTCGCCACCCGCCGGGACCTCCCGCTGCGCCTGCACCGGCTGCGCCTGGCCGGCGAGCTGGCCGAGCTGCGCGCGGCGGACCTGCAGTTCAGCACGGACGAGACTCGCGCGTTGCTCGACTCCGCGGGCGTCACGCTGTCGGACGCCGCCGTCGACCGTCTGCACGAGCGCACCGAGGGCTGGGCCGCAGGGCTGCGGCTCGCCGTGATCTCGCTGACCGGCCACCCCGACCCCGAGCGCTTCGTCGCCGATTTCACCGGCAGCAACCGCACCGTCGCCGAGTACCTGGTCGCCGAGATGCTGGAACGGCAGCCGCAGGAGGTCCAGGACCTGCTGCTGCGGACCTCCGTCCTGCAACGCGTCAACGGCGAACTGGCCGACCGGCTCACCGGCCGCCCAGGCTCCGAGCGCATCCTGCTCGACCTGGAGGACGCGAACGCCTTCGTGGTCTCCCTCGACGCGGAGCGCACCTGGTTCCGCTACCACCACCTCTTCGCCGACCTGCTGCGGCTGGAGCTGCGCCGGACCCGGTCGGACGAGGTGCCGGGTCTGCACCGCGAGGCCGCCGACTGGCTGGCCGGACACGGGCAGGCCGTCGAGGCGGTCCGGCACCTGCAGGCCGCCGGCGCCTGGGCGGAGGCCGCGACGATGCTCGGCGTCCGATCGTTCGGCATGATGCTCGACGGCCAGGAAGAGACCATGCAGGCGCTGCTGGAGGCCTTCCCCAAGCGCAGCGGGGCGGACTTCCCCGAGCTGAGCATCGTCCGCACGATGGTCGACCTGCTGCACGGCCGCCTGGATGACGCCGCCGCGCACCTGACGGTGACCGACGCCTGCATCGCCGCCGAACCCGAGGACCGCCGGCGTCGGCTCGGTGCCGCGCTCAACGCCCTCAACCTCGTGCTGGCTAGGCGCCGCGGGGACCTCGCGGGCGCCCTGCACTACGCCGAGCTGCTGGACTCCGACACCGGCGGGTCCGACGAGGAGATCGTGCTGAGCAGCGAGCTCCGGGTCCTGGCCCTGCTGAACCTGGGCACCGTCGAGGCCTGGGCCCTCGGCGTCTCCGACGGCGAGCGCCATCTCCAGGAGGGTGCCGACCTGGCCCGGAAGATCGGCCGCCCCTACCTGGAGGTGGCCTGCCTGGCCCAGCTCGGATTCGCCACGAAGCTGAGCCGCTTCGGGGCCTCCCGCACCATCTGCGAGCAGGCGATCGCCCTGGCGGACGCCCACGGCTGGGGCGCGGCCCCGATCGTCGCCCCGGCGCTGGTCACCCTCGCCTGCTCGATGGTCTGGCGGGGCGAGTTCGACGATGCCGAGCGCACGCTGAGCCGCGCGGAGGCCGTTCTGCGGACCGACAGCGGACCCGGGATCGGGACGCTGCTCCATCTGGTGACGGGCATGCTCCATGCCGGGCGTGGCCAGGAGTCCGAAGCCGCCGAGGAGTTCGCAAAAGCGCACGACCTGCAGGACCGGCTCACCCACCCGCACGCCCTGTCGGGGAACGTGACCGGTTGGCTGCTCGCGACCCGGGCCCGCCTCGGAGCCGTCGCCGACGCCCGCAGCGCTGTCGAGTCGCTCTCCGGCTCGCAGGCCGACTCCGGAGAGGCGAACAACGCGCGGGCCGTGATCTGCCTGGCGGAGGGCGATCCGGCTGGGGCACTCGCGGCGGCGGCCACCGTCGTCTCCGCAGGCGCGCCGACCGGCTTCGTCGGCACCGAAGTCGAGGCGCAGCTGCTGACCGCGCTGGCCCACCGCGCGCTGGGGGACCAGCGCCGGGCCGAGCAGGCCGTGGAACGCGCCCTCGCCCTCGCCGAGCCGGAGCGGCTGATCCTGCCCTTCGTGACAACCGGCGCGCGCGACCTGATGGCCACGATGCCGCGCGGTCGGTCCTCCCACGCCGCACTGCTGACCGACATCCTCGACGTCGTCCAGGGAGTCTCCCTGACCGCCGCCACGTCGGGGCTGACCGCGGGGCAGGAGCTCAGTCCCACGGAGCTGCGGGTCCTGCGCTACCTGCCGACGAACCTCTCCCGCCCGGAGATCGCGGGCGAGCTGTCGATCTCGGTCAACACCGTCAACACCCACGTGCGCAACATCTACGCCAAGCTCCGGGCCGCCGACCGCTCCTCGGCAGTGCAGCGCGCGAGGGAACTGCACCTGCTGGCCGGGGTCGCCGGGCGGTAGCCCGCCGACGCTCACCGGAGCCCGCAGCCCGCAGCCCGCAGCCCGCAGCCCGGAGCCCGGAGCCCGCAGCCCGCAGCCCGGAGCCCGCAGCCCGGAGCCCGCAGCCCGGAGCCCGGAGCCCACGCTCACCAGATCCGGGCGATGCCGAATCACCAGCGGGGACCTGAGCATGAGCCCATGAGCGCAGAACCCGCCCTCTACATGATCCGCGTCGCCGGCCACCTCGGCGCCACCGCCCTGTCCGCGTTCCCCGCGCTGGCGGCGGAGCACCAGGCCGCGCAGACCGTGCTGGTCGGATACCTGGACCGCTCGGGGCTCTACGGGGTGCTCTCGCAGCTGGAGATGCTCGGGATCGAACTCGTCGAGGTCAGCCGGTCCTGCCGGGCAGACATGTCCGACTGACCGCTCCGGGATCAGACCTGGTTGTTCCACATCCGGAAGACGGTGCACCTGCCGTTCTTGGCGAAGGTCACCGTCCAGAGGTTGGCGAAGGTGCCCAGTTCCTTGTAGCGACCTGTGCCCTTGATCGCTGCGGTGTCCCCGTTGATCGTGAGAACGGACCAGTCGAAGTGCCAGCCGCCCTCCTGCCAGGCCGCGCGGCCGATCCAGCCCTCGACGATCGCCTCACGGCCGACCCAGTCGGTCTCGTAGGGGTGTTCGTGGTACTCGGCCTGCGGGGTGAACAGCGCGGTGATGTCCTTCGTGCTGTTGCTCGCCCAGGCCCGCACATAGCCCTCGACCCAGGCACGTACCTGCTCTTCGGTCACCACCGGTGCTCCCTCTCCGTGACGTGGGGTTCCGTCATGCTCGCCATGCCTTTCATCCCTGGGCCGTGAGTCGGACAGCGACGAAGGACCGAGCGCCGGCCGGATCGGTCCCGCGTCCAGCATGGGATTGATCGCGTGCAGGGGGCAGGACGGAGCTTCCTGGGTGCCCCGCTCCCAGGAACGCGCGGCGTACGATCCGCTTATGAGCGGTAACGAACTGGGGCAGTTCCTACTGGCGCGTCGCTCCCGCCTCAGCCCCGCTGACGTGGGCTTTCCCCGCACTCAAGGCCGCCGGGTCAGCGGGCTGCGGCGCGAGGAGGTCGCCGTTCTGGCCGGAGTGAGCGCCGACTACTACGCCCGTCTGGAGCAGGGCCGCGAACGGCATCCGTCCGGCCAGGTGGTCGACGCCCTCGCCCGTGCCCTGCACCTGGATGCTGACGCCTGCTGGCACGCCTACCGCCTGGCCGGACTCGTACCGAGGCCCGAAGCGCCCTGCGCGGTCGAGGAGCACGTCGCACCGGAACTGCTGCGGCTGATGGACGCCTTCCCCGCCGCCGTGGCCTACGTGATCAACCGCCGCCTGGACGTTCTCGCCTCGAACGCCCTCGCCGACGCCCTGCTCTCCCCGCTGGCGGACCGGCGCGGCATGGCCCGTTCCCTGTTCCGCGACCCTGCGGCCCGGCATCTCTTCGCGGACTGGTCCTCCGTGGCCCGCGACACCGTCGCCGCGCTGCGGCTGGCCCAAGGCCACCAGCCTCACGATCCGCGAACAGCCGCCCTGGTCGACGGCCTGCTTGCCGAGAGCGAGGAGTTCGCGGAACTGTGGCGGCTTCAGGACGTCGCCCGCCTGGGCGGCAGGACCAAGACCTTCAACCATCCGCAGGCGGGCCGGCTGACCCTCACCTACCAGACCTTCGAGGTACAGGACGCCCCCGGCCAGTACCTCCTCGTCGGCACGGCCGAGCCGGCCACCCCCGACGCGGCCGCCCTGACGGCATTGATCCGGACCGGTCCCTCGGCGTCGACCGCATCACCGACCCCACCGTCACCGCCTGCGACGCGGTAGCCGCCCGTTCCTGCGCAAGCGGCTCCGGGAACAGCAGTGGTGCGTGCAGGCGTTCGTGGGGAGCCTGGTGCTGTCGACCGATCAGGTCGGGACCGTGGTGAGCGGGGCGCGGTCGGTGGCGTACCCAGGTCGACGGAGTCGGGGATCGATCCGGTGGACGCGACGCGACGCCTTCGGCGTTGGTCCGGTCATCACCTGAACCTGGTGATGCACACTCACCAGGCGTGTGGCCACGCTGTGTCCAAGGCAGTCGTCACCAGTCCGCCCTCCGGGCCAAGGCTCGATCGTGCCGAAGGGCAGATCGAACTCGCCTATGAGCAGCGCGTGTTGGGGGCCGACCAATCACCTGAAAGGCAGTGTGCGACCATGTCCTTGCTGGACTCACCGAGCAACCGCCGCACGTTCCTGACCCGTGGCGCGGCCGTGGCCGCCGTCCCCGCGCTCGGTGCCCTGGCGGGCACGGCCTTCACGACCGGCACCGCCTCCGCCGCGACCGCCGACCTGCCCGACTACGCGCCGATCCCGGCCGGCTCCCTCGGCCCGGCGCTCAATGCCGACGGCTACTACGTGGGCCGCATCAAGGACAACCTGCACTGGGTCACCGACGGCACCTACCAGGCCGCGTTCCTGCTCACCCGGGAGGGCGTGGTGCTCTTCGACGCACCGCCGACCATCGGCCACAACCTGCAGCGCGCCATCGACGCCGTAGCAGGTCCTGCGGGCATGCCCAACAAGGTCACGCACATCGTCTACTCCCACCACCACGCGGACCACCTGGGCGGGTCGTTCCTGTTCGGCAAGGACGTCGTCCGCATCGGTCACACCCAGAACCGCGCGCTGCTGCTGCGTGACAACGACCCGGCCCGGCCCCTCCCGAACCACACGTTCGACGAGCGGATGACCCTGCACGTAGGGGGTGAGCGCGTGGAACTGGCCCACCTGGGCACCAACCACACGCCGGACAACATCTACATCCACTTCCCCGACCACGACACGCTGATGCTGGTCGACATCAACCTGCCCGGCTGGGTGCCCTTCGACAGCTTCAACCTCAACGAGGACGTCCAGGGCTCCATAGCCGCCCCGGCCAAGGCCATGGCCTATCCGTGGTCCACGTACATCGGCGGGCACATGGGACGCCTGGGCACGCGCGCGGACATGACCACCTATCAGCAGTACGTCGAGGACCTCATCGTGGGAGCGAAGGCCTCGCTGACAGCGGTCGACCCGACGCCCTTCTTCGCCAAGTACGGCGACAACACCTGGGCGGCGGTGAAGAACTACCAGGCCGCGCAGGTCAAGTACGCCGCCGACCCGGTGGTGAGGAAGTACACCGGCGTCCTGGCCGCGGCCGACGTCTACACCGAGAGCACCGCCTTCGTACTCCTGGAGGCCGTCCGGCTCGACCTCGGTATCGGCTCGCAGGTTCACCCCTGATCCACGCGTTCCGCTCGTCGGGTGCGCAGGGCCACTCGCCCGGCACGCCCGGCACCGCCGAGGCCCATCGGGTGGACCTCGCGCAGGACCAGGCCGTCGGACTGGGAGCAGGGCCGCCCCCTGACGTCTGTGGGGGCGGCGACCCATCTGGTTATGACGTATAGGTCATGTAGGGTAGGGGTGTGGAGACGACGGAGCAGATCTATCGGCACCTGCGTGACCTGCGCGACCACCTCGCTGCGGAGACGGGACGCTTCGGGGAGATCAGTGACGGCGAGATCGTCATGATGATGAGCCCGGTGCCGCAGCACGGCTTGGCAGCCAAGCGGATCGTCCGTCAGCTCGACGCCCAGTTGCCGGCTCCGCTGGCGGCGTTCGAGAACACCGACACCGACGACGAGCACCTGGGCAAGCTCCGGATCCCCGACATCGTGGTCGTCGCCGAGGAGGCGATGAACACCACGAACCCGCTCGACCCCAGGGAGATCTCGCTGGCTGTGGAGATCGTCTCGCGGTCCAATCCGGACAACGACTACGTGAAGAAGGTCGCCGACTACGCGGCCATGGGCATCCCCGACTACCTCATCGTCGACCCCCGTAACGGCACCGCCCGTCACCTCTGGCAGATCGTCACCAAGGACGGGCGGCGGGTCTACGACAACCAGGTGACCTACACCTTTGGTGACACGATCCCCATCGGTGAGCTCCGCATCGACACCTCGGACCTGCCCCGGTACGACGACGCGGGCGGGCCGTGAACGTCGGCCCGCTGATCCGCAGGCGTCGTGAGGAGCTCAACTGGTCCCAGTCGCAGCTTGCCGAGGCGGCCGGAACAGCGCAGTCCGTGGTGTCCCGGATCGAGTCCGGACGCCTGAACCCGACCATGGACATGGTGGCCCGCCTCGCGGAGGCTATGCACTCGGAGCTGACGCTCACCATCGAGTCGCGCTGACCGGTGACGGTCCAGGACGGGTGGGCGGCGCTCACCTCCGGCACGGTCGACGGGCACGGGCTGTCCCGGTGGGGCGCTCACACGGTGGCGAGCAGCGCGCGAGTCTCGCGGACGACGCGGTCCTGGAACGCGAGGTCGTGGACCTGGGCGGAGCCGCGCATCGGCTTGCCGGTCTCGTCGTAGTAGACGCCGGTGCGCGGGCTGCCGTCGGTCAGGACGGTCGACCGTGCTGGGGCCCGCACCGCCGCCGAGTACGAGCTGGTCGACTTGGCCGACTGGCCCCTGCCCGCCATGGACGAGCCCCTGCCGCCGTCCATGGGCCAGTACCAGCACGACCACACCAAGGCATGGGCGGCCAAGGTCGACGAGTTCGACGGGTATGTCTTCGTGACCCCGGAGTACAACCACTCCATCCCCGGCGCACTGAAGAACGCCATCGACTTCGCCTACGCGGAGTGGAACGACAAGGCCGCCGCCTTCGTCTCCTACGGCACCGTCGGCGGCATCCGGGCTGCCGAGCACCTGCGCAGCATCGCGAGCGCGGTCCAGCTCGCGCATGTCCATCAGCAGCTGGCGTTCTCGCTGTTCACCGACTTCGAGAACCTCTCCCTCTTCAAGCCCGGCGCGCATCACGACGAGGCGGCCACCAGGCTCTTCGACGAGCTCGAATCCTGGTCCAGGGCGATGAAGACCCTGCGCCGCTGAGCTGCCGGGGAGGCCGGCGGCGTACTCGGTCGGCAGGTCAATCCGATGGTTGGCCCATGATGCGAGGACGCTCTCGTTATCGGGGTGAACTTGCTACTCTTGGGCCATGCACTCGGACGAACCGACGACAACCCGGCCCACCACCGGCCGCGTGAACCAGAAGTTGCGCACGCACCGGGCGATTGTTGCGGCAGCCGTCGAGCTGATGCGCACGGGTGGAGAGGTGACGATGCTGGAGGTCGCGAGCGCCGCTCTGGTGTCCGAGGCGACGGCATACCGCTACTTCCCCGATCTGGTGAGTCTGCTCCAGGAGGCTCTGGCCGGGCAGATGCCCACCCCGGCCGAGGCGCTCGCATCGGTCGCGGACTCCGATGACGCGGTGGAGCGCGTCGCAGTGGCGACCGAGCACCTGCTGCGCACGGTGCTGACCTACCAAGGGGCTACCAGGGCGATGATCGCGGGCACGATCACCCGTCCCGAGACGGCCGGAGCCCGCCCCGCGATGCGGTTCGGACTGATCGACCACGCTCTCGCCCCGCTCGAGAACACGCTCGAGGCCACCGATCCGGCCGCGGTGACGCAGCTCAAGAATGATCTCGCGGTCGTGGTCAGCGCCGAGGCGCTGTTCGCCCTCACCGACCTGGCGCGGCTGGACCCCGAGGACGCTATCGCCAGCGTCGTGCACACCGCGACCACCCTCACGCGGTCTGCTGTGGCCGGTGCTGCGCCCTCGGGCGCCCGTCGGAGCGCCCGCCGCTGACCGCACGTCACGCCGGTGCGGCGTCCGGCACGCCGGCATCAGCTGCCGCCTCGGCCGCAGGGGTGTCGGGGAAGTGTGCGGAGACCCGCGCCGCTGTGGCTGTGGCGCGGCGGGTGGTGGCCGCGAGGCCGATGACGGTGATCAGCAGGCCGCCCGCGGCGAGGAGCCACCAGCCCGGATGGCTCGCGGCGGTGAAGTCGGCACGGCTCGCAGCCCCGGAGCGGGCGGCGACGATCGAGCCGAGGACGGCGACGCCGAGGTTGTTGCCGACCTGACGGCCGGTGGTGGTGATCGCGGCGGACACCCCGGCCTGGGCGCGCGGCATCCCGGCCACCGCGGTGCTGGTGATCGGGGTGTTGACCAGGCCGAACCCGGTGCCGAGCAGCACGTAGGCGGTGAGCAGGACCGCCCAGGGCGAGGTAGGGGAGAGCGTGGTCAGCGTCAGTGCCGCAGCGGCGATCAGCAGGCCGGCGGCGACCAGCGGCGGGCGCGCGCCCCGCGCGGCCGTCAGGCGGCCGGACAGTGGTGAGGCGAGCGCGATGCCGGCAGCTATGGGTACCGTCAGCAGGCCCGCGTGCAGCGCGCTGTAGCCGCGCACCTCCTGGAGGTAGAGGGTGTTGAGGAACAGGAATCCGGAGAGCACGAAGAAGGCCGTGACGGCGACGACGAACGCCCCGGTGAACGGGACGGAGCGGAAGAACACCGGGTCGACCAGCGGCTGCTCGCGGCGCCGTTCGTAGTGGGGCAGGGCTGCGAGCGCAGCCGCGCACAGGACGAGCAGGCCGACGATGGGGGCGCTTCCGTAGCCCTGGCGCGAGCCCTCGATGATCGCGGACATCAGCGTGCCCAGGATCACCACGACGAGCACCTGCCCGACCGGGTCCGGACGCCGGATCGTGGCCGCCCTGGACTCGGGCACGAACACGGCGGCGAGGACCAGGCCCGCCACGCCTATCGGGATGTTGATCCAGAAGATCGATCGCCAGCCGTCCGAGGCGACCAGAAGGCCGCCGACCACGGGACCGGCGGCCAGGGACAGGCCCACCGTCGTGCCCCACAGGCCGATCGCCCGTGCACGCCGACGTGGATCGGGGAAGGCGTGCGTGATGATCGACAGGGCGACCGGGTTGAGCATGCTGGCGCCCAGGCCCTGGACGACCCGGAACCCGATCAGCCACCCCAAGGACGGGGCCAGGGAGCAGGCCAGCGAGCCTGCCGCGAACAGCGCCAGCCCGGCCTGGAACACCCGGCGCCGCCCGATTCGGTCGGCGGTGGATCCGGCGAGCATCATGAAGGCGGCGATCGCCAGCGTGTAGCCGTCGACGGTCCACTGCAGGCCGCTGACCGAGGCGCGCAGATCGCGGCCGACGGCCGGCAGGGCCACGTTCACGGCGGTGGTGTCCAGGGCGGTGATCAGCAGACTGAGGCAGCACACCGCCAGCACCAGCCCCGCACGTCGGTCGCTGCTCTCGGCAGGGGGGTTGAGCGTCGTCATCTCCGTCCTCCTTGCGCAGAAGTGGGGTGAGGGGTACGGCTCGCGGCGCGCACGCCACAGGACTACTCGGCGTCGGGCTCGCTCCCGGGCTTGACCTGGGTGTCGACGAAGTCGCCGATCGCCGCGAAGACCGCCGCGGGCTGCTCGATGTGCGGGAAGTGCCCGGCCTCCGGCACGGCGTGGAAGGCGGCGCGGGGGAAGGACGCGGCCAGGGAGCGCTCGTACTCCAGCGGAGCGATGCCGTCCTGCTCTCCGGCGATCACCAGGACCGGCACCGTGACCCGGTGCAGGCGTCCGCGCAGCTTCGGGTCGTAGCAGAACGGGTCGCCCGCGTAGACGGCCAGGGTGCGCTGGTTCGCCGCCATCACGGCCAGCTGCTCCGGGCCGAGCGCGGCCGGATTCGGGCGGAACTGCGGATTGTGGAAGGCCAGTTCTGCGGTCTTGGCCGGGCCGAGGACGGCGGGGTCGGCGATCTGCACCGGGGACTCGGGGGCGATGCCGGTGGAGGCGAGCAGAGTGAGGCAGGAGATCCGGGAGGCGTTGTCGCGCAGCGCCATCTCCGCGGCGATCCAGCCGCCGACGGAGTTTCCGGCCACCATGACGCCGCGCAGGTCGAGCGCGTCGAGCAGGTCGAGGTAGGCGGTGGCCAGGTCGGCGACGGTGTCGGTGGACTCCGGGCGGGGCGTGCCGTCGAAGCCGGGGTGGGTGGGCACGACCACGTAGGCGTGCTGGGCCAGGCCGGCGGCGAAGCCCGCCACGGAGCGGGGCCCGGCGCCGCCGTGCAGCACGAGCACGCCGGTGCGCTCGGTGTTCTCGCCGAACTCCTGGACGGTGACGGCGAGGCCGCCCGGAAGGTCGAGGGTGCGGACGCGAGTGCTGGGGCCGGAGATGGTGGAGGACGTCATGATGTTGGTTCCCTCGGTGTGGAGTTGATGGTTCCTGGTGCCGCAGCCGAGCAGTGGCCGTAGCCGGAGGGTGGCCGCGAGCGCGCGAGGCGCGGTGCTGCTCAGGCGAAGTCGGTGGCCGGTTCGGTGGCGTAGTGGCTCATCGCCTCGATCGTGGCTTCGGGCGTGAGCGGTCGGCCGCCGGCGATCATGTCGCGCAGATCGCGGAAGTAGTTCACGTACAGGTCGGGCGTGAAGGTGTTGAGCAGGACCGTGGTCCCGTCGGTCGGGTTGGCGAAGGTGTGCGGGGCGCCGGGCGGGATCATGACCAGCGTTCCGGCCGGGGCGTCGTACACCGTCTCGCCGACGGTGAACCGGGCCGCCCCCGAGACCACGTAGAAGCCCTCGTCGTGCCGGGCGTGGCGGTGCTGCGGCGGGCCGTCCGTGTGTGGGCCGAGGGTGATCTCGCCGATGCCCAGGCGGTGACCGGTCGTACTGCCGTCCTCCAGGATCCGCATCACGGTCGGGCCGAGCCGGATCGCCTCACCGGCCTCGGGGCCGACCACCGATACGTCTGCCATCTGAACCTCCAGGGAGAGACTGCTTTTGTCATGAGGGTTTGCTCTCATGAATGAATGTACGACTCGCCTGCGCTTCATGCAAGTCAACTCTCACAATGAGAGCATGGTTGCCAGAGTCGGGCCGGTTGCCGCGCTCAGTCGCTCGTGCGGTAGAGGTCGGCCTGGCCGTTCGAGGCGGTCAGGCCGCCGTCCACGGGGATGTGGACGCCGTTGACGTATCCGGCGTCGGGTCCGGCGAGGAAGGCGATGACGGCGGCCACGTCGCCGGGCTCGCCCGGTCGGCCCATGGGCACGCGCTCCACGAGGCGCCGACGCAACGGGGCTCCCTCGGCAAGCGCCTCGCGCAGGAACCGGCTGCTGAGCGTCACGCCGGGGTGGACGGCGTTGACGCGGATCCGGTCGCCGTGGTCCAGGGCCATCGAGTTGGTCAGGTTGACCAGTGCGCCCTTGGTCATGTTGTAGGCGGCCTGGCCCCACTCGCCGCGCAGCCCGGCCACGGAGCCGACGTTGACGATGCATCCGCGCGACGCCCGCAGGTGCGGCAGGGCGGCACGGGAGGCGAAGAAGACGCCGTCGATGTTGGTGCTCACCATGGTCCGGTAGTCGTCCAGGCCGAGCCGGTCGACGGTGCCCGGGATCGCCACCCCCGCGTTGTTGACCAGCACGTCCAGCCGCCCGAAGCGCTCGGCGACCTCGTCCATGCCCGAGGTCACGGCGGCCGGGTCGGACACGTCCGCGAGCAGGGGGTGCATCGGCGCGCCCGCGGGGCCGTCGTCGGCGGCCTGCTCCAGCGTTGCCTTCGTGCGGCCGACGAGGACGACGGTGTACCCGTCGGCGGCGAACCGGTGCGCGGTCGCGGCGCCGATGCCGGTGCCGGCGCCGGTGATGACGGCGACGGGGGCGGAATTCTGCGGGCTCATGGGGTTCTCCTCCTGCGCGTGCGGCGGACCGAAGTGAGGGCTTGTCCCTGCCTTTGAACCCTAGGAAAATCAGCCCCGCGCAGGCTTGGACCACGGCGCCATCCCGGCAGAACATCCGCGCCAGAGGGCGCGGGAGGGCGCATGGTGGCGTCGGCACGGAAAGGGGGGTGACCGTCGATGAACAACGTGACGGCAGAGACCGCCGGTTCACGCGGTGCCGCCGCCGAGGCGCAGGCCCGCGCGAACGGCTCGTCGCCGGGGTTCGACGCCTTCCGCAGTGGCTGGGAGGACGAGATCGGCGAGGGCTTCCCGCTGCCCAGCTTCAGCCCGGCGACCATGCTCGACTTCCGCGTCAGAAGCCGTGCCACCAAGGTGGGGGACGTGGCCATCACCGACCTGCACGGCGCGTCGGCCATCCGGACCGAGGGGCCGCTCGACGGGGTCGAGGACCAGGTACGTCTCTACGTCGTGCAGCGTGGCTCGTGGACGCTGGGCGCGCCGCTGGCCCGCGGCGAACAGACGGTGTCGGCCGGGCAGTTCCTCATCCGCCACATCGGACGGCCGCTGCACTTCGAGACGGCGCCTGACACGCGGGCGAAGGTCGTCGTCCTACCCGCGGCGATGCTCAAGCCGCTGCTGGGGGAGCGGCAGTGCGTCAGCGGCCCCGCCGAGTCCGCCGAGGTGCGGTTGCTGGCGGCTCACTCGGACATGATCTACGCGACCGTCGCCGACCTCGGACCGGCGGGCGTGCAGGCCGCCCACAGCACGCTGATCGAGCTGGCCAAGGCGGTGGCCAGGCGCCGGGTCGACGACGCGGAACCGGAGCTCGCTCCCGTGCTCGCGCAGGCCGCGCGCAACCTGGCGGACCGTCACCTCGCTGATCCTGAGCTCTCGGGAGCGATGCTGGCCCGCGAACTCAACGTCTCCGTCCGCAACCTCCAGCGCGCCTTCGCTATGGCAGGTGAGTCCGCCTCCGGCTACATCCGCCGCAGGCGACTGGAGGAGGCTCGGCTCGCCCTTGCCGCGCCCTCCGGCCGGCTGAGTGTCGCGGAGCTTGCCGCCCACTGGCAGTTCGCGGACAGCAGCCACTTCATCCGGGCCTTCAAGAAGCACTACGGCCGCACGCCCACCGAGTACGCCCGCTCGGCCATGGAGTCAGACAGCTGAGGTGCGGGACGCGCTGTCGGGGTCGATGTCGTCGAGCACGGCCGGGAGGCCGACGGTGAGCATCGTGCGGCGGACGCGGCCGAGGAGTCTGGCCAGGACGTAGCCGCTGGGGCCGGTGAAACCGGTGTGGTCGTAGGTGAAGCGGGTCCCGCCGGAGTGCGGCGCGATGCCGTACCGGACCTGGGTGACCCCGCCGCCGGCGGGGTCGGCCCACGAGTAGCGCAGCAGCCAGGGGGCCGCGACCTCCAGGACCTCGCAGTCCACGATGCCGCTCCAGCCCGGCTTCGGCTTGGCCGTGAACCTGAACCGTGTGCCGACGACGGGGACGAACCCCTCGGGCCGCCCTCCCGCGCCCGTCGCCGTCCAGCGCGGGATCAGCGCCGGGTCCGTCACGGCACGCCAGACCAACTCCGGTGGGTGGGGGTAATCCGTCACGAGGTGTATGGCGCTCATGGCAGGTCTCCTTGGTTGTTACTGTCGCTGAAAAAATACAGTAGCACTAGATTTTCAGCGACGGGACTATGCTGGCCCCATGGGTGAGCGCACAGTGGACTGGACGGGGCTGCGCCTCCGTGGCGAGGAGCCGACGGATGAGGGGCTGCGCGAGCGCAAGAAGAGACTGATGCGACGCCAGCTGTCCGACACCGCGACCGAGATGTTCCTGGAGCGGGGCTTCGACGCCGTGCGCGTCACCGAGATCGCGGAAGCCTGCGGAGTCTCGGAGAAGACGGTCTTCAACTACTTTCCCACCAAGGAGTCGCTTCTCCTCGACCTGAACGAGGCCGTCGAGGACTCCCTTCGGGCCACGCTTGCCGACTCCGCTCTCACCCCGGTCGAGGCGGCGCTCAGGATTCTCGCGGAGCAGTTGACGGCCGTGACCGCATGGCTGGCCGCGCAGGACGACCGGGACCGGGCCGTCGCGGACTTCCGGCGCTTCGGCGGGCTGATCCGCTCCACCGCCTCGCTGCGCTCCTACCAGCGCGACCGGGCCGAGCAGCTCACCGCCGTCGTCGCCGAGATCCTGGCCCGGCGCACGGGCGCGGACCCTCACGACCCCGAGCCGCAGATCGCGGCCACGGCGCTGCTCGGCCTGTGGCCCGTCCAGTTCCAGGCCCTGGGCAGGTATCTCGACGCGACCCGGACGCCCGGGCAACTGCACGAGGCCGTCACCGCCCACGTCACACGCGCGGCCCGACTGGTCGACGCGGGGCTGGGGAGCCGCACGTGGCAGCCTGCGGGTCCTGCGGACTGACCCCGGCGTGCCCGTACGACGCCCCGGACAGGGTCCGGCGCGCCGTGCGGGCGGTTGCGGGGAGCTACTGGTTCCAGACCTGCAACTCGGAGATCTGGCCCGCGGGCCAGCCGGTGTTGGCGGTGATGTTGACCCGCCAGTAGCGCTGGGCGGTCGCCGGGAACGTGATCGTGACGGTGTTGTTCGCGGACGGGGTGAACGTGTACGTGGCCGACGGCACCACGGTGGTGAAGTTGCTGCCGTCCGTGGAGCCGAGCAGGGAGAGCGTCTCGTCGCGCGCGCCCCAGGAGGCGGGCAGTTGCAGCACGACCCGGGCGGCCGACTGGGCGGAGCCCAGATCCACCTGGACCCACTGCGGGAAGACGTTGTTGGTGCTCTCCCAGTACGAACTCTGGTTGCCGTCGGTCACGTTCGAGGAGGGGTAGACGTCGGTGTGCGAGGACTCGGCGGTCGGCTTGCCGGCCGCGAGGTTGGTGCTGCCGGTGCCCGACGTGGCGGCGAACTGCAGACTGTTGGCGTTCCAGCCGCCGTTGTCCTCGTTCAGGGTCAGCACCTGCTGGCCGGCGGGCAGGGTGACCTGGGCGGTGACCGTGGTCCAGTTCTGCCAGCCGCCGGTGGCGGGGACGTTGACGTTGCCGGTGAGGTTGGTGCCCGACGCGTCGGACAGGTGCAGGGCGTCGGTCACCGCGTTGGGCGCGGCCAGGCGCAGGCTGACGGTGTAGCTCCCGGCCGTGGCGACGTTGACGGTGTAGCGGAACCACTGGCCACCGGACGTCCAGCCGAGGTCGTAGCCGCCGCCGGTGTCCGTGGTGGTCTCCAGGTCGACGCCGTCGGTGCGGTAGCTGTTGCCGGTGCCGTTGACGGAGGAGACGTTGTAGGCGACGCCCTGGCCGCCGCTGTCGTAGTTCTCCGCCTGGACGGTGCCGGGGACGGCGGCCGGTGTGCCGCCGTAGGGGCCCTCCGGGGTCACCGTGCCCTGCCAGCTGTTGCCGCTGGTGGTGGCGGTGAAGCCGCTGGAGTTGTTCAGGTAGGGCGACATCCCCGAGCCGAGGCCGGTGACGGTGTTGCCGGTGATGGACGCGGAGCCGGTGGGCGCGGGGTAGAACGGCGGGGCGATCACGATGCCGTTGCGCCACGGTGAGGTGACGGTGTTGTTCTGCAGCAGCGTGTTGGTGGAGGTGGAGAAGCCGATGCCGTCGTAGAGGGCGTCGAGGACGGTGTTGTTGGTGGCGGTGACGTGGTCGACCACGCCGACGTTCTGGCCGTCGCCACCGTTGCCGATCTGTAGGGCCGGCTGGCCCTGGCTGTAGCCGTTGCCGCCGGAGCGGACGATGGTGTTGCCGTTGACGGTCGCGGTGAGCAGGTCGCTGCCGTTGACGCCGAAGCGGCCTGCGCCCAGGCCGATGTAGCGGGCGGTGTCGGCGATGTAGTTGTCCTCGACGTCCTGGTTGCTGCCGCCGTAGATGCCGATGCCCTTGCCGCCCCAGGGCGCGATGACGGTGTTGTGCGTCATCGTGATGTGCGACATCGGCGTGTAGTAGGTCTTGTTTCCGCTCGAATCGGTGTTGTAGTTCACCGAGTTGATGGCCATGCCGTCATCGCCGGTGCCGCGGACGAAGTTGTTGGTCGCGGTCAGGTTGTTGCCGACGGAGTTGCCCAGCGACACGTTGTTGAGGTTGATGCCGTCGGCCCAGACGGCGGTGAGCCGGCAGTTCTCGACCGTGCCGCCGGTGCCGGAGGCCCAGAAGCCGGACTCGGTGTGCTGGCTCCAGATGTCGTTGGCGACCCAGTTGGTGCCGCTGGTGTCCATCGCGCCGCCACCGCCGTCGACCGTCTCGCGGCTGGTGGCGTCGGAGTCGAGGTGGAAGTCCTGGACCGTGTCCGAGGTCAGGTCGAACAGGGCGGCCAAGGGTGTGGAGTTGGGCAGCGGGATGTCGCGGTAGATGGTGCTGTACCAGATTCCGGCGCCCGCGATCGTGATGCCCTGGGCGGTCAGGCCCTGGGTGCCCTTGAGGTAGAAGGTGCCTGCCGGAATCCAGAGGGTCCTGCCCTGGCTCTGGGCCTGGTTGATGCAGTTCTGGATGGCCGCGGTGCTGTCCACCGCCGCGCTGTCGGCGGAGCCGTTGGTGGGGGTGTTGTCAGCGACGGCGCCGCAGTCGGTGATGGAGATCGAGTTCGCAGGCTGGGCGATGGGCGGTGGTGGGTTCTCCGCGTCGAGGACGTCGATGTAGTAGAACGCGGCCGTGTTCGCCGCGTCCTTCTTGAGCATCAGGGTGCTGCCAGGGGCGATCGGCGCGCCGCTGATGAACGTGTGCGACTCGTCGAAGAACTCGCGCGGGTTGCCGTCGGCCGGGTTCTGGTCGCTGCCGTTGTAGTTGCTGCTGTTCTCGTAGAACCAGCTCTGCTTCGAGTTGAGATTGAGCGCCTGTCGGAAGACGCCGTCGACGTAGAGGTCGAGTGTCGCCGTGGTGCCGCCGCCCGTGGCGGAGTCCGGGATGCTCTCGCGGAGGTTGATCGCGCTGATCGGCGCGCCGGTGGTGTTCGTCCACTGCACGCTCTGGCCGGTGCCGGTGAGCTGCGCGTACGCGTGGCCGGAGGCCTCCACGGCAGCGCTGGAGTACTGGCTGGTCGGCGCCGAGGTGAGCGACACCGCGGTGGCGCCGCCGCCCAGGGCGCCGGCCTCGCCCTCGAAGCTCGTGAACGGCAGCGTCGCGCCGACGCCGGCGGCGGTGGCTGCCGTGGCCGTCGGCGCGGCGTGGAACGCCGCGAGAGCGGAGGCGGCGAGTAACGCCGCTACGGCTGCGCCGAGCCGGCGGTGGGGAGCGGGACGGGAGGTGCGTCTCATCGGGAACCCCTTCTTTGGCATGCACAGGTGGGGGAGTCGCAAGCCGAGAGCAACGTAGCGTGGCGAACGACTGTGAGCAATAACAGAACACAAATCTGCAAAGAAGGGATTTACCCGCAAAATTCTGCGACGGGCAAAGGTGGCCGCATCGGCGTCGGCTCAGACCGTCATGACCGTGGCGCTCCCGTCGATGGAGCTCCACCTGCCCCTGTCGTCCGCGCAGGCGACCTGGTCGATCGCCGGCTACGCGCTGACTTCGGCCTCGCGCTGATCCCCAGTGGACGCCTGGGCGACGACTACGGCCGCAAGAAGATCCTGCTCATCGGGATGGCGCTGTTCACCCTCACCGGCGTGCTGGCCGGGGTCGCGCCCGACGCCACCTGGCTGCTGGTGGCGTGAACCCTGCGAGGAGTCTCGGCCGGGATGATCGCCCCTCAGGTCCTGGGCCTGCTCCAGCAGATGTACCCGCCCCGCGAACGCGGCCGCGTCTTCGGCCTCTACGGAGCGACCGTCAGCCTCTCCACCGCCATCGGCCCGATCCTGGGGGCGTCATCATCCAGGGCTTCGGCACCACCGACGGCTGGCGCTGGATCTTCTACCTCTTCCTCCCGCTGGACCTGGCGGTGCTGTGGGTCGCCGCGCGTGTCCTCCCGGAGAGCGGACCGCGCGAACGCGTCGGCGGCCTCGACCTGGTGGGCATCCTGCTGCTCACGCTGGCCGTCATCGGCGTGGAACTGCCGCTGCTGCAAGGCGGGAGCTGGGGAGGCCGCACCTGGTGGCTCGCCTGGACGGGCCACCTGCTGCTGGTCCTCTTCGTGTTGTGGGAACGCGCCGCGGCCCGCCGCGCCCGGCAACCGCTGATCGACCCCGTCCTGTTCCGGGCGCGCACGTTCTGGGTCGGCACCGCCGTTGCGGGTGCCATCTACGGCGGGTTCACCGGCATCTTCGTGCCTCTGATGCAGTTCCTCCAGCAGGGCATGCACGACACCGCGCTCAAGGCGTCCCAGACCATGGTGATGTTCACCCTGGGCTCGGCGGTGTGCGGCATCCTCAGCGGCCGCGTCGTGCACCGGGCCGGCCGGGCCCTGGTGATCGGCGGCACCGCGCTCACCGCCGCCGGACTGCTGATCGCGGCGCTGGCGGTCGGCGGAGCCACCCCCGGCAACAACATGGTGCTGCGCCTGTCCCTGCCCCTGCTCGTGGTCGGCTGCGGCGCGGGCTGCGTCATCGCCGCCAACCAGACGCTCGCCCTGCACCCGGTGCCCCGCCACGACGGCAGCACGGCCGCAGGCGTCTACCAGACCGGGATGAAGCTCGGCACCTCGCTGGGCACGGCCCTGGCCGCCTCCCTCTACTTCGGCGGGCTCGTCTCCGCGCACCAGGACTACGCCGCCGCCGCACGCGACGGCCTGCTCGGGGCTGCCGGTCTCTGCGCCGTCGCGTTCATGGTGGCACTGCCGGGGCTGACCCTGGGCCGCCGCCGGACCGCCTCGGCCGTCAGCTGACCGGACGAGGTCCCGGCCCTGACTCGGCCCTGCCCCGGCCCTGATCTGGCGCTGAACGGGACGCTGACCTGGGGATGAACGGGTACGGCACCCCGGTACCGCCCCGGAGCGGGAGTTCCCTCGGCGGTACCGGGGCCCAGCGGCGCGGCGAACCTACGGTGGATTCATCGCCGACGGACGCACCGTTGGCAGCACGCTCGGGACCCTCCGACGCCGTGCTCGCTCCGGAACCCGAGGACGCATCCCATGATCGAAATCCACCAGCTGGTGAAGCGCTACGGCGACAAGACCGCCGTCGACGGCCTCGACTTCACCGTCAAGCCGGGCGTGGTCACCGGCTTCCTCGGTCCCAACGGCGCCGGGAAGTCCACCACGATGCGCATGATCCTCGGGCTCGACGCGCCCACCAGTGGCAGCGTGACCGTCAACGGCACGCACTACGCCGAGCACGCCGCGCCGCTGCTGGAGGTGGGCGCGCTGCTGGAGGCCCGGTCCATCCACCCGGGCCGCTCCGCCTTCAACCACCTCAACGCCCTCGCCCTGACCCACGGCATCCCGCGCCGCCGGGTGGACGAGGTCATCGAGATCACCGGCCTGACCAAGGTCGCCAAGAAGCGCGCGGGCGCGTTCTCGCTCGGCATGGGCCAGCGCCTCGGCATCGCCGCCGCGCTGCTGGGCGACCCCCAGACGATCATGCTGGACGAGCCCGTCAACGGGCTCGACCCCGAGGGCGTCCTGTGGGTGCGCAAGCTGCTCACCGGACTCGCTGCCGAGGGCCGCACCGTCTTCATCTCCTCGCACCTGATGAGCGAGATGGCGCAGACGGCGACCAACCTGATCGTCGTGGGCCGGGGCAGGCTGCTCGCCGACACGACGGTCGAGCAGTTCGTCCGCGATGCCGGGGGCGACCGGGTCAGGGTGGCCACGGACGAGGCGTCCCGGCTGCGCGACCTGCTGGCCGGGCCCGGCGTGGAGATCTTCGGCACCCCGGGTTCCGAGGAGCTCGTCGTCTCCGGCCTGACGGCACGTGAGATCGGCGCGACGGCCTTCGCCTACGGGGTGCCGGTCTACGAACTCGCCTCGCAGCCTGTCTCCCTGGAGGAGGCCTTCATGACCATGACCGAGGACTCGGTCGAGTACCACGGAACCACCACGACCGACCTGCTGAGGAGCGCCGCATGAGCACTCTGACCGTGCGACCCGCGACCGCCTTCGACCGCCTGAAGTGCAAGGTGACCGGCCCCCGGGCCCTGAGGGCGGAGTGGGCCAAGATGTGGTCCCTGCGCTCCACCTGGATCACCCTGGGCGTCGCGTTGGGGCTGCTGCTCCTGGCTGGTGTCCTCGCCGCCTCCAACTACTCCCCGAGCGGCGCCGCCGTGCGCGGACCCGGCGCCGGCGCCAAGGACGCGGTCGGGCTCGCGCTGAGCGGCATCGACTTCGCGCAGCTGGCCATCGGCGTGCTGGGCGTGCTGATCGCGGCCGGCGAGTACTCGACCGGCATGATCCGGTCCACGCTCGCCGCTGTCCCGAGCCGACTGCCGGTGCTGTGGTCCAAGGTCGCCGCCTTCGGGCTCGTCGCGACGGCCGTCGCCACGGTCGGCGCGTTCGCCGCCTTCCTGGGCGGCGCGCACTTCCTGAGCGGTGACGCGATCTCGCTGAGCCTCTCCTCCGGCGGTGTCCTGCGCAGCCTGCTGGGCGCCGGGCTCTACCTCGGGCTGGTCGGCGTCTTCGCCGTGGCGCTCGGCACCCTGGTGCGCTCGATCGCGGGCGGCATCGGACTGCTGGTGGCGACGCTGATGTTGCTGCCCGTGCTGACCGGCCTGCTGCCCTCCGGCCTCGGCAACGACATCAGCCCCTACCTCCCCGGCAACGCGGGCGGTTCGATCTTCGCCCTGCACCAGGCGAGCAACACCCTCAGCCCCGGCGCCGGACTCGCGGTCTTCGCCGGCTGGGTCGCCCTGGCCCTGGCCGGCGCCGCCTGGCGCCTCAAGCGCGCCGACACGTGAACCGGCCGGCGCCGCTCCTTTGACGCCTGCTCCCCACGGCCGCCCTACAGTGGCCGTGGGGACGTTTGCGCAGCTGAGCGGCCCAGCCCCGAAGAGCAGGGACCACGATCGTGAGGCAAGGCAGTACCCCGCCCGAGCAGCTGTTCCCGCCCGAGTTCGAGGAGCTGTGGAACAGTCCGCTCGCGCGGCGGTTCGTGCACGCGGCCCGACGGCTGCGCGCGAGCGCCGTCGGCCATCCGCTGGCCCTCGACGTCGTGCTCACCCTGCTCACCCTGGCGGCCGGACTGTCGAGCGTGGCCGCTCCCAGTGAGGCGCGCGGCGGTCACAACTCTGCCGCCGCCTCGACCGCACTGCTCGTGCTGACCGTGCTGGGGCAGGCGCTGCCGCTGGTGTGGCGGCGCCGGGCGCCGCTGCCGGTCCTGCTGGTGGTCCTGTTGGCGAGCACCGTGCAGTGGTGGGTGAACGCGCCGCAGCGCAGCGTCGTGGCCGTGCTGATCGTGATCTACTCGGTCGCCCGCTATGAGCGGTTGCGGCTGCTCGCCTGGTCCGTCCCGGCGCTGGCCCTCGCCCTGCTCGTCCCCGCCTTCCGTGTCGATCCTTTCCGGGAGCACGCCCTCTACAGTCTGTTCTTCCTCTACGCGACCGCCGTCGCCGCGTCCGCCCTGGGCCTGGTGGTGCGGGTGCGGCAGGCGCAGCTGAACGCGCTGGCCGACCGGGCCGCCCGACTGGAGGTGGAACGCGAGCAGCGGGTGCAGCTGGCGACGCTGGCCGAACGCTCCCGGGTCTCGCGCGAGATGCACGACATCATCGGCCACAACCTCGCGGTGATGATCGGTCTCGCCGACGGGGCGGCCTTCGCGGCCTCGAACGACCCCGCGCGCGGCGCCGAGGTCCTCCCGGTGATCGCGAGCACGGGACGACAGGCCCTGAGCGAGCTGCGCCGCACTCTCGGCGCCCTGAACCAGACCCCCGACGGTGCCGCCGCCGCGGACCTCGAACTGACGCCCCAGCCCGGCCTGTCCGACCTGAACACGCTGCTGGAGGGCATCGGGGCGGCCGGACCGCAGATCTCCCTGCGCACCTCCGGCGACCTCGCCTCCCTCGCCCCCGGGGTGCAGCTCGCGCTCTACCGCATCGTCCAGGAAGCCCTGACGAACAGTCTGAAACACGCCGGCCCGGCCACCACCGTCCAGGTCGCGCTGCGTGCCGCCGAGGGCCAGGTGGACGTCCGGGTCCGGGACACCGGTCGACCCGACGCCGCCCCCGCGGTCCCCGTCGCCGAACACGATGGGCAGGGCCTGGTGGGCATCCACGAGCGCGCCGCCCTGGCCGGTGGGACCGCGTCCGCCGGACCGACCGGTGACGGGGGATGGCTCGTCCACGCCGTCGTGCCCCTGTCCGCACCGCACACCAGGGAGGAAGAGCAGCCGTGACCACCGTGCTCATCGTCGACGACCAGCCGCTGCAGCGGTTCGGCTTCAGGATGCTGCTGGAGAACAACCCCGACACCAGCGTCGTCGGGGAGGCCTCCAGCGGCTCCGAAGCCGTCCGGCAGACCGCCGAACTCCACCCCGACGTGGTCCTGATGGACATCCGGATGCCCGGGATGGACGGCATCGAGGCCACCCGCCGCATCGTCGCCTCGGGAGGCCGCTCCCGGGTGCTGGTGCTGACGACCTTCGACGGCGACGCCTACGCCTACAACGCGCTGCGGGCCGGAGCGAGCGGGTTCCTGCTCAAGGACGCCCGGCCGCAGGAGCTCCTGGCCGGCATCCGCGCCGTGGCGGCCGGGGACGCGGTGGCCGCTCCCGCGCTGACCCGGCGGCTGCTGGACGGATTCGTCCAGCAGCCCCCGCCCGGCGCGGAGGCGGGCGCGGACCCGCGTCTGGAGGTGCTGACCGGGCGCGAGCACGAGGTGCTGGAGGCTGTGGCACAAGGACTGACCAACGGCGAGATCGCCGAGCGGCTGACGCTGTCGGAGTCGACGATCAAGACGCACGTCAGCCGGATCATGGGCAAGATCGGCGCCCGCGACCGGGTCCACGCGGTGATCATCGCCTACGAGGCGGGTCTGGTCCGGCCCGACCGGCCCGGGCCCGCCCAGTCATGAGTGACTCGGCCTTCTTGAGTGACTCGGCCTTGAATGAGCCCCACACCATCGCCTGTGCCGAGGCGCCACCGCCGAACATGCCGCCCAGCGGACTGCCGGCTCCGCCGCTGCCCCGGGCGGTCCGGCCGACGCCGAGACCGCTCATCGCGGACTTGGGCAGGGTGACCAGCGTCCGCCTCGCCTACGAGCCCCGACGGCTGCGGATCACCGTCGAGAACGAAGGCCCGCGCCTCGTGGCCCAGCACGCACCTCCCGGCGACGAGCGCGGCCACGGCCTGCGCGGCATGCGGGAGCGCATGCAGATCGTCGGCGGCACGCTGGACGCCGGCCCGCGTGCCGAGGGCGGCTTCCGCGTCAGTGCCGAGCGGGAGCGCCAGATCGTCCGTCTGGTGGCCACGGGCCTGTCCAACGACGACATCGCCGACGACCTCCAGGTCAGCCCACACACCGTCAAGACCCACACGAAGCGGGCCATGGCGAAGCTCCATGCCCACGACCGGGCCCAGCTGGTCGTGATCGCCTACGAGAAGGGACTGGTCCAGCCCAGTCACAGCGCCGGCCCGGAGGCTGGGTCCGTGACGTGGGATGGCAGGGGCTCACCGCGATGACGACCGGGGACGGGCCGTACGGGTCGGCAGGTTGACCGTCGCCCGGAAGAGCATTCCAGAGCCGTCGAGGCTCGTCGCGTGAACGACGGTACCGTCGGCGGCGACGAAGCAGGACTGACCGGATGTCAGCGTCAGGCACGCGCCGGACGCGTCCGTCAGCAAGGCGCGCCCCTGGGTGCAGAGCAGGATCTGCGGGGTGTCGGTCGGCAGCGATATGACGTTCTCGGGACCGAGCCGGTAGCGGGAGAGCCGGAACTCGTCGATCGATACCGGGTAGAGCTCCTCGCCGGTGTCTTCCACCGCTGGCTGCGGCCGAATGACGACCGGATCGCTCGCCCGGAAATCGACCACCCGCAGCAGCTCGGGAACATCGATGTGCTTGGGCGTCAGCCCGGCTCGCAGCACGTTGTCCGAGTTGGCCATCAGTTCCACGCCCAGGCCGCGGAAGTACGCGTGGGGCACTCCCGGGCCCAGGAAGAGGGCGTCGCCGGGGACGAGAGCCACGTGGTTGAGCAGGAGTGCCGACAGCAGGCCCGGGTCGGCGGGGTGGTGGTCGGCCAGAGCTGCGTAGTCCCTCAGCATGGCCGCCTCCGGTGCGGTCGGGCTCACGTCGGCCAGGCGCAGAAGGGCGCCACGGGTGGCAGCGACCAGCTTCACCACGATGCCGTTGTCACGGGTGAGTGCCCAGGTCATGGCCTGGCGCAGCGCCGTCTGCTCCGGCCGGGCCCGCAGGACGTCGACGAGTGGACGCAGGGTCGGCACCCCGAGCCGCTCCAGCAGCCGCGCTGTCGCCTCGGGGGAGCGGAAGCCGCACACCCCGGTGAACTCCTCCAGCGCGCACAGCATCTCGGGCTTGTGGTTCGCGTCCTTGTAGTTGCGCTCGCGGGCGTCCAACGGCACCCCGGCCGCCTCCTCGGCGGCGAACCCGGCGCGTGCCTGGACCAGGTCCGGGTGCACCTGGATCGAAAGGGGCTCCTGTGCCGCCAGCACCTTGAACAGGAACGGCAGCGCCGGCCCGAAACGCGCGACCGTCCGCGCACCCAGCTCACCCGTCGGGTCGGCCGCGATCACGTGGTCGAGGGAACGGACGCCCGCGCCACGGTCCACACCTGACGGGGCTCCGGGGTGCGCCCCCATCCACAGCTCCGCCTGCGGCTCACCGCTCGGCTCGACACCGAGCATCGCCGGAATCGCCGTGCGCGACCCCCAGGCGTAGGGGCGGATGGTGGTCATCAGGCGATCCATGGATCCGCCAAGCGATAGACACGTTCGGCGTTGCCACCGAGCACGTCCCGCAGCTCGTCGGGGGTGAGCTGGAGGAGCAGGTCCCGTGTGGTGGCGACCACGCGGGAGTAGTCGGTCGAGAGGGTGGAGACGGGCCAGTCCGAGCCGAACAGCAGTCGGCCCGGGCCGAACGCGTCCAGCGCGGTGTCGACGAACGGGCGCAGGTCCGCCGGCTGCCAGTGCCGCCAGTCCGCCTCCGTCAGCAGCCCGGACACCTTCGCCACCGTGTTCGGGAGCGCCGCGAAGGCCCGCAGGTGTCCGGCCCATGGGGCGAGTGCGCCCGCCGCGACGGGTGGCTTGCCGAGGTGGTCGAGGACGAACCCGGTACCCGGCAGGGAGATCGCCGCCGCGGTGGCGACGGGCAGCTGGTCGGCCGTGATGACCAGGTCGTAGGCGAGGCCCGCCGCGCTGACGGCTCGCAGTCCACGTTGTACGTCCGGGCGGAGCAGCCATTCGGGGTCGGGCTCGCTCTGCACCTGGTGGCGGATGCCGACGAGGTGCCGTCCGCCCGGGCCTGCCTGGAGCGAGGCGAGGGCGTCGGCGACGTCGGGGGCCGTGAGGTCGGTCCAGCCGACGACGCCCGCCACCAGCGGATCGTCGGCCGCGAGAGCCAGGAACTCCGGTGTCTCGCCGGGCAGGCAGACCGTCTGGACGAGGATCGTGGCGTCGACCCCGGCGGCCTTCGCCTGCGGGCGCAGTTCGTCCAGGTCGAAGGTGCGCCGTAGGGGGGCCAGCGCGGGCCCGGTGATCCAGTCCTGGTCGCGGACCGTGAGGTCCCAGACGTGGTGGTGCGCGTCGATGACGCGCGGGGCCGTGGCGGTCACAGCTGCCACACCACGGGGAGCGGGGCGTCGGCGCCGCCGGCCGAGTAGTCGTGGGCGACGTCGAGAAGCTTTGCCATCCGGCTCTGCCAGGCGACGTTGACGGGCAGTTCGCCCAGCGCGGCGATCAGCCTCGCGTAGTCGTCGACCTCCAGGACGTGGAAGAGCTCGGTGCCGCTGCGCCAGATGGTCCACTCGGTCGCCCCGGCGGCGCGGATGGCGGCGACGAGCTCCTCGGGGACCTCCTGGTGAGCCTGCTCGTAGGCGGCGACCTGGTCCGCGCGCACGCGGGTGTGCAGGGCGACTCTCATCGCTGCTCCTCGGAAGGGTGGACGATCAGGACGTCGAGGGTGCGGGGCCCGTGCACGCCCTCGACGCGGTCGAGTTCGATGTCGCTCGTCGCGGACGGCCCGGAGACGAACGTCAGCGGCCGGGCCGGGTCGAGGGCGGCGAGGGCGTCCGGCACGTCGCCCGCGACCTGCTCGGACCGCACCACGCAGAGGTGGTAGTCCGGCAGCAGGGTGAGCACGCGTCGGCCCTGGCCGGGGCCTGCGTCGAGGACGACGGTGCCGGTGACCGCGATCCCGACGGCCGCGGTGGTGAGGACGGCGTCGGCCGCCTCCAGCGCTGGGATGCCGAGCGGTTCGCGCAGCACCGTCCACGGGCCGTCGGGCAGCAGCTGGTCGGGGAAGCCGTCCGGGACGACGAGGGAGGTGACGCCGCGCGCGGTCAGCCGTGCGGCGATCGCCTCCCGGGCCGCCTCGTCGGGGCCGGTCTCGGTGACGTGGGCGCGGTAGTCGGCGACGCGCTCGGCGAAGAGCGCGACCACAGCGGCGCTGTCGGCGTCGTCTGCGTGGCTGCGGCGGTAGTCGCGGGGCGCGGGCAGGTCCTGCGGGGTCTCCTCGGCCGGCACGTCGGCGAGGGCGGCGCGGATGCGCCCGAGGACGGTGTCACGGGCCGTCATCACTGGTCTCCTGACGGGTGGGTCCGCTGCCACCAGGCGCGGAAGGACTCCTGGGGCGGCGCGGGCGTGTCGCGGGCGTCGGTCCATGCGTGCAGGGGGCCGGGCAGTGGGCCGATGACGCCCCTGCGGGCGAGCACGCGTCCGCCCAGGGCGGCGGCCTTCTGGGCGGCGCGGAGGCGGCCGGGCGAGGCGAGGACGGCGGTGGCGGCCTTCATGGCGAGGGCCTCCGCGCTCGGGATGCGGCGCTCGGCGCGCTCGGCTTCGACCACCCGCGCCCGCAGGTGGGTGAGCACCTCCGGGATGTTGATCTTCACAGGGCAGGCGTCGTAGCACGCGCCGCAGAGCGTGGACGCGAACGGGAGCGTCGCCGCACTGCTTTTCGTGTCGCCGTCGACGCCGACGAGCTGGGGGGTGAGGATCGCGCCGATGGGGCCCGGGTAGACGGAGCCGTAGGCGTGGCCGCCGGTGCGTTCGTAGACGGGGCAGACGTTCAGGCAGGCGGAGCAGCGGATGCAGCCGAGTGCCTGCCGTCCGACGGTGTCGGCCAGCGTGGCGGTGCGGCCGTTGTCGAGCAGGACCAGGTGGAACGTCTGCGGGCCGTCGCCGGGCGTGACGCCGCGCCAGGTGGAGGTGTAGGGGTTCATCCGCTCACCGGTGGAGGAGCGCGGCAGCAGTTGCAGGAAGACCTCCAGGTCCTCCCACTGCGGCAGCACCTTCTCGATGCCCATGACGGTGATCAGAGTCTCGGGCAGGGTCAGGCACATGCGCCCGTTGCCCTCGGATTCGACCACGCCGATCGTCCCGGTCTCCGCGATCGCGAAGTTGGCGCCGGAGACGGCGACCTTGGCGCGCAGGAACTTCTCGCGCAGATGCAGCCGGGCCGCCTCGGCCAACGCGCGCGGGTCGTCGGTCAGATCGTCGGGGGCCGGGCGCCCCCATGCGGCCATGCTCCGCAGGAAGATCTCGCGGATCTCGGCGCGGTTGCGGTGGATCGCGGGCACCAGGATGTGGGAGGGACGGTCGTCGCCGAGCTGGACGATCAGCTCGGCCAGGTCGGTCTCGTAGGCACGGATCCCGGCCTCCTCCAGGGCTTCGTTGAGGCCGATCTCCTGCGTGGCCATCGACTTGACCTTCACGACCTCCGCCGCGCCGGTGGCGCGGACGAGTTCGGTGACGATCCGGTTGGCCTCCGCCGCGTCGGCGGCCCAGTGCACGACGCCCCCGGCCTTGGTGACCGACTCCTCCAACTGCAGCAGGTGCCGGTCCAGATGGCGCAGCGTGCGGCGCTTGATCGCGGCGCCGGCCTCGCGCAAGGCCTCCCAGTCGTCCAACTCACCCGTCACCGCGAGGCGTTTGTCGCGGATCGTCGTGGTGGCCTTGCGCAGGTTGCGGCGCAGTTGGGCGTCGCCGAGAGCGGTCCGTGCGGCCTCGGGAAAACCGGGGCTGCCGAGCCAGACCACGTTGTCGGGGCTCAACGGGTCGCTCCTTCCGTCGAGGCGAGGATTTCGGCCAGGTGAAGGGTCCCGATGCCGGTCCGCAAGCGGGAGAGCCCGCCGCCGATGTGCATCAGGCAGGAGTTGTCGGCCGCGCACAGCACGTCGGCGCCGGTGGTGACGACGCTGCGCATCTTGTCGCCGAGCATCGCGGTCGAGGTCTCCGCATTCTTCAGGGCGAAGGTGCCGCCGAAGCCGCAACAGGAGTCGGCGCCCGGCAGTTCGACCAGGTCGATGCCGCGGACCGCGCGCAGCAGCGCGAACGGCTTGTCGCCCAGCCGCAGCCCGCGCAGCGAGTGGCAGGTCGGGTGGTAGGTGACGCGGTGCGGGAAGAAGGCGCCGACGTCGGTGACGCCGAGGACGTCGACGAGGAACTCGGCGAACTCGTACACGCGCGGCGCCACTTCGGCCACCTGCCGCTCCAGGCCCGGGTCGCCGGACTGCCGCGCGAGCACGCCGTGGTACTCGCGGACCATGCCCGCGCAGGACGCCGAGGGCGTCACCACCGCGTCGTAGCCGGCGAACGCCTGCGCGAACCCGCGCACCAGCGGCACGGCCTCGGGCCGGTAGCCGGTGTTGAAGTGCATCTGGCCGCAGCAGGTCTGCGCGAGCGGGAACTCGACCGAGTGCCCGAGCCGCTCCAGCACCGTGACGACGGCCTTCCCGGTCTCCGGGAACATCGTGTCGTTGAAGCATGTGACGAACAGGGCAATACGCATCAGCTCATTCTCCGCTTCCCTGCGCCGGCCGGCAGCGGAGCATCCACCGGCAGCAGTTCCTCGACCCGCAGCGCACCCCACAGCTGCGCCGGGATCTCCACCGAGGCCATCGCTGCCGCGTCGCGCACCTCCGCCGCGCTGCGCGCGCCGACCAGGATGCCGTCGACAGCCGGGTGGCCCAGCGGGAACTGGAGCGCCGCGGCGCGCAGCGGCACGTCGAACTCCCGGCAGAGGGCCTTCAGACGCAGCGCGCGGTTCAGCAACTCCGGCGAGGCAGGCGCGTAGTCGAAGGTGGCGCCGGGCTTCGGATCAGCGAGGAGGCCGGAGTTGAAGACGCCGCCCACGAGCACCGAGACACCGCGCCGGACGGCGTCCGGGAGCAACCGGTCCAAGGCGGTCTGATCGAGCAGGGAGTAGCGGCCCGCCAGCAGCACGACGTCGACGTCGGTCTCCCGGACGAAGCGGTCCAGCATGCGGGTCTGGTTCATCCCCGCGCCGATCGCGCCGACCAGACCCTCGGCGCGCAGGCGTTCCAGTTCCGGATAGGCGGACCCGAACGCCTGCTCCTCGTGGTCGTCGGGATCGTGCAGGTACACGATGTCGATCCGGTCGAGGCCGAGCCGGGTCAGGCTGTCCTCGATGCTGCGGCGAACTCCGTCGGCGCTGAAGTCCCACACCCGCTCGACGTCCGACCGGACGGCGAAGCCCTGGGCGAGGTCGTCGACGGGCGGCTGCGCCGTCGGGCGCAGCAGGCGACCGACCTTGGTCGAGACGACGTACTGGTCGCGCGGGCGCTCGCGCAGGGCCGAGCCGAGGCGGCGCTCGGACAGGCCGAGCCCGTAGTGCGGGGCGGTGTCGAAGGAGCGGACGCCGCAGTCCCAGGCCGCGTCGACGGTGCCGCGGGCCTGCTCGTCGCTCAGCGCGGTGAACAGGTTGCCCAGCGGGGCCGCACCGAGGGAGAGTTCGGTGACGCGGGTGGCGCTGCGCCCGAGTGGGGTGGTGCGCATGATCGGGTTGCCTTTCGAAGCTGACGGTCGGTCGGACGGTACCGCGTGGCACCCTCACATCGACTGCGGTCCGGCCGGGGTTCCGGCCTGACGGGCCGGCTTGTCCGGCCGGAGGGTTACCGCAGTTACCGCAGTTACCGCGCACCGGGGCGCAGCCGCAGGCCGGCCATGCCGCCGTCGACGGCCAGGGCGGTGCCGGTCGTGGAACCGGCCAGTGGGCTGGCCAGGTAGGCGACCGCGGCAGCCACCTCATCCGCCGAGACAAGTCTCCCGTGGGGCTGCCGGGCTTGCAGCGCGGCACGCTCGGCCGCCGGGTCGGCGGCTGCGCCGAGAAGGCGGCCCACCCACGGGGTGTCGACGGTGCCGGGGTTGACGCAGTTCACCCGGATGCCCTCACCGATGTGGTCGGCGGCCATGGCCAGGGTCAGCGAGAGGACCGCGCCCTTGCTGGCCGAGTAGAGCGCCCGCTGCGGCAGCCCGGCGGTCGCCGCGATCGAGCAGGTGTTGACGATCGCCGCGCGCCCGGAGGCGCGCAGGTGGGGGAGGGCGGCGCGGGTGGTGCGGACGATGCCGAGCACGTTGACGTCGAGCACCCGGTGCCACTGCGCGTCGTCGTTGTCCTCGACCGTGCCCGCCGCGCCGATGCCGGCGTTGTTGACCAGGATGTCCAGGCCGCCGAGCGCGTCCACGGCCGCGTCGACAGCCGCACGGACGGAGACGTCGTCGCTCACGTCCGCGGTGAAGCCGAGGAGCGGCTCCTCCACGTCGCCCGGGTGGAGGTCGAGCACCGCCACCGTGGCGCCGCGTGCGGCGAGCAGCCGCGCCGTGGCCAGGCCGATGCCGGACGCGCCCCCGGTGACCACCGCCCGCAGGCCGTTGAGGTCCGCGAGGGCGGTGAGGGAGGCGAGGGGGGCGAGGCTCATGCCGGGACCTCCGCCGTCTCGATCTGGCCCTGCGCCAGGTCCTCGGCCCAGAACACCCCGTCGGGGTAGCGGAACGTGTCGATCGCCTCCGGGCGCAGGGCGGCGGAGAACCCCGGCAGGGTGGGCGCCACGTAGTGCCCGTCGCGGATGACGGCGGGGTCCACGAAGTGCTCGTGCAGGTGGTCGGCGAACTCGATGGCGCGTCCCTCGGTACTGCCCGAGAGCGCGACGTAGTCGAACATCGAGAGATGGCGGACCAGTTCGCACAGCCCGACGCCACCGGCGTGCGGGCAGACGGGGATGCCGAACGCGGCGGCGAGCAGCAGGATCGCCAGGTTCTCGTTCACGCCGCCGACCCGGGTGGAGTCCAGTTGCAGCACGTCGATGGCGCCGGCCTGGAGCAGCTGTTTGAAGACGACCCGGTTCTGCACGTGCTCGCCGGTGGCGACCCGGATCGGGGCGACGCGCGCGCGGATGGCGGCGTGGCCCAGCACGTCGTCCGGGCTGGTCGGCTCCTCGATCCAGTACGGGTCGAACTCCGCGAGCGCGTTGGTCCAGGCGACGGCCTCGTCGACGTTCCAGCGCTGGTTGGCGTCGATGGCCATCCGCACGTCCGGTCCGATGGTGGCGCGCGCGGTGCGGCAGCGGCGGACGTCGTCGGCCAGGTCGGCGCCGACCTTCAGCTTGATCTGGCGGAAGCCGTCGTCGAGCGCCTTGGTGGCGAGACGGACGAGCTTCTCGTCGGAGTAGCCGAGCCAGCCGGGCGAGGTGGTGTAGGCGGGATAGCCGGTGGCGGTCAGTTCGGCCGTGCGCCGCGCCGCGCCGTCCCGGCCGCGCTGGAGCAGGCCCAGCGCCTGCTCGGGGGTGAGCGCGTCGGCGATGTAGCGGAAGTCCACCTGGGAGACCAGCCACTCCGGTTCGGCCTCGGCCAGGAACCGCCACAGCGGCAGTCCGGCGCGCTTGGCGGCCAGGTCCCACACCGCGTTGACGACGGCGCCGACGGCCATGTGCATCACGCCCTTCTCCGGCCCCAGCCACCGCAGTTGGCTGTCGCCGTTCAGGTCGCGGTAGACGGAGCCCGGGTCCGCGCAGACCTCGGCGACCGAGCGGCCCACCAGGTAGGGGCGCAGCGCCTCGATGGCCGCCACCTGCACGTCGTTGCCGCGGCCGATGGTGAAGGTGAAGCCATGGCCCTCCAGGCCGTCGCCCGCGTCGGTGCGCAGCACCAGGTAGGCGGCGGAGTAGTCGGGGTCGGGGTTCATCGCGTCGGAGCCGTCCAGCTCGCGCGAGGTGGGGAAGCGGATGTCGTAGGTGTCCAGCGCGGTGATCCGCGCGGCGGCGGCCGCTGAGGGTGAGGACAACGGAGTGCCTTTCATGCCTGGGTGAGGAGTTGGCGCTGGGTGCCGAGCCGGTCGATCTCCAGCTCGACGCGCTGGCCGGGGCGCAGGTAGGGGTGGTCGGGCAGGCCCAGCGCGACTCCGGCCGGGGTGCCGGTGTTGATCACGTCGCCGGGCTCCAGCACCAGGTACTGGCTGAGGTAGCGGACGATCTCGGCGACGTCGAAGATCATGTTCTTGGTGTGGCCGTCCTGCCGGGGCACGCCGTCCACCGACAGCCGAAGCCCGAGTTCCTGCGGGTCGCCGACCTCGTCGGCCGTCACCAGCCAGGGCCCGAGCGGGTTGAACGTCTCGCAGGACTTGCCGAGGTCCCACTGACCGGAGAACTCCAGCTGGAACTCCCGCTCGGAGACGTCGTTGCTGATGGCGTAGCCGGCGACGCAGGCCAGCGCCTCCTCGCGGGAGCCGAGATAGCGGGCACGGCGGCCGATGACGACGGCGAGCTCCACCTCCCAGTCGGTCTTCACCGAACCGCGGGGGATCAGCACCTCGTCGTACGGGCCGACCACCGTGCCGGGGTCCTTCATGAAGACCACCGGCCGTGGCGGGATTGCGGCGCCGGTCTCCTCCGCGTGGTCGCGGTAGTTGAGGCCGATGCAGACGACCTTGCCGGGACGGGCGACCGGAGCGCCGAAGCGCCAGCCCACCGCCGGGGGCACGAGCTCCGGGAGCACGCCCTCGGCGAGCGCCGTGCGCACGCGGTCGAGCCCGCCGGAGGCGAGGAACGGCCCGTCGATGTCCGGAGTGACGTCCGTCAGGTCCAGGTAGCGGGGGCGACCGTCGGCGACGGCCTCCAGCAGGGCCGGCCGTTCGGCCCCGGGGGCCCCGATGCGCAGCAGTTTCACGGTGCAGAACCTCCGCGGTGCGGGGAAGAGGGAGCAGGAAGGGGGAGCGAGTCGCCCTCGATACCTCCGATGAATGAGGGAGGGCGTGCGGTGAATCTACGAGCATGAGGTCATCCGCGCAAGCATTCATCCGACTATTGCTGTCAGTCATCCGATGAATGATGATGGAGGTGAGTCCCCGCCCCAGATCCGAGGAGCACCACGATGGCCTTGACCGACCAGGCGATCGACAAGATCAAGGCCATGATCGTGTCCGGTGAGCTGCCGCCGGGCTCGCGCCTGCCCAAGGAGGGCGAACTCGCCCTCCAGCTGGGCCTGTCCCGAAGCTCCCTGCGCGAGGCGGTGCGCGCCCTGACGGCGATGCAGATCCTGGTCACCCGCCAGGGCGACGGCACCTACGTCTCCGACCTCGAACCGCGGCGGCTGCTGGAGAACCTGTCCTTCGTCTCCGACGTCTCGCGCGGGGCCACCGCGCTCCACCTGCTCCAGGTCCGCCGGATGCTCGAACCGCAGGCGGTCGCCCTCGCCGCCACCCGCGCGACCAGCGCCGACCTGGAGGCGCTGCAGCGGATCCTCGACAGCGGCAGCGCGGTCCAGGACGCCGAGGACTTCATCCGCTGCGACATGGCCTTCCACCGCGCCATCGCCGACCTGGTGGGCAACCCCGTACTGACGGCCATCCTCGACATGCTCTCCACGCACACCCAGCGGGTCCGCATCCTGCGCGGGACGACGGCCGCGCAGGCGATCGAGCACGCCCAGCGCGAACACGAGATGATCCTCACCGCCCTGCGCGACAGGGACGCCCAACTGGCAGCCGCCACGGCCGCGGTGCACGTCGCCGCACTGGTGCAGTGGGTGCGCGGCTCCCTCGACGGCTGACGCGTCGGCGACATCAGGGGCTCCCGGCGGGGGGCCGACGCGGGACCACGGGCAGGACGAGCCGGGACGGCCGCGCGGCGTCGTGGAACACCCGCTGCTCCGACGCCTCCAGGGTCCGGTCCCAGCGCGGAAAGCAGCTGGAGGCGATCTGCAGACGGACGCGGTGCCCCGGCCGGAACACGTAGGCGGTGGACCACAGGTCGATCGCGTGTTCCCGCGCCCGGTCCGCGCCGACGCCGACTCCGTGGTCGACGTGACGGTCGACGTCCCGGGCGCGCAGGATGCCGTCGGTGATGTTCCGGGACACCCCCTGCGGGTCGACGTCGCACAGGCGAGCCACCCAGTCGGTGGTGGCCGCGCTCGAATCAGCGACCAAGTGGACGCTGATACGGCCCATCACCTCCAGCGGCTCGGTCAGCGGTTCGCCGGTGTAGACGAGCACGTCCTCGCGCTGTTCGACCCCGGCCTGGTCGAGCGGGCCGGGCGGGAGGCCGGGCGCCATCAGCAGCGCCCCTCCGTGCGTCGGGACCGGGTTCTCCGGGTCGTGGCGGAAGAGGTCGGGAGGCGAGTCCCGCTCGGGGGCGTCGCGCGACAGCCGGCCGTCCTGGTGGAGGTGCCAGGGCACCTGGACGGACTCCGGAGGCCAGGTCTCCAGGCGGCGCCAGTGGTCGGCGCCGAGCACGTACACCAGCACCGGCGGCTCGGGCGGGTCCTGGCCGCCGTCCTGCCCGAGGTGCCGGTCGAACCAGTCGAGCTCGCGCGAGAGCAGGAAGTCCGGCCCGTCGACGCCGCCGGACTGGTCGGTGTGCGACCAGGGCCCGACGATCAGGGCCGCAGGCGTCCCGGCGCGACGGGCGGCGGTGTAGCTGTCCAGGCCGCCCTGGAGGAAACAGTCGAACCACCCCGCGACGACCAGCACCGGCGGCATCCGGAGACCGTGAGGCGAGCCGGGCGCGGGCGCGGGCGCGGGCAGCGGCAGGCCCAAGCGACGCAGGCTGGGCGGGCGTTCCGCCGGAAGCTCCCAGTAGGTGCGGGTGACCAGGTCCTCGACGGCCGCGTCCAGTTCGGTGCGCGCCCACCTCCGCTCGGTGGGACGGTCCGCGTACCGGCGCTCCAGCACGTCGTACCCGAGCGTGAGCGTCCAGTGCGTCACCAGCCCCAGCTCGACGGCGCCGCCCCGGGCGAGCAGTCCGTCGTACGGGTCCCACCACGTGAGTTCCGGCGCGGCGGCGCACAGCTCGGGCGGCTGCGTGGCGATCGCCGCCCACTGGGTGTGGCCCAGATAGCTGGGCCCGTACAGGACGACCCGGCCGTCCGCGCCCGGAAGCCGGGAGGCCCACCGGACGGTGTCGTGTCCGTCGGCGCTCTCGTGGGCGAGCGGTGCCCAGCGCCCGTCCGAGCGGAAGCGCCCGCGGCAGTCCTGGACGACGACCAGGTAGCCACGGCGCGTGGCGGCCCACGGGTCGAGGCGGGCCAGGACGCCGGGGTCCTGTTTGCCGTACGGCGTGCGGGCCAGCAGCACCGGCCAGGGTCCGGCGCCCGCCGGGCGGTAGAGGTCCGCGCGCAGGACGGTGCCGTCGCGCATCGTCGCCTCCACGTCGACGTCGGCCTCGCGCCGCACGACGGGGGGAGTGGGATGCGCCACGGCACCTCCTGCCTCTGGGACCGGCTCGCGCCGGTACGGGTCAGCTGATGGTCAGGTCGTCGATGTAACCGCGGTAGCCACCGGTCGAGTTGGGGTTGTCGTAGCCGACCAGCAGCCGGCTGATCTGCTTGTTGGCGTTGTTGGTCCCCAGGTTGACGGTGACGTGGTTCCAGGTGTCGAGCGTCAGGTGGCCGCACTGCTGGGCCGGGTGGATGCCGTGTCCGTTCTGGTCCACGGCGCCGGAGTCCCGCAGGGTGCTGCCGTCAGTGAAGATCATGTCGACGGCGACGCATTCGCTGTTGGTGGAGCCCGCGGCGACGTACGGAGTGGTGGCGCTGCTCTGCGGATAGATCCAGTAGCTGAGGGTCTTGCCGGAGCCGATCGCCAGCGGGGCGCCGCTGAGGTCGTAGATCTTGAGGTAGGCGTGCACGGCGCTGCCGCCCTGCCCGGAGCCGGAGTACATCAGGGAGCCGGTGCCCGTGTGGGCGGTCTCCCCGGTGCGGATCCCGGCCTCGGGGCCGGTCAGGCCGCAGCAGAGTCCGGTGACGGAGGAGAGGCCGCCGCCGGTCGAGTCCACGGTGTCGGTCCAGGTCAGCGCCGGGTCGGTCGACTCGAAGCCCGAGCTGAAGCTGGAGGTGGAGCCGGTACTGGTCTGCAGGGGCTGGGTCAGCTCGGTCTGGATGGTGGACAGCGAGGTGCCGGCGGGGGCGAGGTCGAGCGTGTCACCGGCGGAGGTGGCGATGGTGATCTTCGTTCCGGAGACGGTGCCGGTATCGGTCCCGTTGCGGTAGACCTCGACGTTGCCCGACCACGGGTTGGTGAAGGTGAGGTTGCCGCCGTTCTGGCTGACGACCCGGGCGTACTGGACGGTGTTGCCGGCCAGGCTGCTGGAGATCTCGAAGTTGCCGTAGGCGAGCAGGTCACCGAACTTGGCGTTGGTGTTGGCGGGCCAGTCCGGGAAGAACTTGATGTCGTTCTGGAAGGACTGGAGCAGCATCTCGTCCAGGCCCGAGGTGGTGACGTTGATGTTCTCGATGCCGCCGCCGTTGTGGTGGACGGCCATGTTGGGGTAGCTCTGGCTGGTGGCCTCGTTGTCCAGGTTGCTCAGGATCGTGCTGGGGTTGTAGCCGACGCGGGCCGCGGCGGCGTAGAAGGTGGCGGGGGCGTTGCCGCCGTGCCAGGCGTTGGTGAGCGCGCCGATGGTGTTCTGCGCGGTGGAGAGCAGGGTCGAGCTGGAGTCCAGGCCGACGAGGCTGCCGGGGTAGATCGCCTGGGAGTCGATGTCGTTGCCGTCGTTGTAGAAGTCGCTGCCGACCTCGGTCTCACGCAGGATCGTCTGGCCGTTCAGCGTCATCGTGGGCAGGGCGCTGAGGTGCGAGACGATGTTCTGCCAGGTGGCCCGGGTGGTCGCGTCCTGGTTCAGCGCGGTGCTCATGTCGATCAGGCCCTGGAAGAGCAGGTGGACGAGGCCCAGGGAGAGGCCGGAGTTGGTCTGCGGGTAGGCCTGGTCCTCGTGCGGGGCGTCGTTGGTGATCACGTACCGGTTGTTGGTGGCGTCCCAGGTCAGGTAGTTCTGCCAGAACAGGCCGACCTGCTTGAGCCAGGGGTACACGGTGTTCGCGTACGTGGTGTCACCGGTGTACTCGAAGCGCATCACCATGTCGCTGGCGAGGTTCGCCGCGTCGGACTTCTGGTTGTGCAGGTTCGTGTCCGCGCTGGTGCCCTTCGGCGACAGGCCCACCGGGTAGAGCACGCCCGTGTAGCCGTTCGACGTGGCCAGCGACTGGCCGGCCGACTGCCAGTCGAGGACCGGCTGGTCGTAGGCGGCCATCTGCGCGACGTGGTTGGTGGACAGCGCGGCGTAGAACGGGGCCTCGTAGTTGTAGTTGGTGTGGTAGTCACCGTTCCAGTTCATGGCGCCGGTGATCCAGTTGCCCCACAGGCCCGGGGCGAACTTGCCGGAACGGGAGACGCAGGCCAGCAGGTAGAGCGAGCCGTACCAGCTCTTCTCGACGGCCTTGTCGGGGATCTCGACGAAGGACTGCGACCAGTAGCTCTGCCACCAGGAGCGGTGTGCGGCGTTGTGGTTGTCCACGTCCGTCTGCGCGAGGTTCTGGACCAGCGCGTCGGCGCCCGACTGCCACGAGGAGCTGTCGATGCTGGAGACGATCCCGGTGACCAGCGTCGCCGTGCTGCCCGGTTGCAGGGACATGCTGAGGGTGTTGCCGGAGATCGTCTGGGCCGACCCGATGATCCGGGCGGCCATCCGGGCGTGCGGGTCGCTGCCGGTGCCGGTGTCCGCGTAGACGTCGGCGTCCAGGTCGTTGCCGGTGGTGGAGACGGTCGGCGTGCCGCCGGAGCCGTTCTGGAGCGAGATGCCGATGTTCTGCGCGCTGCCGCCGGTGAGCGTGAACGAGGTGACGACGGTGCCGGAGTTCGCGTCGACCCAGCTGCTGGTGGCCAGCGTCTGGCCGTTGAGGGTGTAGGTGCCGTCGACCTCGGCGTGGGCGATGTCCTGCACGACCTTGTAGGACGAGCCGCTCAGCCCGGAGGCGTTGATCACGATCCGGCCCAGGGGCTTGATCGCGTGGCTGGAGGAGGAGAAGAAGTCGTTCTTGCCGACGTACAGCGTCTGGTTCGCGATCGACCCGCCGACGGCCACGCCGAGGTCGCCGTTGCCCAGCAGGGGCGCGTCGACGGTCTCACCGCTGGTCAGCTGCGTCGGCGGGGTGGTCCACACGCCGGTGTACTGCTGGGCGATGCGCCAGGCCTGGTTGGCGGTGACCGTGTCCGCCAGTGCGGGGCTCGACAGTGCCGTGGTGACCATGGCACCGGCGAGCCCCATCACGGTGGCGACGCTGATCAGCCTCCTGGGTCGCACTCTCAGCTTCATGACCTGACCTCTCATCCGCGGGGTGGGGAGATGGAAGTCGCCTGGTGCGCAGGGAGAACCGCAGGGAGAACCCTTGTTCGGCGGGAACGCCGCGGGAACGCCGCAGACCGCGACACCGGGACCGGGCCCTCACGCGCATGGCGGAATCGACGGGATGAGGGCCGGTGGCGAAATAACGTTATCGCGGAGGATTGCGGGTGCCCCGGGCGCGTGTCAAGACTCCGGTAACCCGGCGGTGATCCCCCGGAAACCCCGGGAAGCGGCCCGGAAGCCCCCGAAAGCTAGGCCGTGTCTGACAATTCCCGTCGGGCCCTCGCCGCCTGGCGCCGCACCTCGCTGCGTTGTCGGGCCCGGCCGAGTACATCCGGTACGAGGCCGACCCTCCGCCTTGCGATGCACGGCGCCAGACGACGAGGGCTGATCCGACGCGAATTGTCAGACACGGCCTAGGGCCTCACCTCGCCCGAGCCGCGGACCTTCAAGGTCACCGGTACGACCACGGTCTGGACCGGGCGGCTCGGGTCGGCCATCCGGGCCCGGAGCAGTTCGACGGCCGTCCGGCCGATCGTGAAGGTCTCCTGGGCGACCACGGTGAGGGCCGGCTGGAGGAGGTCGGCGAGGGGCACCTCGTCGAAGCCGACGATCGCCAGCTGCGCGGCGGCCTGCGGGCCCAGGCACCGCAGCGCCGTCAGCGTGGTGTCCATGTTGCCCGTGACCAGGGCGGTCGCCGGATCGTCGCCGTGCAGCACGCTGTCCAGGGCGGCGCAGACGCGCTCGGTGTTGATCGGGCCGGGGTGCACCAGACCCTCGATCGGCTGGCCGTGGGCCCGCAGCGCGGCGCGGAACGCGGCGGCGCGCTCCCGGCCCGAGAAGACGAGCTCGCTGTCGCCGATGTAGGCGATCCGGCGGTGCCCGTGCTGGGTGAGGTGGTGGAACGCGATGCCGATACCGGAGGCGTTGTCGGACATGACGCAGTCCACCGAGACGCCGCTCATCGGCCGGTCCATCGCGACCAGCGGCATGCCCGCGTCAAGCTCGGGCTGGAGGTAGGCGTGGTTCTCGCCGAAGGGCTCGACGATGATGCCGTCCAGGCGCTGGCGGCACATGGAGATCAGGATCTCCCGCTCGCGGGGCTCGTCGAAGTCGGTGGAGGCCGCCAGCAGCGTCAGCCCGCAGTCGCGGGCCGTCTGCTCGATGGCGGCCAGTTCCGCGTTGACCTCGGCGATCCTTCGCACGGCGGCGCCGATGGTCCCCGTGACGCCGGTGCGCAGCTGCCGCGCGCGCTCGTCGGGACGGAAGTTCAGGGCGGCGATGGCGGCCTCGACCTTGCTCACATATTCGGGCCCTACGGTGGGGTCGTTGTTGACCACCCGCGAGACCGTCCGGAGGGCCACCCCGGCCTCGCGGGCGACGTCGACCATCGTCGGCCGCTTCGGGCGGCCGCCGTTCCCGCCCCGTGCCTGACTCATGCCGCTGACTCCTCGTTCTTCCTGTGGACCGTTATCAGATCGACTCTTGACACATTCCCGCAACGCGAGCCTATCCTCGCGATAACGTTATCTCGAAGGTGACCAGGCGTCGATACGCACCACGATCCGCCCCCACCCCTCGGCATCCCTCATCGGGTCACATCACCCCCTCAGGAGAGACTCCCATGCGGCACACTCGTCTGACTGCGGCCTGCATCGCCGCAGGGCTCGCCCTGCTCACCGGATGCTCTGCCGCGTCGACCGGCGGCTCGACGGCTGCGGGCGGCACCACCCTGACGTACCTCACCTTCGAGACCCCCAGCCTGACCACGTCGTTCTGGGACACCTCGATCGCGAACGGCGAGAAGAAGGTCCCGGGTCTGACGATCAAGAAGATCGTCGCCCCCAGCACGGACCGTGACGCGTACGCCAAGCAGCTCCAGGCGTCCGGGCAGTTCCCCGACCTGCTCCAGTCGATCACGCCCTCGACGTTCGCCACGGCCGGCCTGCTCAAGCCGTACGACCAGAACTGGGTCAACGCCAACTTCATGCTGCCCATGGGCAACGCCTACAAGGGCAAGGTCTACATCCCGCCGACCAACTCCCAGATCATCCCCATGGTCTTCTACAACAAGAAGATGTTCGCCAAGGCCGGCATCACCGCCGTGCCGAAGACCTGGGCGGACTTCATGGCGGTCAACGCCAAGCTCAAGGCGGCCGGAATGACCCCGATCGAGCTCGGCGGCGGTGACCCCTTCGCCGCGTCGATGCCGCTGGTCGGCATCCTGTCCGCTGACGTGCTGGGCAAGGACCCGAACTGGCTGCAGGAGCGCTACGCCGGCAAGGTCCACTTCACGGACGCCAACGTGGAGGCGGCCGTGGCCAAGTACCGCACCATGGTCAAGAACGGTGACTTCGAGGACGGCGCGCTGGGCGTCAAGTACGCCGACTCGATCACCAACTTCACCTCCGGCAAGACCGCGATGTACATGATGGGCAGCTGGTTCCTGGGCTCCGTGCCCAAGGCCAACGCCGCCGACTTCGGCTCCTTCATGACCCCGACCGACGACGGCTCGCTCGTCGTGCCGTTCGCGGTCGGCGGTTCCATGGCCATCAGCGCCAAGACGGCCGACCCGGCCAAGGCCACCGCCTTCGCCGAGGCCTGGTCGCTGGACCCGGCCAACTACAAGACGCTGATCGAGGGCGACGGCGCGTTCCCCATGCTCAAGGGCAAGACCCTGGCCGACTACAACGTGAACGTCACCCAGGTCTTCAAGGACTCGTACGCCTACGTCACCGACCAGAACACCAAGGTCTCGGCGTTCGGCTGGGCGACCAACGACGACTCCATGCCCTCCGGCCTCAACGACGCCTTCTACGCGGCCAGCCAGGCGCTGTTCACCTCGGACGACGTGAACGGGCAGATGGCCAAGCTCGACGCCGCCTGGGACGCGGCCACCAAGTAGCAGCCCGTCTTCGCCTCCTCGCATCCGGCGCCGTGCCCCGCACCGGCACGGCGCCGGACTCCCTGCCGCCGATTCCTCAAGGGAAGAGCCATGACCACCCGAGCCCGCCCACGCCGCGGCGACCCCGCCCTCGGCGCCATCGCCGTCGTCGCGCTGGGCCTGTACGCCCTGTTCATCCTCGTGCCGGTGATCATGAGCGCCTGGAAGAGCCTGACCGACGAGAACCCGCTGCTGGCGCAGTCCCGCTTCGTCGGGATCGCCAACTACACGGAGATGACGCACGACAGCGCGCTGGCCGCGAGCCTCACGTTCACACTGATCCTCGCCGGTGCGGTGACGCTCGTCGCCAACGCGGCCGGGATCGGGTTCGCGACGCTGCTCAACAAGAGCTCGCTGAGCTTCCGGATGATGCGCACGGTGGCGTTCCTGCCCCAGGTGCTGTCCGGTGTGATCGTCGCCTTCGTCTGGCGCTACATCCTGGCCCAGGACGGCATCCTCAACAGCGTCCTGCTCTCGCTGGGGATCATCGGCAAGCCGGTCACCTGGCTCGGCACGCCCCACCTGGCGATGTTCTCCGTCGGCCTGGTCGCCGCCTGGGTGCTGACGGGGTTCACCACCGTGGTCCACCTCGCCGCGCTCCAGTCCATCCCGGTCGAGCTCTACCAGGCCGCGATGGTCGACGGGGCCGGCCGCTGGAAGCGGTTCCGGCACATCACCTTCCCGATGCTCGCCCCCGGTACGACGATCAGCGTCACCATCTCGCTGATCACCATGCTGAAGCTCTACGACATCATCGCGGTGCTCACCTCGGGCGGCCCCGCCGACTCCACGCAGTCCACCGCCCTCTACATCATCCAGCTCGCCTTCACCGACGACCGCTACGGCTACGCCTCGGCCGTCGCCATGCTGCTGCTCGTCGTCTCCGCGGGCATCGCCCTGACCGTCACCAGCCTGCTGCGCCGCAGGGAGGTCGAACTGTGACCGCACCGACCGAGCAGCGGACGGCCGCCCAGCGTCCGGCCGTCACCGTCACCCCCGCCGCCGTGACCGTGCCGCGCCGCGGCCTGCGGGCCTGGGCCACCAGGGGACACCTGGTGGCGGCGGGCCTGATCACGCTGGCCTTCGTCAGTCCGATCTACCTCACCCTTGTCAACGCGTTCAAGTCGCAGGACCAGATCATCCGCAACCCGGCGGCCCCGCCGGCGCCGCCGACCCTGGGGAACCTCACCGACGCCCTGTCGCGGCCCGACCGCATCATCGAGATCGGCCTGAGCAACTCCGCGGTCACCGTGATCGCCTCGGTGCTGCTGATCATCCCGCTCGGCTCCGCGTTCAGCTTCTGGCTGTCCCGGCGGTCCGCCCGCTTCCGGGGGATCGTGCTGGCCGGCTTCGCGGCCGGTCTGATGATCCCGCCCGCCGTGGTGCTGCTGCCCACGATCCGCATCCTGACCTTCCTGCACCTGGACCACACCTATCCCGGGCTGATCCTCGCCAACGTCGGTGGCGGCTACCTGTCCTTCGCGGTCTTCGTCTACTCCGGCTTCCTGCGCTCCGTCCCCGCCGAGGTGATCGAGGCGGCGACCGTGGACGGCGCCGGCAGCCTGCGGATCTGGTGGACGATCGTCATGCCGCTGCTGCGCCCGGCCACCGCCACCGTGACGATCTTCCTGTCGCTGTGGATCTGGAACGACTTCATGAACCCGCAGTTCATCCTCGGCCCGCTCAAGGGCCAGACGATCACCACCGGCATCTACCTGTCGGTCGGCCAGTACTCCACCAACTACGCGCAGCTGTTCGGCGTGATGCTGCTGGCGGCGGTCATCCCGGTCGCGAGCTACCTGACCCTGCAGAAGCAGTTCATCGCCGGACTCACCTCGGGAGCCGGCAAGTGACCACCAAGACCGAAGCGGCCCCCGTCGTCGAGGCCGCTGTCCCCGACCTGGACGCCGTGGCCGGACGCTGGGTCGGCCTGGACGAGATAGCCCACCTGCCGTCGCTGCGCAACCAGCAGGGCCAGGGCCACGTCAACCACGATCTGACCTCGCTGTCCTGGCTGGTCGCCCCGCCGTTCACGTTCGGCTACCACACCGGCGAACTGCGCGTGGACGGCTCCGTCCCGGCGGCCCAGCGCTTCCGCTGGAAGCCGTGGGGCGTCACCCGCGAGCACCGCGGCGACGGACTGCGGCTGAGCACCGACACCCGGATGGCACTCTCCCGGGACCTGCTGCTGTGGCGGGTCACCGTCACCAACGAGGGCGCCGACGCCAGGACCGTCGAGCTGTCCCAGGACCTGTTCGCCATGGTCGCCCACAGCGAGGTCGGCTACGGCTGGCTCTACGACGGCCCGTGGAACCACGGCCAGCACCACGACTTCATGGCACTGGAGCGAATCCGGGCCACCACCGGGGGCCGCGGCGGCTCCTACCTGCTCTCACCCGCCTCGCGAAAGCTCCGCCTCGGCCGGCCGCGTGTCCCCGGGATCCAGCGCGACGAGGACCACGGCCCGATGCTGCTGGACGACGCACTCCCCGCCCACGTCAGCCACGACAAGGAGCCCGAACCCCGCGTCGGCGTCGCGGGCACCGTCCGCGCACTCCGCATCGAGTCCGGTGACGGCACGTCGGTCCTCCGCGCCGACGACGCGATCACGCTGGCCGTCGAGGACGAGGCGACCCTGGACCCCTTCGCCCTCGCCCCCGGCCAGACGATCACCCTCGACCTGCGCCTGGACACCGAGGGTCAGACGGGCACCGTGCTCACCCACGGCAACCACCCCGACTCGCTGCAGATCGGACTGGACGGCGGCCGCCTCTGGCTCGGTATCACCGGGGAGCGGGAGCTCACCGACGCCGAGCCGCGCGCCGGGGAGTGGCACCGGGTCAGCGCCCGCATCGAGGCCGACCACGTCGCGCTGCACCTCGACGGCCAGGAGATCGCCCGCACCCGGCACTGGACCCGCTCGCGCCGCTGGACCGCGCGCCTGGACGGCCAGGCCGTCGCCATCGCGGACACCCGGTCCTCCGCTCGCGCCGCATACGCCTTCGCCGAAGGGCCGTCCAGCCTCCAGGCCGAGGGCCCCGGCGGCTGCGCCACCTGGACCGTCCGGATCGAGCCCGGCCAGAGCACGACCGTGGCGCTGGCCTGCGCCTACGGGACCGACGCCGCGACCGTCATGGCCGAGGCCCGCGCCGCGGCGGCGGACTTCGAGGGGACAGTGCGCGCGGGAGAGGAGGGCTGGCGGGCGCACTGGACCAACATGTTCACGCCGGGCAACGGCGACTTCTCCGGGCACCTGCCCGTGCTGACCACCGAGGATGCGGGTCTCGCGGAGACGTACTACCTCGGCGCGCTCCAGGCGCTGTACATGCGCAACATCCGGATCCGGCCGGGCGAGCCGGTATTCCTCACCGGCGGCCCGCGCCTCGGGCCCACCACCACGTACTTCTGGGACCACTGCGAGTGGAGCCGGATGTACGCGCTGCTGGAACCCGCCGGGCTGCGCTCGTGGCTGACCCGCGTCCTGGCCGGCCCTTACCGGGACTCCTTTGGCATAGAGGCGCGCAGCGGCGGACCGCTGGGCAACGCCTACAGCGCCAACGACCACGCCCTGTTCCGGCTGATCGAGCACTACGTCTGCCTCACCGGGGACACCGCCTTCCTCGACGTGGAGACCGGCGGGGCGACGGTCCTGGAACACCTGGAGCGGCTCGGCTTCGGCTGGCGCGACAAGCGCAGCGCCGCCACGGGCGGGGTCCTCGCCGACTTCGGTGACGACGCGTGGAACCTGCTGGAGTGCGTCCCCACCTATACCGGCGTCGTCGCCTCCTTCAACGGCGCCTACGTGGGGGCGACCCGCTCGCTCGCCGGCCTGTACCGGCAGCGCGGCCGCCACGAGGACGCTGCCCGGGCCGAGGCCGAGGCGGACGTGCTGGCCAAGGCGGTCCTCGACCTGTACGCCGGCGCGGGCCGCTGGCAGATCCGCCGCCCCGACGGCACCGACACGATCGGCCACTGCCTGGACTTCGGCCTGGTCTCGGCCCACCTGTACCGCGATCTCAGCGCGGACACGCGCCGCGAGATGGCCGACTTCGTCACCGACCGCCTGTTGGTGGGCGGTTGGATGCGCGCGCTGAGTCCGGACGACCCGATCGCGGCCGCCTCCGACCGGCCCGACCACGGCGCCGCCGGCGCGTTCTGCGCCTGGCCCGGCGTCACCGCCCACGGCCTGGCCCGCCTCGGCTACCGGGACCGGGCCGTCACGCTCCTGCGCGATCTGACCGCCGCGGCGTCGGGCGGTGTCTGGGGACAGGCCATGGAGATCGTCACCGGCCCGGACGGCGAGCACCGTGCCCAGGTCGCCGAACGCGGCGTCTCCAACCGCGACTGCATCGCGGGTGCGGCCGCGACCGAGGCGGTGCTCTCCGCACTGTTCGATCTCGACCCGAGCTTCGCCCACGGCGGCCCGGTCACGCGCCCGCACACGCTGACCGTCGAGGGGATCGGCACGCTGACCGGTTTCGGTCCGGCCGACTGAACGCCATCGCACATCGCACTTCCTCGAGAAAGGCCGACAGCACCATGTCGCTGGTTCGCGGCTACGAAGCCGAACCCTGTCACAGCGTCACCGCGGAGGTCGGTGCCGGATACCGTGAGGCCGTCGCCGGGCTCACCCCGGGGCTGGTCCTCGCCGTCGACGGCCCGGTCGCCGTCGACTGGGAGGCGGTCGCCGCCGGGGTCTGCGATGCCCTGGCCGCCCGCGAGATCGCGGCGAAGCCGCTCGACCTGCGTGAGCACTACGCCGACTGGCAGGACATCCTTGCCCTCACGGCGTCCGCCGTCCTGGAGGACGACCCGGACTTCGCGCCCCTCTCCCAGGCGGGACTGGCCGACTTCTTCGCCGGGACACCCGAGGTCCAGCCGGTTCCCGGCGGCGTGACCGTCGTCTTCGGCCCGGGCGCCGCGCTGGTCGCCCACGACCGGCTCTGGTATGCGGACCTGCCCAAGCGCTACGCCGAGGCCGCGATCACCGGCGGCACCGGCAGCAATCTGGGCCAGCCCGCCGGAAGCGGCGCCGGGACGACCCGCCGCCTGTTCTACATCGACTGGCCCGTCCTCGACCGGCACCGCGACACGATCCTCACCGACATCGACCTGTGGCTCGACACCCAGGACCCCGCGACGCCCGCCTGGCTCTCCGGACCGGCGCTGCGCGGCGCCCTGGCCGACCTGGCCACCCAGCCGTTCCGCACCCGGCCCACCTTCAACACCACGTCCTGGGGCGGACACTGGGCCCAGGAGGAGCTCGGCTTCAACCGCGAGGCCGCCAACACCGCTCTCGGCTACGAGCTCATCGCGCCCGAGAGCGGCATCCTCGTCGGCGGGCGGGAGGGTCCTCGGGTCGAGGTCCCGTTGCAGGCGCTGGTCGCGCTGCACCCCGAGCAGGTGCTCGGGGTGCCCGTGCACGCCGCGTTCGGCACCTCGTTCCCGATCCGCTTCGACTACCTCGACACCGTCGGCGGCGGCAACCTCTCCGTCCACTGCCACCCGCAACCGGACTACATGCAGCGGGTGTTCGGCTGGCCCTACACCCAGCACGAGACCTACTACATGATGCTCGGCGGGCCCGACCGCAAGGTGTTCCTGGGCCTGCACGAGGACGCCGACCTGGAGGCGTTCCGGCGCGAGGCGGACCACGCTTTCCACGACGGCGAGCCGTTCGACATCGAGCGCTACGTCCAGACCTTCCCGGCCGAGCAGCACCAGCTGTTCCTCATCCCCGGCGGTACCCCGCACGGCAGCGGCGAGGGCAACGTCGTGCTGGAGATCAGCGCCACGCCCTACCTGTACAGCCTCCGCTTCTACGACTGGCTGCGGAAGGACGGCGCCGGCCGGCCCCGTCCCGTCCATGTCGGCCACGCCTTCGAGAACCTCAACCGCGCCCGGGTGGGGGAGGCCGTTTCCCGCGACCTGGTCCAGCAGCCACAGGAGCTGCGTGCGGGGGAGGGCTGGCGTGAGGACGTGATCGGCCGGCTCCGCGAGATGTTCTTCGAGGTCCGCCGCTTCGAACTCGCCAACGACGCGACGGTCGAGGACAGCACCGACGGCCGCTTCCACATCGTCAACGTCGTGGAGGGTGCGGGCGTCCTGGTCGAGACGAGCGCCGGACACCGCTACGAGCTCGCCTACGCCGAGACCCTGACGGTGCCCGCCTGCGTCGGTGACTACCGCGTGCGCGCGCTCGGCACCGGCCCGGTTCGCTACGTCAAGGCCCTGGTGCGATGAGCCGTGATCACGGGAGTCTCGTCTCCGTCATGGACGTGGGCGGCACCCACGTGACGGCGGCGCAGGTGGACGTCGAGTCCCGCGCCCTCCGGGGTGGTCGGTCTTTCCGCGAACCGCTGGACGGCGACGGCAGCGCTGACGCGATCGTGTCGGCCCTGGTGCGGTGCGCCGCACGCCTGCCCGAGGGCGGGAGCGGACGCTGGGCCGTCGCCGTGCCGGGCCCCTTCGACTACGCGCGCGGCATCGGGCGCTACGAGGGGGTCGGGAAGTTCGACGCGTTGCGCGGTGTGGACCTCCGTGCCGCCCTGACCCGGCTGCTCCCCGGCGTCCGTGACGTCGGCTTCTGCAACGACGCGGACGCGTTCGTCCTCGGCGAGTGGTGGGCCGGGGCCGCGCGCGGACACCGCACGGTGGTCGGCATCACCCTGGGCACCGGCGTCGGCTCCTGCTTCCTGCACGACGGGCGCATTGTGCAGGCAGGTCCCGGCGTCCCGCCCGAGGGACGGATGCACCTGCTGCGTCACGCCGGACAGCCCCTTGAGGAGACCGTGTCGCGCCGCGCCCTGCGGCGCGCCTACGGGCAGGCCACGGGGAGCGCCTCCCCACCCGACGTGCGGGAGATCGCACTGCGGGCGCGCCAGGGTGACGCCGCCGCGGCCGGTGTCTTCTCTGAAGCGTTCCGCGTGCTGGGCCTGGTACTGGGCCCCGTGCTCGCGGCGTTCGACCCGTCGGTGCTCGTGATCGGCGGCTCCATCGCGTCGTCCTGGGACCTCGTGTCCGGACCGCTGCGCGAGGGACTGGCCGACGGGGTGCCCGCCCGAGCGGGCCGCGTCGCGGTGGTCGGAGCCGAACTCCCGGCAGCTGCCCCGCTGCTCGGCGCGGCGTACGCGGCGACGACCTCGCTCCGGGCGGTGGTCGAGCCGTGAACGCTTCGTTGCCAGGTTGATCCGGAGCCGGCGGCGGTGTGCGGTCCCTCAGGGTCCGGCATCGGTGGGATCGGCGGCCGCGGTGGTGGCCCACCAGGCGGGTGCGCAGGCCACGGTGGCGTCGACCAGCGCGTCCTTGCCGATGGACGGGTCGGCGAGCCAGGCCCTGATCGCGCCCGCGAAGCCGTGGGCCAGGAACTGGGCGACGACCGTGTGGCTGACGTCCGGCAGTTCCCGGCAGCCGGAGGCGCGCGTCAGGAACGTGCGCGCGTAGCCGTCGAAGTGACGTGCCAGCGCGTCGTAGACGCCGCGGTCGGCGGGATCGTCGAGGGCGTGCCGATAGACGTCGGCGAAACGCTCGACGTGGTCGGCCACCTCGGCGGTCGCCAGCCGCAGCAGTTCCGCGCCCGAGGAGCCCTCCGTGCGGCGTCGCTCCTCCAGCCGGTGACCGGACTCCAGGTCCGCGTAGAGCGCCTCGACCAGCGGATCGAGCGGCGTGCCGTAGCGGTTGTAGAACGTCGCCCGGGTCACCCCGGCCCGCTCGGCCAGCTCCGCAACGGTGATCCGGGACACGGGCCGCTGCGAGGCGAGCTCGACGACCGCGCGACGCAGCGCGGCCGTCGTCCGGGTGACCCGGGGATCGGTCCTGACGCTCACGGCGCTGCCCTCCGGATCCTTCGAGAGTCCCTCGCGCCCGTCTTCGACAACCTGAACACCTACCGGGCCACCACCCACTTCAACGGCCAGAGCACCGTCTCCCTCGACGGGGACCGGGCCACGGGGGAGAGTTACTGCCTGGCCCACCACATCTCCGCCGGGCCGGACGCCGAGCGCACGATCATGGTCGCCTCCATCCGCTATCTCGACGAATTCGTCCGGCAGGACGGCGAGTGGCTCTTCGCCGAGCGCCGGCTGATGGTCGACTGGACCGAGACCCGTCCCTGCGCGCCCTGAGCTGCGGGAACCGGGGGCAACGGACCAGGAACGGGGCTGCCGCGTGATGACCGCCGAGCGCACGTTCTGGAGCAGGCTGCGCAGCCAGCTGTGGCAGCCGCCGCGTCCGCACGGAGAGCAGCCGCGCGAACGCGTCGTCGGACCCTTGGAGCTCTTCTACGACCTCGTGGTCGTGGTGCTGGTCGCACAGGCGGCCCACCACCTCGCGGGTGAGCTGACCTGGCCGGGCTTCGGCCAGTACGCGGCCGTGTTCGGGCTGGTCTGGATCGCCTGGGTCAACGGGAGCCTCCACCACGAACTCCACGGCCGTGAGGACGCGCGCGCCCGCAGCACCTTCCTGCTGCAGATCCTCGTGCTCGTCCCGCTCGGGGCCTTCATCCCCGGCGTGGGCGGCGGGCGTGGGGCGGCCTTCGCGGTCACGGCTTCCGTCCTGTTCGCCGTCCTGGCCGGGCTGTGGCTGCTGGCCGCGCGCGGGGACCGGCCCGAGTACCGCCGCTCCAGCCGGCTGTTCGTCACGGGAACATTGGTGTGTGCGCTCGTCCTCGGGGCGAGCGCGGTGCTGCCGGCCGCGGCTCGGCTGTGGACGTGGGGCCTGCTGGACCTCGCCTACCTGACCGGCTTCGCCGCCGTGATCCTGCGGGCAACACCCGCCGCGACCGTCGCACTGAGCGTCACCGACGCCCTCATCGAACGGTTCGGACTGCTCATCATCATCGTTCTCGGTGAGACCGTGACCGGCGTCGTCACCGGCCTGGCGGCCGAACCCGTCAGCGTGCCGACCCTGACGGTCGCGCTGCTCTGCGTCGTCGTCGGCTTCGGTGCGTGGTGGACCTACTTCGATTTCGCCGGCCATCGCGAGCCCCGGACGACGGCGGCGGCCACCACGCAGTGGATGCTCGCCCACCTCCCGCTGACCGCGGCGGTCGCCGCGATGGGCGCAGCCATGGTCGGACTCGTCGAGCACGCCCACGCCGCGCGCACCGATCCCGCCACCGCCTGGACCCTGTGTGGCGGGACGGCCGTGGTGCTGGTCAGCACCATGCTCGTCGCACGGACCCTCGCCGACTGGCGCCGCAAACGCGACCTCTACCGTCTGCTGGCCCGGACCTCGGCGGCTGCCGCCGCCGCCTGCCTCGTCCTGGCCGCGGCGCGTCCGGCCCCGGCCCTCCTCGGGCTCGGGTTGATTGTGCTGCTCAGTGTCCCCTGGAGCGCCGCCGTGGCCCAACGCGTGCGCGCGGCAGAGGACGCACCCGCGTTGTCCGGCGACTGACCCGGCCTGGGTCCCCGCCGCCGACATACCTGACGTGACGGCATCGGCCGTGGTCGTCCCCGTCAGCCGCGCGACCGTTCCGGGCAGGGCGGACGCCGTCGGGCCCGTCAGGGGAGCCGCTCACGGTGGTCGAGCGCGATTCGCAACGCGGCCCCGGACGTCACGCCCAACTTCGCGAACAGCTGGTACAGGTGCGTGGAGACGGTCCGGGGGACAGGAGGAGCCGCTCGCCGATCTGCTCGTTCGTCAGGCCCGCCGCCGGGCTGAACGGCCAGTTCACGGTGCAGCCGCCGGGACCGGTGTGAGCCCCGACTGCCCTCAACGGGGCGGGGGAGGCGGCGGGAGCGCCGTCAGGTCCGGGGCGGCCTTCGGCCAGACCAGGAGGACGGGGCAGGGGGCGTGGTCGACGACGAAGCGGGTGGCGTGGCCGAGACTGTGCGGACCGAGGTGGGTGAGATCGCCGTCGCGGGCGAGGATCAGCAGGTCGGCGCCGTCGGCCGCGGCGACCACCTCGCGTTCCACGCGTCCGGCCCGGGCCTGTTGAACGCAGGGGCGGCCGAGACGGTCGGCCGCCGCCTGGAGGAGCTGCCGCTCCGAGATCGCGGCCGTCTCTTCCGCCGCATCACCGGGGTCCCGGCCCCAGCCCGTGGCGGGTCGGTGTCCGGGGTTGGGGTGGGCGCGTCCGAGCAGGCCGGCGAAGGCGCCGTGCGCCACCGCCGCCGGCTCGGTGTCCAGGACGTGCAGCAGGACCACCTCGGCGTCGTCCGGCGCGTGGGCGCGGGCGGAGTCCACGCAGGCGGGCCAGGTTCCCTCGGTGATCCAGACGACGACGGCCACGGCTCCCGCTCACCCTCCGACGATCTGCAGTGACCCCCACAGTGCCACCACGGCCAGCGTGAGCGCGGCGGGCACGACGAGCAAGCCCAGCCGGGTGAACTCGCCCAGATCCACGTCGCCTTCGTGCTCACGCACGATGCGCCGCCACAGCAGGGTCGCCAGCGAACCGGCGTAGGTGAGGTTGGGTCCGATGTTGACGCCCAGCAGCACCGCCAGCACCGCGCCCGCCCCGGCCGGGGCCGCCAGTGGGACAAGCACCAGGGTGGCGGGCAGGTTGTTGATGACGTTGGCCAGGACCGCCGCCAACGCGGCGACGCCCAGCAGCGCGGGCAGGGTGCTGCTGTGCGGGACCAGGTGCGCGAGCCCGGACGCGAGGCCGTTGTCCACCACCGCCCGGACCACGACACCCAGCGCGAGCACGAAGGCGAGGAACGGCAGCGCGGCGGAGCCGACGATCGCGGTCGGGGTGCTGCTGCGACGGACCAGCGCGCGCACGGCCAGGACCGTTGCACCGGCGAACGCGGCCCAGGCGGGGTTGAGGCCGAGCGCGGAGGTGACGACGAATCCGGCGAGCGTCCCGACCACGGTGAGCAGCGCGAACCAGGGGAGGTGCGGCGTGTCGGCAGCGGCCGGTGCCTCGGCGCCGGCGTCCAGGTCGGCGGCGAAGAAGTGGCGCAGCACCAGGTACTCGACGCCGATCGCGACCAGCCAGGGCAGCGTCATCAGGGCGGCGAAGCGGGTGAAGCTGACGCCCGCGGCGGCGAAGGCCAGCAGGTTGGTCAGGTTGGAGACCGGCAGCAGCAGCGACGCGGTGTTGGACAGGTGCGTGCAGGCGTACAGGTGCGGCTTGGGCCGGGCCCCGAGGCGGGCGGCGGTCGCGAACACCACCGGGGTGAGCAGCACGACGGTCGCGTCCAGGCTCAGCACCGCCGTGATCACCGACGCGAGCGCGAACACCTGCACCAGCAGACGTCTGGGCCGTCCGGCGGCGCTGTGGGCCATCCACGCTCCGCAGGCCTGGAACAGGCCCTCGTCGGCGCAGAGCTGAGCGAGCACCAGTACGGCGGCGAGGAACCCGATCACCGGACCGAGCCGCCCCGCCTCCGCCGCCGCGTGGGGCAGGGAGATCGCCCCCGCGCCGACTACGACGGCGGCCGCCGGAACGGCGACCACCGCCTCGGGCCAGCCCCACGGCCGCACCACCGCGCAGACCAGCACCGCCACCAACAGGACGACGGAGAGCAGCTCCGCGGACGGGGTGTTCAGGGCCTGCTCCTCAGGTCAACGGCTGGTCAACAGTTCGGGACGAACCACATCCAACCAGACCAGAGCGGGTCCTTCGCGGTCGCCCGCCACGGCCGACGCTCATCGGGCCGCCGTGAAGCCTCCCCAGACCGCGACGGGAGAGCCGCCCGAGGTCCGCGCGTCGATCCGGTAGCTGTCGCCGCCCGCGTCGCGCACGCCGGCGGCGTGGTTGAACTGGGCGGCGAACTCGTACTGTCCGGCCGGCACGGTCAGACCCGGTGTGAGCACCCAGCGGTAGACCAGCGTGGCGCCGACCTGCCGGACGGTGACGGTGAAGTCGTCGCTGGGCAGGGTGCGCCACGTGCCCGTGTTCCGCACGCCTCCGGTCTGCGCGACGCGCAGCTCGATGGTGAGCGAGGTGAGCGGTTGGGCGGTCCGTAGTACGAGGTCGCTCTGCGACCAGTAGACGATGCTGTGCGGGTCCACCGAGCCGGCCGACCACAGCGGTCCGTCCTGCACCTGAGTCGCCGCCGACCGAGTCGGGTGAGAGCCGCCCGAAGCGGTGCCCGGCGTCGACACCGCCTTCGGCGCGGACCGCGCCCGCTCCTTCGGCGGCGGCAAGCCGTGGCTGCTCATCGAGCAGGGCCCCAGTACCGTCTACGCCGGCGACCGGGTGCTGCCCAAGCAGCCCGGCGAGATGCTGCGGCACTCGCTCGGCCACATCGCCCGCGGCTCGGAGGGCACGCTGTTCTTCCAGTGGCGACAGTCCCGCGCGGGCGCGGAGCTGTGGCACTCGGCGGTGGTGCCGCACGCCGGGCCCGCCTCACGGATCTTCCGCGAGGCGGTCGGCGTCGGCGAGGCGGTGGCCGGGCTCGGCGAGGTCGCGGGGGCGGTGGTGCGCGCCGAGGCTGCTGTGCTGCATGACTCCGACGCCTGGTGGGCCCTGGACTGCCAGGGGCTGCCGTCCCCAGGGAACGACTACCACCGGGCGCTGAGCCGCGCCCACCGCGCGTTCTGGGACGCGGGCCTGACCTGCGACTTCGCCCATCCCGAAGCCGATCTGAGCCGCTATCGGCTGGTGGTCGCCCCGGCGCTGTACCTGCTCTCGGCGGCCGGGTCCGAGTCGCTGCGCCACTACGTCGACGGCGGCGGCACGCTGCTCGTACAGCACTTCTCCGGCGCGGTCGACGAACACCACCGGGCGCATCTCGGCGGCTACCCCGCCGGTCCGCTGCGCGAGGCCCTGGGCATCCGGGTCGAGGAGTACCGGCCGCTGGCCGCCGACGAACCGATCACCCTGTCCGACGGCAGCACGGGAGGTGACTGGAGCGAGTCCCTGTCGGTGGAGGGCGCGGAGACCATGGCCTCGTACACACACGGCATGCTCGCCGGACGGCCCGCACTGACCCGCCATCGCTTCGGGACCGGCCAGGGCTGGTACCTCTCGACCTGCCTGGACGACCCGCACTACGCCGCACTGGTGGCCGCCCTCGCGGAGCAGGCGGGCGTCCGCCCGGAACTGCCGGGCCTGCCCGCGGGGGTGGAGGCTGTGCGCCGCCATGCGGCCGACGGGCGCAGCTGGCTGTTCCTGATGAACCACGGCGACTGCGCCTGGACGGCCGAGGTCCCCGGCCATGAGCTGCTGACGGACCGTCCTGTGCCACCGGAGGGGGTGGGGCTGGCGCCGGGGGCGGTCGCCGTGGTCCGGCAGCCGCGCTGAGCCCCGTCGAGCAGGACCAGACTGCGCGCCGGCCGCGGGTCCATTGAGGACGCGCGGCCGGCGGTGTCGTGTGTCAGCACTGACGGGCCGCCGGACCGCTGCCGGCGCGGATGGCGCGTGGGGCGGCGCCGAGTTCGCGGCGGCAGGCCTTGTTGAACGCCTGGAGGTCCGGGCAGCCGACGGACGCGGCGATGGCGGGGATCGACATCGTGGTGGCCCGCAGGAAGTGGCCCGCCCGCTCCATCCGGCGGGAGCGGATGTAGCCGACGACGGTCTCGCCGGTGGCGGCGCGGAACAGGCGGGTCAGGTGGTTGTGCGAGACGCCCAGCGCCTTCGCGATCTCCGGGACGGCCAGCGGCTCCGCGAGGCGCTCCTCGATCAGCGCCATGGCAGCCGCCGCCACGGGGTGGACGCTCTCCGGCGCGCCCGGGTGCGCCGGGACGAGTTCGGCCACCCGCCACAGCGCCGCCCACACGGCGGCCGTCGTCCGCGCCGGGTTGCCCGGCCACGCTGTCAGCGCGTCCCTCAACTGTGCCGCGAGGGGGCCGAGTTCCGGTCCTGCGTCCTGGATCACCGGGATCTCGCGAGGCGCCCCTGCGGTCGCGAGGCGGAAGTGGACGAAGACGTGCTGGGAGCGCCCCTGGTAGCGGTAGCGCACCGGTGTGCCCGGTGGCACCAGGCTGACCCGCCCGGGCCGGATCGCATGCCGGGTCCCGGCCACCATCAGCTCGGCCTCGTAGTCGTAGAGGTGGAGCTGCCACAGCTCCGGCAGCAGGAAGTCGTCCACCTGACCGGCAGGGCCGTGCACCCCGATGCCCACGGCAGCCAGGACCGGGGGCTCGTCGAGACAGGCGGAAACAGCGTGCATGACGCGATTCCTACCACGGTGCGCGGCGCAGCACGCCATCGCGGCCGCATGGTGAGAATGAACCAGTAGAGGGTGATCCCGGCCCACGCGGCGGGCCGCCCACCGGACCTAGCGTTGCCGACATGCAGAACAGTCAAGCACTACTCAGTTCGGTGCAGATGGCGCGCTTCGTGGCGCGCGGCTCGCTGCGTCTGGACGCGGTCGTGCCACCCGAGATGAACGCCGAGGCGCTGTCGTTCCTGGGGCAGGGCGTGCCGGACGTCCGCTACGGGACGCCCCTGGCCAAGGCCTACGCCGACGACTCCTTCCCCCGGCGGCTGCTCGCCGTCCCCGAGGTGGCGGGAGCCCTGCACAGCCTGGTCGGACCCGAGCCGACCGTCGACCACCACGCCGTGCACGTGCGCGAGCCCCACAACGGGCACGCCCAGTCCCTGCACGCCGACGCGATCATCGACGTCCGTCCCGACGCCTTCGACGTCCAGCTGATGTACTACCCGCAGGACGTCACCCTGGAGATGGGCGGGACCCTCAGCGTTCCCGGCAGCCACCTGCGGCGCATCAACGAGACCGACACCGGGCGCTACCAGAACCTCCTGGGCCAGGACCGACTCGTGTGTCCGGCCGGGACGGTGGTGTTTGTGCACCACGGCATCTGGCACGGCGGCCGGCGCAACGACAGCGACCTGACCCGCTACATGTTCAAGATCCGTTTCAATCCGACGGTCCGCCAGCGCCTGCTGTGGGACACCACCGACCTGGACGACCCGCAGGTCAGAGACGAGCTCGTCACCGAGTTCCCCTGGTACGAGCAGGCTTCGGGCCGGCTCGAGATCTACAACCGCGTCCTGCTGTGGCGGGAACTGACCGGCAACCCGACCTTCGACGCGGACCACTGGGCGACCCGCGTCTCCAACCGCCCGCAGGAGGCCGCTATATGACCGCTCTCACGCAATCCAAGGACGACACGCTGCGCCAGCAGGTGCTGGTGCTCTACCTGAGCGACTCCTCGCTCGACTCCCGGGTCCTCGGCTGGTCGCTGTACGACGGCACCGGAGGCACCTCGCCCACCACGGGCGACAGCGACGTCCCCCCGTACCCGACGGGCACCGGGGCCCTACTGGACGGCTGGCGGCTTTTCCAGGCGGCCCAGCTGCTCCCGCCGTACCCGGGACACGAGCACGACGTGTCCTTCCTCAAGCACGAGTTCTTCTTCGAGAAGCTCGCCCCCGCAGCACCGTAGCCGCACCAACGGGGTCAGGTGCACCTCAAGGAGACTGTTCCCACAGGTCCGAGTATGAGTAGCCTGTCCTTCCCGACCGGGCACGGCATGCGTCCCGTCAACTGTGAGAAGCCGCTGTGACAGACGGACGATCTGCAGAACCCACGGCCGACGACGCCGGGGTGCGTGACGACGGAATGCTGTCGGTCACCCTCGTCTACCGCGCGGATTCCGTACGGCCTGCGGCCGTCGGGCCGCGCCACGGCGAGGGTGGGGAGCCCGAGGACCTGGAGGCGACGAGGGCTCGTGCCCGAGAACTCTTCGCCGCCTACGGCGCCGGGAAGTCGGCTGGTGAGCCGGGCGAGGACGAGGAACTGCTCTTCCGCGAGCTGCACCACATGTGGGCGGACGAGATCCTGCGCGGGGTGGAGCAGGTCGCCCAGGAGCACGGCGTCGGCGTCCTGACCAAGGACTTCGGGCGCAAGGGCGTCACGGCGCAGAGCGCCGGGGAGCGGCCCGACCACGGCGGGGAGCACGCGGTCTCGGTCGCCTGGCTCCAGGAGTCCGAGCGCCGGCGGCTGCGGGCCGAAGGAGTCGCGTTCGTCGTCTACGATCCGCTCGGCGAAGTCCCCGAGGACGCGCCATCTGTGAGCGCTACCAATTGGAAGGGTGGCCGGGCCGCCGTCCAGCACCTGGCCGGTCTGGGGCACTGCCGCATCGCCATGATCAGTGGGTCCGACCACCCCTTCTGCGTCGCCCGTGTGGCCGGCTACCTGTCCGGGCTCCAGGAGGCCGGCGCGGACGCTGACCCCGAGCTGCTGGTGCGGACCCACATCACCCGCGACCACGGCTACGCGGCCGCCCGCGAGCTGCTCTCGCGTCCGGACCGGCCCACCGCGGTCTTCACCGCGAGCGACCTGCAGGCGCTGGGGGTCTTCCAGGCGACCCGCGAGCTGGGCCTGTCCGTGCCGGGGGACCTCAGCGTAGTGGGGTTCGACGACCTGCCGGTGGCGGAGTGGACGGACCCGCCGCTGACGACGGTCCGCCAGCCGCTGACCGCGATGGCCGCCGCCGCCACCCGGCTGGTCGTGGCCCTCGGCCGCGGCGACGAGGTGTCACGGACCAGGTTGGACATCGCCACCACCCTGGTCGTCCGCGAGAGCACCGCGCCGCCGCGCTGAGCAGCCCAAGCCCTACGCCCCGGCCCTTACGGCCTGTCCCGCGCCTCGCCGGCGCGGGACAGGCGCAGCAGTACGGCCGAGGGCGCCGTGGGCAGGGTCACCCGGAGCTCGGCGGTGTCTGCGTCCCAACTGGTGGCCGCCCGGCTGCCGGCGGGGTAGAGCACCTCGATCCCCAGGGCGGCACCGTGCAGGTGGGGGAGCGGGACGTGGGCTGCTGCCGGGGGCGAACCGGTGCGCGAACCGCCGCAGCGTCACGGTACCGTGCAGGTCCTCCTCGCCCACCTCGGCATCCCCCTCCAGGGCGGTGAGCAGGTCGACACTGGCGAGGTCCGCCCGCTCCGGAACCGTCACCTCCATCAGTTCGCGCGCCGTCTGCGCGAGGTCGATCGTGCTGCCGATGCGGCTGGCGGCCTCGTTGAGCAGCAGAAGGCGCTTGCGCGCGTATTGCTGCTCGGTGATGTCGTGGGCGACGAGCGCGACCCCGCGCACCGGCCCGCCCGGTTCCTTCAGCGGGACGAAGTCGACGGACCACGCGTGGACGCGTCGCTGGCCCCCGGTGCGCTGGAAGGTCTCCAGATGGCTCGGCTCGCCAATGTCGACCGCCCTGCGCAACGCGGCGGCCAGGGCCCCGGTCTGCGGCTGGGTGGTGATGTCATGGATGTGCAGGCCCCGGATGGCGTCGTCCGGCAGGCCGACGACGGGCACCATGGCCTGGTTCGAGCGGCGGTACCCGAGGTCCGCGTCGTAGATCGAGACGGAACAGCGCGGCAGCTGGTCGAGGGTCCAGCGCACCAGGTCGTCGTCCTCGCGCCGCGGCTGCCGGCCGCCCAGCGCGCAGACGACGCGCCAGGTGTCAGGTCCGCACCCTGGCGCGCCGTGGTGCGCGACGGCGGTCACGTCGACCCGTCGGCCCTCACGGTGGCGCAGGGCGAGCTCGCCACTCCACCGTGGCCCACCGGCGGCCAGCGCGCGCGTCACCTCCGCCGACGGGACGGGTTCGGCCAGCAGGAGGACGGCGGGCCGTCCCACGACGTCGGTGGCCGAGTAGCCGAGCAGGCTCTGTGCCCCCTCGCTCCAGCGCGCGACACACCCTCGGGCGTCGACCACGCACTCCGCCGTGCCCGCGCCCTGCCGGGGCGGCCCGTCATCCGGGGGAGCTTCACTGCGTTCATCCACCAGCCGACCGCCCTGTGAGGGATCGCCCTGTGCGGGACATATGCGGCGATTCTGTCGTTTGGCGGCGATCACATCCGGCATCGGCGCCGGCAGCGACGGGCGGCCCGCTCGGTGAGCAGCGGGCCGCCGGCGTCCCCGGACGGGGTCAGTCGAGGGTCCATTTCTGGTTGCTCTGGCCGCTGCACGTCCACAGCTGGACCAGGGCGCCGTCGGCGGTGGAGGCACCGGTCACGTCCAGGCACAGCCCCGACTGGACGCCGGTCACCGAGCCGTCACTGTTGAGCTGCCACTGCTGGTTGGTCTGGCCGTTGCACGGCCACTCGTCCACCTTCGTGCCGTTGGCGGTGCCCTTGCCGTACGCGTCCAGGCACAGCGTCGTCCCGGAGTCCGTCACCGTCAGCTGACCGGACCCGGTGTGCGTCCACACCTGGTTCGCCCCACCCCAGCAGGAGTAGATCTGGAGCTGCGTCCCGGCCGTGGTCGAGCCGTTCGGCACGTCCAGGCACTTGCCCGCACCCACCGCGTGCAACTCACCCGTCGCACTGCCGGTGGTGCTGGTGCTGTAGCCGGCGGTGGTGATGTTGGCCTGGACGGCGTTCTCGGTGGCGTCGCTCGGGTAGCCGGAGGTCATGACGCCCTCGTAGAAGGTGCCGGTGGCGCCGTTGCTGTTGTCGCCGCCGATGCCGAGGATGATCGCGCCCTCCTTGTGCATCGGGTTGTACCCGGACACGTTGGGTCGCGGGCCGCTGTAGTCGGTGGTGAGGCCGCCGGACTGGGCGTTGCCGGAGCGGATGGCCCACTGGTTCGGCTCGCCCTTGACGATCGCGGTCACGAAGCGGTCGTTGATGCTGGGGTCGTTCGCGTTGTAGCCGGCGTTGACGCCGGAGAACAGGCCGTTCTCCTGATCGGCCATCACCCACGGGCCGTTGCCGGTGCCGTAGCCCCAGACCTTGATGTTGCCGAAGTAGATGGCCTCCATGGTGCCGTTGCCGTCGTCGTGGTTCGTCGTCTCGGCGTTGCCGTAGTCGAAGCAGCAGCCGCCGTTGAAGTGGCTGCCGTCGAAGATCGCGTACATGCCCTCGGGCTTGTCGCCGGTGGCGATGCCGTTGGTCGTGTCGTCGCGGTAGCCGGTGCCCGAGGGGATGTAGACGCCGTAGGCCTCGTGGCCTCCGACCGTGACCGGCGCGGCGGTGGCGTCCGCCAGGTTGTCCGGGCCGCCGGCCGCGCCGCCTGCCGGGGCGTCGGTCAGGTTGTTGCCCTTGCCGGACTGGTCGTAAATGACGGTGACGACGCAGCTGGTCCCGGAGCAGAACGCGTCCTGCGCGGCGGCGTTGGCGTACCCGCCGGCACTCAGCAGTCCGATGTCCTTCGTCGCCCCGTCCGAGGCGCGTCGTACCTGGTACAGCGGGCCGTCGTACGCCGCGTACAGGGCGCGGGTGGTGCTGTGGGCGGCGACGCACGGGGTGCCGCCGGCGGCGTAGATGTCGCACGGTCCCTGCGCGGCGGCCTGGGCCGCGCCGGTGGAGGCACCCGTCGCCACGAGTGCACCGAGCACGAGGGCCGCGGCGGCGCCGGCGCGGCCGAGGGCACGCGTTCGTAGAGGCCGTCGGAGGCGGAAGTTGCTCATGCGGAATACTCCCTGAGTAGCGCAAATGGGTGGTTGTTAGCGCTAACAATCTCGCCCGTTCCGGGCTGCCGGACCGCAGGACGGGCGGGATGCTCTGGGTGGAGACGGTGCAGCGAGATCAGACGGTCTGTCAAGTACATGCACTGATAAATATGTTGAGCAAGTCCGGGTCGGGGTTCTGAGATTCCGAAACATCATCGAAACTTTCAGCAGTGTCTTGACGGTGCGCGGTCGCTCCGGGTTACTTGGCGGCGGAGCATCTCCCCGAGCGTGCCGTTGCCGGACGGGCGCCGCGCGCATGCCCTCCCCCCACCCTTGTCACAGGAGGTCAACCATGCTCATCGGCAGGATCCGCAGCGGATCGCAGCGCGTGTGGGCCGTCACGGTCACCTCGGCGCTCGCCGTCGCGCTCGGCACGCTGGCCGCGGCGAGCCCGGCGGCGGCGTCCGGCAGCACGCTGAAGGCGGCCGCGGAGTCGGGCGGGCGGTACTTCGGCACCGCCCTGACCGACGCCGATCTCGGCGTCAGCGGCGAAACCAGCATCGCCGGCGCGCAGTTCGACATGATGACCCCGGGCAACGAGATGAAGTGGGACACCACCGAGCCGTCCAACGGCTCGTACAACTTCGGTCCAGGTGACCAGCTCGTGCAGTACGCCCAGGCCAACGGCATGCGGGTGCGCGGCCACAACCTGGTGTGGCACAGCCAACTGCCCGGCTGGGTCAGCAGTCTGCCGCTCAACCAGGTGCAGTCCGTCATGGAATCGCACATCACCACCGAGGCCACCCACTACAAGGGCCAGGTCTACTCCTGGGACGTGGTCAACGAGCCGTTCAACGACGACGGCTCGCTGCGCCAGGACGTCTTCTACAACGCCATGGGCAGCGGCTACGTCGCCGACGCGCTGCGCACCGCGCACGCCGCCGACCCGGCCGCCAAGCTCTACCTCAACGACTACAACATCGAGGGCGAGAACGCGAAGAGCAACGCCCTCTACTCCCTGGCGCAGTCGCTGCTCGCGCAGGGGGTGCCGCTGAACGGGATCGGCTTCGAGAGCCACTTCGTCGTCGGCCAGATCCCCTCCGACATGCAGGCGAACCTCCAGCGGTTCGCGGCCCTGGGGCTGGATGTGGCCGTCACCGAGCTGGACGACCGGATCCAGCTGCCCGCCACCAGCGGCTCCCTCCAGCAGCAGGCCACCGACTTCGGCGCGGTGGTGCACGACTGCCTGGCTGTCTCCCGCTGCGTGGGCGTGAGCCAGTGGGGGGTGGACGACGCCCACTCCTGGATCCCCGGCACCTTCCCCGGCTACGGCGCCGCCACCATGTACGACGACAACGACCAGCCCAAGCCGGCCTACTCCGCGGCGCTCGCCGCCCTCGGCGGCAGCTCGGGCACCGGTGGTGGCGGCAGTGCGACGGGTGAGTTGCACGCGGTGGGTGCGGGCAAGTGCCTGGACGTGCCGAACGGGTCGACCACGGCCGGGACGCAGCTCCAGATCTACTCCTGCTGGGGTGGGGCGAACCAGGTGTGGACGCACACCGGGTCCGGTCAGCTGACGGTGACGGACTCCGGGACGACGCTGTGCCTGGACGCGTACGGCAAGGGCACCGCCAACGGCACGAAGGTGGACGAGTGGCCGTGCAACGGCCAGACCAACCAGCAGTGGCAGCTCAACAGTGACGGCTCGGTGACCGGCGTCCAGTCGGGGCTGTGCCTGGACGTGACCGGTGCCTCCACCGCCGACGGCGCCCTGGTCCAGCTGTGGACGTGCAGCGGCCAGAGCAACCAGAAATGGACCCTCGACTGACCTGCCTGACCTGACATGCGCGGGTGGCCGACGGCGTGTGCCGTCGGCCACCTGTTCAGCATTCGTCAGCGGGCGTGGGGCTCAGCCCAGGTTCCACTGCTGGTTCGCCTGGCCGTTACAGGTCCAGATCTGCCGACTGGCGTGGCGGCCGGGCGTGCTCACCCTGCGGCGCTGACCCTTCCGACGCGGATGCCTCCTGCGCCGCAGGGGACGATGAAAGCTACACCGGCCGCCCCCTCATCACCGCAGGTGACCCCGCTGCATCGCACCGCCCGGGGGCCGCGCCGTTGACGTGCGACGACGGTGCGGCCGAACCTCGGGGCACCGTCGGCGGTCCCGAGCCCCCTCACCAGCAAGGCTCCGGCGGTACCCACCCGTCGAGAGAAACCGGTCCACGCCCATGCGACTCCCCTCGCGCACGTTACGCCTGCCCGTATCGCTGGCGACCCTGGCCCTGCTGGCGGCCGCACCGTTCTGGAGCTCCGTGCCCAGCGCCGACGCGGCCACCTCCGCCACCAGCGCGGCCACCACCGCCACGGTGAACGTGAACGCCGCGCAGTCCCTCGCCACCGTGCCCGCCACCGCGATCGGCACCAACGCCTCGGTGTACGACAGCAAGCTGACCGACGCCGCCGTCCCGGGCCTGCTGAAGCAGGCCGGCGTCGGTCTGGTGCGCTTCCCGGGCGGCAGTTCGTCCGACAGCTACAACTGGAAGACCAACAGCGACCTCACCAACGGTACCCAGGCCGTCGACTTCGACCAGTACGCCGCCATGCTCCAGCAGTCCGGTGCCCAGGGCATGGTGACGGTCAACTACGGCAGCGGCGACACCATCGGCGCGAGCGAGAGCCCGGCCGAGACCGGGGCGCAACTGGCCGCCGACTGGGTCAGGTACGCCAACGTCACGCACAACTACCACGTCAAGTACTGGGAGATCGGCAACGAGGTCTACGGCAACGGCACCTATGGCGCCGACTGGGAGACCGACAAGCACTGCGCGGCCGGCGCGAACCCGGGCAACTGCGGTCCGGCGGTGTACGCGCAGAACGTCAAGGCGTACATCGCCGCGATGAAGGCCGTCGACCCGACCATCCAGATCGGCGTGGTCCTCACCGCGCCCGGCAACTGGCCGGACGGCGCCACCTCCGCGGGCAGCCCGCAGTCGTGGAACCAGACCGTGATGACGGCGCTGGCCGGACAGATCGGCTTCGCGGACGTGCACTGGTACCCGCAGAACCCGAGCAGCGTCACCCCGCCCGGGCCGACCGACGCGGGCCTGCTCGCCGACGCGGCGCAGATCCCCACCATGGTCTCCACCCTGCGCTCGCAGCTCGGCCAGTACGCGGGCAGCAGCTCGGTGCCGATCATGGTGACGGAGACCAACTCCGTCTCGTCCAACCCCGGCAAGCAGACCGTCGGCCTGGTCAACGCGCTGTTCCTGCCCCAGGACTACCTCGGCTGGCTCGCTAACGGGGTGGCCGGCGTGGACTGGTGGCAGATCCACAACGGCATCGTGACCACGGGCGACAACGGCTCCTCGCTCTACGGCTCGGCCGGCTACGGCGACTATGGCATGCTCGCCGACGGCAGTTGCGCGACGGCAGGCGGCACACAACTGTGCGAGCCGGCGGCCGACACACCGTTCCCGGCCTACAACGGCATGACGCTGCTCAGCCGGTTCGTCCACCCGGGCGACACCCTGGTCTCCGCCGCCTCCAGCCAGTCCCTGCTCCAGGCCTACTCGGTGAAGGCCGCCGACGGCTCGCTGCGTGTGCTGCTGGTGAACGACGACCCGGCCAACAGTTATCAGGTGAGCCTGAACTACACCGGGTTCACTCCCGCCTCGGGCACACCGACGGTGACCACGATGGCGGGCGCCGCGGCGGCACTGACCACCGCGAGCACCGGCACGGCGGGTGCGCAGACCGTGGCACCGTACAGCGCCGTGCTCCTCACCCTGCAGCCGGGCAGCGCGGTGACCCCGCCGACCACACCAGGCACGCCGACCGCCTCGGCCGTCACCAGCACCTCGGCGAACCTGACCTGGAGCCCGTCCACCAGCTCCACCGGCCTGGCCGGATACGACGTGGTGCAGGTGTCCGGCGGCAACGAGACGGTCGTGGCCTCACCGACGGGCGCGAGCGCGACGGTCGGCGGCCTGCAGCCGAACACCGCCTACACCTTCGCCGTCTACGCCAGGGACACGGCGGGTAACCGCTCGGCCCGCTCCGGGACGGTCACGGTGACCACGACGGCGGCGACGACCGGCGCGAGCTGCAAGGTCGGCTACTCGGTCAACGACTGGGGCGGTGGCTTCACCGCCACCCTGGTCCTGACGAACACCGGCAGCACGCCGGTCAACGGCTGGACGCTCTCCTTCGGCTGGCCGGGCAACCAGCAGCTCACCAACGGCTGGAACGCCGCCTGGACCCAGTCGGGCAGCACGGTCACCGCGACCAGCCTGTCCTACAACGGCGCGCTCGCGCCCGGCGCGAGCACCACCGTCGGCTTCAACGCCTCCTACTCGGGCGGCAACCAGGCACCGGGCGCCTTCACCCTGAACGGTGTCACCTGCGGATGAACCGCGTCGGCCCGTCCGCCCGCCGCGTACCAAAGACGCGGCGGGCGGACGGGCCGTCCGGGTCAGGGCTTGCGGCGCAGGGTCACCGGTTCACGGACAGCGTGGCGCCTGCGTGAGGTCGGACGTGAGGTCGGACGGGAGCTCAGTGCAGTGCGATCGCCGACCATGACACCGGGGGCAGCTCGACGGTGAGGACGCCGTCGGCCAGCGTCGCGGTCGGGTTCGTGGCCGGGGCCACCCGGTTCGGTTCGGCCAGGGTGTTCTTCGCGTACACGTCGGGGTCGGCGAGGGTGAGCGCCTCGACGACCCGGGACAGTCCGAGGCTGCGCACGTCAACCGTGACCTGCGCGGGTTCCGCCAGGTCGCGGTTGACCAGGAAGACCGCGGCCCGTCCCTCGTCGGCGGTCGCCACGGCGTCGACGAGGGACGCCTCACCGTGCCGCGCCGTGCGGTGGACCGGGGCGTCGATGACGGGCCGCAGCACCTCGCCGGTGGCAAGGCGGCTCGTGATCGCGAAGGGGTGGAAGGTCGTCTGCCGCCACGCCGGCCCACCGGGCTCGGTCATGATCGGTGCGATGACGTTGACGAGCTGGGCGAGTGAGGCGGAGGTGACCCGGTCGCTGCGCTTGAGCAGCGTCATCAGCAGGTTGCCGACCACGACGGCGTCCGCGACGGTGTAGGTGTCCTCCAGCAGGCGAGGGGCGTGGGTCCACTCCCCGCGGCCCTCACCGGACTCCTGGTGGCGCGTCAGATACCAGACGTTCCACTCGTCGAAGGAGATGTTGATCTTCTTCTCCGACCGCTTCTTGTACCCCACGTGATCGGCGGTCGCGACGACGGTGTCGATGAAGTAGTCCATGTCGACCGCGGAGGCGAGGAAGGAGCGGAGATCGCCGTCGTGCTCCTGGTAGTAGGCGTGGCAGGAGATGTAGTCGACGTGCTCGTAGCTGTGCTCCAGGACCGTGCGCTCCCAGTCGCCGAAGGTCGGCATGCCGGATCCCGAGGAGCCGCAGACGACGAGTTCGAGGTCCTTGTCGGCCGCCTTCATGGCGGCAGCGGTGCGGGCCGCGAGCTTGCCGTAGTCGTCGGCGGTCATGAAGCCGGTCTGCCAGGGTCCGTCCATCTCGTTGCCCAGGCACCACATGCGCACGTTGTGCGGCTCGGGAGAGCCGTTGGCGACGCGTTGGTCCGACAGCGCCGTGCCCGAGGGGTGGTTGGCGTACTCCAGCAGGTCCAGAGCCGACAGGATGCCTCGCGTCGCGATGTTGACCGCCAGCATCAGCTCGGAGTCGGTGAGCCGCAGCCACCGTGCGAACTCGTCGAGCCCGACCTGGTTCGACTCCAGCGAGTGCCAGGCCAGGTCCCGCCGCACCGGGCGCTGCTCGCGCGGGCCGACGGAGTCCTCCCAGCGGAAGCCGGAGACGAAGTTGCCGCCCGGGTAGCGGACCGTCGTGCTGCCGAGCTCCCGGACGAGGTCCACGACGTCCATGCGGAACCCGTCCTCGTTCGCGGTCGGGTGCCCCGGCTCGTGGATCCCGGAGTAGACGCAGCGGCCGAGGTGTTCGACGAACGACCCGAAGGTGCGCCGCCGGACGGGGGCGACGACGGACTGCCGGTCGAGTGTGACGTGAGCGCGGGGCAAGGCGATGGTCCTTGTCTGGTCAGCCCTTGACGGCGCCGGTGAGGCCGCCGACGATCCGCTTCTGGAAGAGCGAGAAGAAGACGAGCGCGGGCAGCATGGCGAGCGAGGTGAAGGCGAGCACCTTGGCGGTGTCGGCGGAGTACTGCGAGGAGAACATCTGGACGCCGAGCGGCAGGGTGAAGTTCGCCTGGGAGTTGAGGATGTACAGGGGCAGGACGTAGTTGTTCCAGCTCCCGATGAAGGCGAGGATGCCGACCGTGACGACGCCGGGCATCGACAGCGGGACGACCATCCGGAAGAAGAAGCCGAGCCGGCTCGTCCCGTCGATCGAGGCGGCCTCCTCGATCTCCTTGGGAATGGCCTGGAGGAACGGCACCAGGATGATCACGGTCGTCGGCAGGCCGAAGGCGATCTCCGGGATGATCACGCCGAGCAGGTTGTCGACGAGCCCGAGGTCCTTGACGACGATGTACAGCGGGGTGATCGCGATGACCATCGGGAACATCAGGCCCGCGGCGAACAGGGAGTACATCGCGCCCTTGAGCCGGAAGTCGTACCGGGCGAGCACGAAGCTGACCATCAGCCCGAGGACCACGATTCCCACCGTGCAGGCCAGCGCGACGATGACGGAGTTCGCGAACTCGCCCCAGAACGTGGTCGAGCTCAGCACGCCGGTGTAGTTGCCGAGCACCCAGGGGCTGGGCAGGCCCGCCGGGCTCGTGGTGATCTGCGCGTTGGTGCGGAACCCGCCGATCACGATGTAGAGCACCGGGGCCAGGCAGGCGCCGATGAAGAGCAGGGAGACGAAGTAGGTGAAGGGGCTTCCCCACTTCAGCGGCTGCTCCTGGGCGCCGCCGCGGTCGCGGTCCCGGCGACGTGGGAGGGAAAGCGGGCTGGTCGCGCTCATCGGGCGGCTCCTTCGGTGACGGCGCCCTGGAGGTCCCGGCGGAGGACGAAGCGCTGGTAGAGCAGGGCGACCACGAGCGAGATCAGGAACATCACCACTGCCACGGCGCTGCCGTAGCCGTAGTTGCCCGCGTTGCGGCCCTGGCCGACCATGTAGATCGCCATGGTCGAGGTGCCGGCGGTGCCCGCGACGTACTGGCCCCAGATGATGTAGACGAGGTCGAAGAGCTGCAGGGAGCCGATGATCGAGAGGAACCCCCAGATGCGGACGGTCGGCCCGAGCAGCGGCAAGGTGATGTGACGCTGGATCTGCCAGTAGGAGGCGCCGTCGATCGCGGCGGCCTCGAACAGCTCGTCGGGGATCGACTGGAGGCCGGCCAGCATCAGGATCACGGCGAATCCGATGTACTTCCACGAGATGATCACCATCAGCGTCCAGATGGCGAGCTTCGGGTCGGAGAGCCAGTTCGCCTGGAGCGAGCCGAGGCCGATGCTGCGCAGCAGGTCGTTGACGGCGCCGTCGCTCTGCAGCAGCAGGCTCCAGCCGGTGCCGACGATGACCTCGGAGATGATGTACGGCACGAAGATCAGCACGCGGATCAGCGAGCGGCCGCGGATCTTCTGGTTGAGCAGGAGGGCGAGGCCGATCGCCACCGGGCCCTGGATCACCAGGGAGAGCACGAGGATCACGCCGTTGTGCCACAGGACCTGCTGGAAGGCGGGGTCGGTGAGGATGAGCTTGTAGTTGTTCAGGCCGACCCAGTCGGTGGGCGCTCCGTAGCCGTGCCAGCGGTAGAAGCCGTAGTAGGCGGCGAGCACGACCGGAAAGATCACGAAGGCCACGAACACGAGAACGGCCGGCCCGGACAGGACCGCGATCTCCAGCCGCATCCTGGCACGCCCGCGGCGGCGGGAAGCCGTCCGCAGAGGAACCGGGGGCGCGGGCTCGACCGCGCCCCCGTCTCCGAGCGTGTCCTGCGACGTCCGGCCGAGGGCCGCGTCAGTGCCCAGGGTGTCGCTCATGGTGTGCCTACTCAGCCCTTCGCCGCGGCGTCGTTGGTGGCCTTGACGATGTCGGCGGCGCTGCCCTGGCCGGCCAGGAGGTTGACGACGGCGGTGTTCATCGCGTTGCCGACGTTCTGGCCGTACTCGGTGTCGAGGAACTGGATGGAGTAGGCGGCCTTGTTGAAGGACTGCAGCGCCGAGATGCTGTAGGACTCGGTGACGACCGACTGGGCGTCCTTGTTCACCGGGATGGTGACGAAGGCCTTGGTGTACGCCTCCTGCTGCTCCTTGGTCACCAGGAACTGCAGGAAGCCGAGGGCCTCCTTGGGGGCGGTCTTGGAGATCGAGTAGCCGTCGGTGCCGCCCATGATCGCGGACGGGTCGCCCTGGCCGCCGGTCACGGCGGGGAAGGGGAACCAGCCGAGGTCCGGGAGCGGCTTCTGGTCCGGGGTGAGGCTGGCGATGACCCCCGGGTCCCAGCTGCCCATGAGCTCCATGGCCGCCTTGTGGTTCGCCAGCAGACCCGCCGAGGAGCCGGCGCCCTGCTGGGCGGAGGTGGTCAGGAAGCCCTGCTGGAACGGGTTGGTCCTGACGAACGACGCGAGGTCGTCACCCGCCTTGGTCCAGCACGCGTCGGTGAACTTGAGGGACTTGGCGGCCGTCGTCATGGCGTCCTGGCTGCACTCGCGCAGGGCGAAGTTGTAGTACCAGTGCGCGGCCGGCCAGGCGTCCTTGGCCCCGACCGCGATGGGCGCCACGTTGATGGCCTTGAGCTTCACGATGTCGGCCTGGAGCTCGTCCATGCTCGTCGGCGTCGCGGTGATGCCGGCTTGTCGGAAGAGGTCCTTGCTGTAGTAGACGCCCTCGGGCTGCGTGTCGATGGGCACCTCGTAGACCTGGCCGTCGACCGAGGCACTGGCCAGGGCCGCCGTGCCGATGTTCGCCTTGTCGGTGTCGGTGAGGTTCAGTGCCTGGATCTGGCCGGCGTCCACCATGGCCTGCATCTTGCCGCCACCGCGCTGCAGGAAGATGTCCGGCGCGGAACCCGAGTTGAGGGCGGTCTGCAGCTTGCCGTCGAGGTCCTCGTTCTGGATCGACTGGATCTTGACGGTGACGTTCGGGTGCAGCTGGTGGTAGGCCTTCGCGGCGTCCTGGAAGTACTGCACGCCGGGCCCGGTCGTCGAGTTCTCCCACACGGTGAGGGTGACCTGGCCGTCGGAAGAGCCGCTGTTGCCGGCGCTGCCACCACCGGCACAGGCGGTCGCGGCCAGAGCGATGGCCATACCGAGGGCCGCGGCCGTCGCGGTGCGGGTGTTTCTCGTCATCATGGAAAGTCCCTGGTTGAAGATCATCTTCGCAACATTTCGAAATACGTTCTCAAGGGGAGAGGCCGGCGGCGCGCTGTGGGCGCCCGCATCGGGCTCGGTCACCCGCGTGCCAAGTGCGCCTGGCTGCCGGGTGCTTCCGCACGGAGTCACCTCCGTTGCGGGGAAGTTTCGGATGCTGGAATTATGCGGGGGCCCCAAAGGGGAGTCAATGGCAAATTTCCGAAACATTTTCGAAACTTAGCCGTCCGTGCGGTGCGCCGACAGGCCGAGCAGCAGGTCCTGCCGCAGGGCGAAGTAGGCCTGCTTCGGCCGCAGCCGGGCGTCGTAGAGCAGCCCGTAGCCCTCCCCGCTGAAGGTGTTAGGGATCCAGGAGTCGCCGTCGTCGACGCCCCAGGCGGTGAACGAGATGCACTGCCGCACGAGCCGGCAGCCCGTGAGCATGGCGGAGAACTCGTAGGGCTGGGCGAAGGCGGCGAGCTGGTCCGTCGGGACCTCGTCGGCGCCGGTCCCGCTCACGAACGTCCGCACGTCGGCCTCGGTGACGGCCACCTTGAGACCGAGGTCGCCGAAGGCCTGCAGGTCGGCCTGGAACGTCTGGGGATCGAAGCCGTACTGGGTGTCGAGGTGGCCCTGCTCGCCGATGCCGTCGATGGGCACGCCCTGGGCGCGCAGCCGCTTGACGAAGTCGTAGACGGCCTGGAACTTCGCGTTGGTGCCGTCCTCGCCGGTGATGTTGTAGTCGTTGTACATCAGCAGCGCCTTGGGGTCGGCCTGGTGGGCCCACCGGAAGACGTCGGCGATGACCCCCTCGCCGAGGTGCTGCACCCAGAAGTCGTCCCCGTTGACCCCGTCCGCGAGCGGATGGCTGTCCCAGGAGTTGGCGAAGACCTCGTTGGCGACGTCCCACTGCCAGATGCGGCCGCGGAAATGGCCGACCTCGTCGGTCACGTGCTGGTGCAGGATGTCGCGCAGTTCGGCGGTGCCGATGGAGCCGTCGGCGACCCCGCTGGTCAGCCAGCCGGGCAGCTGGTTGTGCCACATCAGGGTGTGACCGCGGACCAGCTGGTCGTGCTGCTCGGCGAAGCTCACCAGCCGGTCGGCGGCCTGCCAGTCGTACGTGCCGCGCGTCGGTTCGACCGCGTCCCACTTCATGACGTTCTCCGGTGTCACCACCGAGAACTGGTCGGCGACCACGGACGTGTACGCGGTGTCCGTGCCGAGCTTGGCCATGTCGACGGCGGTGCCGATGCGCAGGCCTTCCCTGGCGGCGATGGCCCGCAGTGAGTCACCGGGGGCCTGGGGCGCGCCGGCGTCGTCGGCGGCCGCGACGGCGGACGGCACGGCGAGGATCGCGGCGGCCAGCCCGATGGTGACCAGCCGGACGCGCGACCGCGGCCGCCCGGGCCGGGGGCGGGAAGTGCTGAGGGTGGTGCCCATGGATGTCCCTTCCGTGGACGAGAGGCATCGTGCCGAATACGTCGAAACTTTCGATACCGATGCCGACAGTCAGCGAATGGTGGGGACCGTATGGCGGGCCGATCCGGCGCGTCAATAGGTCGGTGCGAGGAGGAATCGGCACCGCGGGATGCCGAGCACACTGCATCAATACGGTGCAAACGCCACCAGATCGCCGGTCGAGCTGCCGGCGTCACGCTTCGGCTGCCCCGTAGATCCGGGGTTGACCGCGCGAGGGTTGGGACCTAACGTCCCGGCAGAGGCAGCACTTTCGGCAACAGGGGCGAAACATTCAGGAGAGCGGGTTCCGCGGAGGCCGGCGTCGGCTCCCGCGCCCCCTGGAATGGCCCTGCCTCGTCGGCTTGACGCCGTATGCACGGCGTCGGAGGAAAGAGATCCGCACCATGAACCTGGCCGTGCCGTCATCTGACACCACCGCCCCCTGGCACGACCCCGCGCTCTCCCCCGAGGAGCGCGCGGACGCCCTGATCGGCGTGATGACCCTGCCCGAGAAGCTCGCCCAGCTGGTCGGCGTCTGGGTGGGCGCCTCCGACGAGGGCGGGGACGTCGCCCCGCACCAGCACGACATGGAGGCGCCGCCCGACCTCGACACGCTGCTGCCCAACGGGCTCGGCCAGTTGACCCGCCCGTTCGGCACCGCCCCGGTCGACCCCGCCCTCGGGGCGCTGTCGCTGGCCCGCAGTCAGCAGCGGATCGCCGCAGCGAACCGCTTCGGCATCCCGGCGCTCGCCCACGAGGAGTGCCTGGCGGGCTTCGCCGCGTGGGGCGCGACCGCCTACCCGGTCCCGCTGTCCTGGGGAGCGACCTTCGACCCCGCCCTGATCCGGCGGATGGCCGTGGCGATCGGCCGCGACATGCGCGCGGTCGGCGTCCACCAGGGGCTCGCCCCCGTCCTCGACGTGGTCCGCGACGGCCGCTGGGGCCGCGTCGAGGAGACCATCGGCGAGGACCCCTACCTGGTCGGCGCGGTGGCCACCGCCTATGTGCAGGGACTGGAGTCCACCGGCGTCGTCGCCACCCTCAAGCACTTCGCCGGCTACTCGGCCTCCCGTGCCGGACGCAACCTCGCCCCCGTCGGCATGGGCGCGCGCGAGCGCGCCGACGTGATCCTGCCGCCGTTCGAGATGGCCGTCCGCGAGGGCCGGCCGCGCTCGGTGATGCACGCCTACACCGACACCGACGGCATTCCCTCCGCCGCCGACGAGGCCCTGCTGACCGGACTGCTGCGGGACACCTGGGGCTTCGAAGGCACCGTCGTGGCCGACTACTTCGGCGTCGCCTTCCTCAAGTTGCTGCACGGCGTCGCCGCCGACTGGGCGGAGGCGGCAGGCCTCGCCCTGGCCAGCGGCGTCGACGTGGAACTGCCCACCGTCAAGACCTTCGGCGAGCCGCTGCTGCGGGCGGTCGGGGCCGGGACCGTGCCCGAGGCGCTCGTCGACCGCGCGCTGCGCCGCGTCCTGGTGCAGAAGGCGCAGCTCGGCCTGCTGGACCCGGGCTGGAACCCGATTCCGCCGGCCCTGGCCGGGAGCAGGCTCGACGACCCGGCCGCGCTGCGTGGCAGCGTCGATCTGGACACGGAGGAGAACCGCCGGCTCGCGGAGCGGATCGCCGAGCAGGCGGTGGTCCTGGTGCGCAACGACGGCACGCTGCCGCTGGCACGGCCCGGCCGCATCGCCCTGATCGGGCCGAACGCCGACACGCCCACCTCGGTCCTGGGCTGCTACGCCTTTCCCGTCCATGTCGGCAGCCAGCACCCGGAGATCCCGCTCGGCATCGAACTGCCGACGCTGAAGCAGGAGCTGGCCAGGGCTTTCCCGGAGAGCCGGATTCGGGCGGTCCAGGGCGCGACCGTGGACGGCACCGACACCGGCGGCTTCGCCGCGGCCGTGGCCGCCGCAAAGGACAGCGACGTGGTCGTCCTGGCCCTGGGAGACCGGGCGGGCCTGTTCGGTCGCGGTACCAGCGGTGAGGGCTGCGATGCGGAGTCGCTGGAACTCCCCGGGGTGCAGCAGCAGTTGCTCGACACCCTGCTGGATACCGGGAAGCCGGTCGTGCTGGTGCTGCTCGCGGGCCGTCCCTACGCCCTTGGGCGAGCCGGAACCGAGGCGGCAGCCGTCGTCCAGACCTTCTTCCCCGGCGAGGCGGGCACCCGGGCGATCGCCTCGGTGCTGAGCGGCCGGACCAACCCCTCGGGGCGACTGCCCGTCAGCATCCCGAGCCGCCCGGCGGTCCAGCCCACCACCTACCTCGCGGCCCGGCTGGCCGGGCCGAGCGAGGTCTCCAGCACCGACCCCAGCCCGGCCTTCGCCTTCGGCCACGGGCTCGGCTACACCGAGTTCTCCTGGTCGGGGCTCCAGGTGGAGCAGCACACGGCCGGCACGGACGGGGAGATCCGCCTCGCCTTCACCCTGCGCAACACCGGGGAGCGCGCGGGGACCGAGACGGTGCAGCTCTACCTGCACGACCCGGTCGCCTCGGTGGTGCAGCCCGTCCAGCGCCTGATCGGCTTCCAGCGGATCACGCTGGCTCCGGGGGAGGAGACCCGGGTGCGGGTCGTTGTCCCCGCGGACCTGGCCTCCTTCACCGGGCGCAGTGGGGAACGGATCGTGGAGCCGGGTGAGGTGGAGCTGCGCCTGGCCGCCTCCAGCGCCGACTGCCGGCTCACCGCCCGGGTACGGCTGGACGGCCCGACCCGGACCCTGGACCACACCCGGCGCCTGCACGCCGAGTTCGTCCTCGACTAGGCCGGCCCCGGTCACCCTCACGGTCCCGATTCCAGGAGCGTCATGTTCACCGATCTGCCGGAACCCGAGCTCGCCGCCTACCGCAGCGCCCAGCGGGCCCCGTCCGACTTCGACGCCTTCTGGGCGCAGACCCTGGGGCAGGCGCGCGCACACGAGGGGAAGGTGGTGCTCGCCGAGGTGGAGACCGGTCTGTCCGCGCTCGACTGCTACGACGTCACCTTCCCCGGCTTCGGGGGCGACCCGGTCCGCGGCTGGCTCCGGCTCCCGCGCGGAAGGCGGGCCGCCCTGCCCGCCGTCGTGCAGTACGTCGGCTACGGCGGCGGCCGCGGCCACGTCCTGGAGAACCTGCACTGGGCCGCGGCCGGCTACGCGCACCTGATCATGGACACCCGCGGTCAGGGCTCCGGCTGGAGCCGCGGCGACACACCGGATCCGGCGCCGACCGGCCCCCAGGTCCCCGGCGTCATGACGCGCGGCATCGGCGATCCCGCGGGCTACTACTACCGGCGTCTGTTCACGGACGGGGTCCGCGCCGTCGACGCGGTCCGTTCCCTCGGGTTCGTCGACCCGACGCGTGTGGCGGTGGTCGGGGGCAGTCAGGGCGGGGCGACGGCCCTGGCCGTCGCCGCGCTCGTGTCCGATCTCGTGGGTGTCGTCGCCCATGTTCCCTTCCTGTGTGACATCCCCCGTGCTCTGACGATCACCGACGCCCACCCCTACCGTGAGGTCGTCGACTACCTGGCCACCCACCGCGACCGGGAGGCGGCGGTGCTGCGCACCCTCTCCTACGTGGACGGCGTCCACTTCGCCGCCCGTGCCCAGGTCCCCGCCCGGTTCTCGGTCGCGCTGATGGACCCGGTCACGCCGCCCTCCACCGTCTACGCGGCCTACCACGCCTACGCGGGCACCAAGTCCATTGACGTCTGGCGCTACAACGGTCACGAGGCCGGCGGCCCCGACGACGACGCGGCCGCACTGGCGTTCCTGCGCGGTCACCTGTCGCCCACCGGGAATCGGTCCACCGTGGTGGAGTGATCGCCGCGTGGTCGTGCACCAGGCGAGAACGGCCCGTCAGCCCCGGCTGACGGGCCGTTCGACGTTTCCCCGGACGCTCAGCGGGCGCCGAGGAGGTGTTCCATGGCGAGCTGGTCCAGTGCCTCGAAGGCCATGCCGCGGGCGGCGGCCGCGTCGACGTCGAAGTCCTCGAACGCGGCGCGGTCGGTCAGGAGGCCGGTCAGGCCGTCGGCGGCGGTGGGGAGGGCGAGGTCGGGCAGGCGGGCGGCGGTGAGGGCCGCGGTGACGTCCGGGTCGGCGCGGAA